>NZ_JBLXEC010000004.1:0-76680 GCF_048263515.1 Marinovum sp. | reverse complement strand
ACAGCCAACGCTTCGTCTCCTCCCATTCAGGAGCGTTGGTGGTGAAAGACGGCGGCGCATCCTCCCGCGCCGCCGTTTTTGTATTGTCAGGGCAAGGTTCAGCCGCGCCGACGCGCCCTGGCGCCACCGCGCCGGGCGGGCAGAGATGTCTCCGTCACCTGCGCCTCGCTCAGACAGCTCAGGAACATGTCCACCGCCGGCCATTGTCCGGCCTGCCCCTTGACGCGGGCGAGCGCCGCCGTGGCGGCTGCCGGGACCGGCGCGCCGGGCGGCAGGGACAGCACCCAGCGCAGGAAACCGGCGCGGGCTGCGACCTCGGGGTCGCGCGCCGCCTCGGGCTGGCGCAACTCGCCAAGGATGCGGGCCAGCATCATCGGCAGGCCCCTGGCCCGGAGGGATGTTTGGTCATTTCGGTCCTTTCCGCCACGCCCCGTGGCCGCTTGCAAGCGATGAGACCGGCGGAAACGGCAAAGGGACAAAGCCCCGAAGACCGCGCCCCGCCCGCCACCCGCGGTTCGACGTTGATGCGAAGGCTGGTTTCCGGGCTCGGCGGGAATGCGGATGCGGCCCCTTCCCGGGCGTGACACCCAGTGGTTCTGACCACATCCCCCGGTCTTACCGTTGCGGGGGCAGCGCCGGTCTCTCACCGGCTTCCCAATTCTCCCGCGGAATGCGGGCACCTTGCGAGCGTGAGGTTAGGCGGATTCGGTCCGGGGAGACAGGGGGAATGTGCGGTTGCCTTCGGGTGGGGTGCGGTTGGGGGCTGGGGCGCTGTGTCTGGATCATCGCGCTCGCGCCCCGGACTTGATCCGAGGCCTCTACCTCGGCACCAGGCGCTACACTTGAGGTCTCGGATCAAGTCCGGGACGGCGAAAGCGCCACTTCGACGGCTTCAAAACCACGTAGCCCCGGACCTGATCCGAGGCCTCCACCTCGGCTCTTGGCGCTACACTTGAGGTCCCGGATCAAGTCCGGGACGGCGAAAGCGCTACACGGACGGCTCCAAAATCCCGCAGCCCCGGACCTGAGCCGGGGCCTCCACCTCGGCTCCTGGCACTACACTTGAGGTCCCGGATCAAGTCCGGGACGGCGAAAATGCCACATGGACGGCTCCAAAATCACGTAGCCCCGGACTTGATCCGGGGCATCCACCTCGGCTCCTGGCGCTACACTTGAGGTCCCGGATCGCGTCCGGGACGCGACGCGCCAAACCCACCACGCACCTCAGAACGGCACGTCATCCGCCCCGGTGATGAACCGCGCCACCACCTTCTTCACGCCGGCCTTCTCGAAGTCGATCTCGATCTTGTCGCCCTCGACCCCGATCACCGCGCCGTAGCCGAACTTCTGGTGAAACACCCGCTCGCCCAGGGTGAAGCTCGAGATCGCCGTGGCGTCGATCACCGTGTTGCGGCTTTCCTTCGGCTGCGCCATCGGGCGCTGGCTCTGGCGTTCCTGCAGCCGCTTCCAGCCGGGGGAATTGTAGACATTGGCCTCGGCCATCCGCGCTTCCATGCCCGAGCCGAAACTCTGCCCCGCCATGCCGCCGCCATAGAGCCCCGGCGGCGTCAGCACGTCGACATGGTCTTCCGGCAGCTCGTCGACAAAGCGCGACGGCAGCTGCGACTGCCACTGGCCAAAGACCCGCCGGTTGGCGGCAAAGCTGATGGTGCAGACCTCCTCGGCGCGGGTGATGCCGACGTAGGCCAGCCGCCGCTCCTCTTCGAGGCCCTTGAGCCCGCTCTCGTCCATCGAGCGCTGCGAGGGAAACAGCCCGTCCTCCCAGCCCGGCAGAAACACAACGGGAAACTCCAGCCCCTTGGCGGCGTGCAGCGTCATGACCGAGACCTTGGCACCGGCCTCTTCGCTCTCGTTGTCCATGATCAGGCTGACGTGTTCGAGGAATCCCTGCAGGTTCTCGAACTCCTCCAAGGCCTTGACCAGCTCCTTGAGGTTCTCGAGCCGGCCCGGCGCCTCCGGCGTCTTGTCGTTCTGCCAATGGGTGGTGTAGCCGCTCTCATCCAGGATGATCTGCGCCAGCTCCACGTGCGAGACCTCGGGCGGGCCATAGCTCATCGCGCCAAAGGGGGCGCCGTCATCCTCGAGCACCGCGTCGTCTGACACGATCGGCGCGCCGCGGGTCAGCTTGGACCAGCGGGCAATGCCCTCGATCAGCTTGCCAAGCTCGGCCCCGCCCTTGCCCTTGATCGCGCCGCTCTCGACCGCCATCCGCGCGCCTTCGACCAGCGGCACGCCATTGTCCCGCGCCATGCGCTGGATGGTCTGCTGCGCCTTGTCGCCAAGGCCGCGCTTGGGGGTATTGACGATCCGCTCGAAGGCCAGGTCGTCGTCGGGGCTGACGACAACGCGGAAATAGGCCATGGCATCGCGGATCTCCATCCGCTCGTAGAACCGCGGACCGCCGATCACCCGGTAAGGCAGACCGATGGTCAGGAAGCGATCCTCGAAGGCGCGCATCTGGTGGCTGGCACGCACCAGAATCGCCATATCATCCAGCGAAAAGCCCCGCATGCCGCGGGTGCCGGACTGCATCGCCTCGATCTCCTCGCCGATCCAGCGCGCCTCTTCCTCGCCGTCCCAATGCCCGATCAGGCGCAACTTCTCGCCGCCCTGGGCCTCGGTCCATAGTTCCTTGCCGAGCCGCCCGGTGTTGCCGGCAATCACCCCGCCGGCTGCGGCCAGAATATGTTCGGTCGAGCGATAGTTCTGCTCCAGCCGCACCACCTTGGCGCCGGGAAAGTCCTTTTCGAACCGCAGGATGTTGCCCACCTCGGCGCCGCGCCAGCCATAGATCGACTGGTCATCGTCGCCGACGCAGCAGATGTTCTTATGACCACCCGCCAGCAGCCGCAGCCAGAGGTACTGGGCGACGTTGGTATCCTGATACTCGTCGACCAAGATGTAGCGAAACCAGCGCTGATATTGCTCGAGCACGTCCTGGTGGGTCTGAAAGATCGTCACGCAGTGCAACAGCAGATCGCCGAAATCGCAGGCGTTCAACTCCTTCAGCCGGGCCTGGTACTGGGCATAAAGCTCGACCCCGCGGTTGTTGAAGGCACCGGCCTCGGCGGCAGGCACCTTGTCGGGCGTCCAGGCGCGGTTCTTCCAGTTGTCGATGATATGGCTGAGCTGCCGCGCCGGCCAGCGCTTGTCGTCGATCTGCGCCGCCGAGAGCAACTGCTTCATCAGGCGAATCTGGTCGTCGGTGTCGAGAATGGTGAAGTTCGACTTCAGCCCCACCAGCTCGGCATGGCGGCGCAGCAGCTTGACGCCGATGGCGTGGAAGGTGCCCATCCAGGGCAGCCCCTCGACCACCTGCCCCAGGAGCTTGCCGACACGGGTCTTCATCTCGCGCGCGGCCTTGTTGGTGAAGGTCACCGCGAGGATCTCGTTCGGCCTGGCCTTGCCGGTGTTCAGCAGATGCGCGATCCGCGTGGTCAGCGCCTTGGTCTTGCCGGTGCCGGCGCCCGCCAGCATCAGCACAGGGCCGTCCAATGCCTCGACCGCTTCGCGCTGGGCCGGGTTCAACCCGTCGAGATAAGGCGCAGGCCGCGCCGCCATGGCGCGCTGCGAGAGGGAAGAGGCCGCCTCGAAAGCGTCCATGTCATCATAACTGCTCATGGGGCGACTTTACCCGTTCCGGCCCGCGCTGAAAAGCCTTGTTCGCTTAATGTTCACCGGCCGGACATGGCGAATTTTCGCAAGAGAAGAAGACCCGCCCCCCTGCTTCTTCTCTTTCACAAATACGCAGCCCTGCCGTTCAGGCGCGCCAGAAGTTCACCGTGAGGATGGCATAGACCGCCAGCAGCTCGAGCCGGCCGATCAGCATGGCGGCCGACAGCAGCCACTTGGCGGTGTCATTGAGCGACGAGAAGTTGCCCGCCGGGCCGATCACCTCGCCCAGCCCGGGCCCGACATTGGCCAGCGCCGTGGCGGCGCCCGAGACCGAGGTGACGAAGTCGAGGCCGGTGGCCGAGAGCAGCACTGCCAGCACGCCCATCGAGACCACGAAGAACATGAAGAAGGACATCACCGAGCTGAGGACGTCGTCGCCCACCGGGCGGCCTTCGAAACGCGGGGTGAAGACGCCGTTGGGCGAGCGGATCCGCAACAGCTGCACCCGTATCGAGGCAAAAAGCAGCTGGTAGCGGAAGATCTTGACCGAACAGGCGGTCGAGCCGGCACAACCGCCGATCAGCCCGATGAAGAAGAACACCGCCACCAAGAGCGGCCCCCAGCCCATGTAGTCAGCGCTGGCATAGCCGGTGCCCGAGATGATCGAGGTGACATTGAACAGCGCCTCGCGGAAGGCGCGCTCGGGACCCAACGGGAAGGACAGCATCAGCGCCGCCGCCGTCAGCCCCACCAGCGCGGCGACCACCATCAGGAAGACATGCACTTGGCTGTCGCGAAACAGCGGCCGGGCCGAGCCGTTGATCAGCTGGACATAGCGCACGAAGGGCAGCGCCGAGAGGATGATGAAGAGCGCCGCGACATACTCCATCGGCCCCGAGAAGGCGGCGAAAGACGCGTCGTAGTTGGAAAAGCCGCCGGTCGAGATCGTGGTCAGCGCATGGACCGTGGCGTCGAAGGTGTTCATGCCGAAGGCGATGTAGGTCAGCGCGCAGATCAGCGTCAGCGAGACGTAGATCACCGAGATCTGGCTGGCGATCTGCGTGGCGCGGGGCAGGATCTTGCCCATCGTGTCAAAGGCCTCGGCGCGAAAGATCTGCATGCCGCCAACCCTGAGTTCGGGCAGAAAGACCATGGCCACGACGATGATCCCGATGCCGCCCAGCCATTGCATCAGACCGCGCCAGAGCAGCAGCCCCTTGGGCATGGTGTCGAGCCCGGTAAAGACGGTGGAGCCGGTGGTGGTCAGCCCCGACATCGCCTCGAAGACCGCATCGACAAAGCGTGCCTCGGTGGCGCCAAAGACAAACGGCAGCGCACCAAAGATCGGCAGTGCCAGCCAGACGCTGGTGACCAGAAGAAAGGTCTGCTGGATGGTCAGCCCCTGCTTGACCCCGTTGGAACAGGCCAGCGCGATCAGCCCGCCGGACAGCACGGTGATCAGCCCGGATTGCACGAAGACCGGCCAATGTCCGCGGCCCTCGGCCAGATCGACCAGGAACGGCAGAAACATCGTCGCGCCGAGAATGGCGAGCAGCAATCCGATCACATAGCCCACGGGCCGAATATCAAACATGCGCCCGAGCGTTGGCCCTCGGTGCCAGGACTGTCAAGCCGGGTTCAGCCCTGGGGAAAGACGTCTCGGAAAACCCGGGCGGGAATGTCACTTCGGTCCATGCCCAGGGCTGCCAGCTCGGCGTCTGACAGCGCCTCGAGTCCGGCCACCTCGCCCAGCCGGGCGCGGATCAGCAGTTGGGCGTTCATCCCCTGCCCCAGAGAGGCGAAATAGGTGTCGAGCCGCTGGCGCCAGCCCGGCGCGGGAAATCGGAAATGTACATTGCTCTGCATCAGGAACCTCGCATCCATCTGGTTCTGCGGTTCCCCCCTGCGTCCAAGGTAGCAGGCTTTCGGCAAAGACGGCGTTAACATCGCCGCGACGACAGGTGGTTGCGGCGCGCGAGGAACGCGCCGCAGCCTGAAAGTTTGGCGGTAAAAGCTTGAGGCATATGGGTTATATGCGCTGTCGCCCAGAGGCCCTCCGGCCTCGGGCGATGCAGATTTGCACCATGCAAGCGGCCCGAAGGGCCTAGCCGACGTGGATCAGCGTGGCAAAGAACTTCGGGTCGATGCTGGCGCTTTGAAAGGTCGGACCCGAGGTCAGCACCGAGATCGCGTCATGCGAATGCAGGCTCTCCTGATGGCTGGCCGCAACGCGGAAATCGCCGACCCGGGGCTCGGCCTGCAAATGTTCGCAGAACAGCCGAGCGGCATCCTCGACAAAGATCGGGTTGGCGGCGTTCAGCTCGGCAAAGGCCTGTTCATCCTCGCGTTTCACCATCACCTGGGTCTCGGTCGGCACCGCGGCCCGGCAAAGGTCGATCAGATCCTCGAACCACAGGCATTTCGAGCCCTGCACCTCGACCGAGATCCGCGCAACCGACCGCTGCGAATGCGGCGTGGCCAGTTGCCCCCGCTCGCGCCGCGCATGTTCGCTGAGCTCCAGCGAACAGGGGCAGGTCGAGCTGTAGACATAATCGAGATGGATGATCTGGCGGCGTGTGCCCTCGCTCTCGATCAGTTCGAGCGCGATGTCGTAATATTGATACCCGCTGAGGCCCGAGCGCAGGCTGTCGGTCCGTACCGGGAAGGAAAAGCGCATCTCGATGCGGGCGTCAAAGCTTTCGAGATCGGCCTTGTAGTCGTCAAGCGCCGCTTCCATCACCTCGAAGCTGAAGGTCTTTTCCGAATGCCGGTAGAAGGACCGCATGATGCGGCTCATGTTGATGCCCTTCTTGTCGGCCTCGAGGCTGACGGTGCCGGTAACACTGGTTTCCAGCGTCAGATCCCCCCCGGCGCGGGTGTGATAGCGAATCGGCAGGCGGAAGTTCGAGATGCCGACATGCTGGATCGGCTGGTTGGCGCCGCGGATCAGCGAGGCTGGGCCATTCTGCAGATCCGGCAAACCGGCCTTGTAGGCGGAATCCACCCTGAAATCAGCGGGATACTCCGATGCGAGATCGGGATAGCCCAGCGCACAAGTTCCGGTTGCATCAGCATACCGCCGGAGAAGGTCAAAGGCCGCTTCGGCCTCGTCACGGCTGGGAACGCGGTTCAATCCAGGTGTCGGGAGATTCATCTAAGGCCCCTTTCTGCGCAGGCACAGGAGCCATTTAAGCATCTAAAGGTAAATATTCCATGGCCCGAACAGTCATCTGAACGTGCAAAAACGCCAGTTCCAAGGGAACTGGCGCTTTCATGTTGGCAGATGCCGGATATCAGTCGGTGCCGGACGAGCTGTCGCCGTCGGAAATCGCAGCCGCGCCTACAAGCAAGGTCATGCCGAGAACAACACCCAGTTCGGTGGCGCCTTGGGTCGACAGGAACGGGTCTGCGGCAGTGTCAGCTTGCTGAGCTGCGACGGGAGCGGCCAGGGAAGCTGCGAGAGCAGCAGAGATCATCAGTTTTTTCATAATTCACCTATCAGACTTGAGTCCCCCCAAGGCATGGCCCAACACGTTCAGAAATGCCAGAGCCAATTGCTGCAAATGCGCGGTGTTGCGCAAAAGTTTGCCGTTGCGCCACTATTCTGCCGCTTCCAAGGCTGCCGCGAGGGCAGTTTCCAGGTCTTTCAGCAGGTCGTCGCGGTCCTCGAGACCACAACTCAGGCGAATCAGGCCCGGGGTGATCCCCAAGGTTTCCTTTTGGTCATCGGGCAGCCGCTGGTGGGTGGTAAAGGCCGGCGGCGTCGCAATCGTTTTCGCGTCGCCCAGATTGTTGGAGATCACCGCGATCTCCAGCCGGTTGAGGAAATCGAAGGACACGGAGCGCCCGCCCTTGATGTCGAAGCTCAGCACCGTGCCGCCGGCGCCAAGCTGGCGCATCGCCAGCTCATGCTGCGGGTGCGAGGCGAGACCGGGGTAGATCACCCGCGACAGCGCCGGATTGCCTTCGAGCTTTTCGGCCAGATACTGCGCCGTGGCGGTCTGGGCACGCACCCGCAGATCCATCGTCTCGAGCCCTTTGAGCAGCACCCAGGCGTTGAACGGGCTGAGCGCGCCGCCGGTGTGCTTCATGAAGGCCTCGATCGGGCCGCGGATCAGGTCCTTGGGTCCGAGGATCACCCCGCCCAGCACCCGGCCCTGGCCGTCGATGTGCTTGGTGGCGGAATAGGTGACGATATCGGCCCCTTGCGCGATGGCATCGGAATAGATCGGCGTCGAAAAGACGTTGTCGGACACCACCAGCGCACCCACCGCATGGGCGATCTCGGCGACGCCTTTGATGTCGACGATCTCGAGCGTCGGATTGGACATCGATTCGAAGAAACAGAGCTTGGTGTCGGGCCGCACCGCGGCGCGCCAGGCGTCCAGATCGGTGCCGTCGACCAGCGTCACCTCGACACCGAACTTCGGCAGGATGTTCTCCAGGATGAACAGGCAGGAACCAAAGAGTGCCCGAGCCGCGACCACGTGATCGCCGGCCTTGACCAGCGCCATCAGCGCGCCCTGCACCGCCGCCATGCCGGAGGCACAGGCAAAGGCATCCTCGGCGCCTTCGAGACCGGCGATCCGGTCCTCGAACATCGCCACCGTGGGGTTGCCGTAGCGGGCATAGATGAACTCGTCCGGCCCGGCCTCGAGGAACCGCGCCTCGGCCTGTTCGGCAGTGTCGTAGACGAAACCCTGGGTGAGAAAGAGCGCCTCGCTCACCTCGTTGTATTGCGACCGCCGAATCCCGCCGTGCACCAGCTTGGTCCGGCTTTTCCAATCATTGCTCATCCTGTGGTCCTTCCAAACCAAAAGCCCCCCGGGCGCGGCCAAGCGAACGGGGGGCTTTCGTTCCTGACCTTTTAGCGGAGTATTTAACGTGGCCCGCAATCCGGTAACAAATCGCCACGGGGCTGGTCATATGGCGTTGCGCGCAGCGGGTCAAGACCGTCACGGTGGCGTAACCGCCGCTTCATGCGGGCGTCATAGGGTGTCTCTAACTCCTTCACACAAAATGTAGTGAGAGGCTCAGATGTCCCTGTCCAATGAACTCGCGCCACCGCCGGGCCGCGGCGCCGCCCAAGGCCTCAGCGGCCCCCTGCCCGCCCTGCGCCGACTACCGCAGGCCTTCGCCGATCTTTGCGACCGCACCACCCTGCCGCCCGACGTGATGGATGACGAAGTGACCGAGGTGATCTGCTTCAAGGCCTCGCTGGCGCTCAACCGGTTGTTCGGCGGCCAAGCCGACATGACCTTCTCGGCCAGGGCCTTTGCCGCCTCGGGGGCCTGTCCGCTGCTGGCGGGTCGGTGCTTGTGGACCTGCGTGCGGATCGGCGTCGATGTCGCCTGCGGCGTGCTCCGCGGCGAGGCGCATCATTGCGAGACCGCCTGGGTCAACTATTGCCGCCGCCCCGGCAAGGCGCGCCAGCGGGCGGGCTGAGCGGCCTCAGCCCTTGTCGTCGCCCAGGTCCATGTACTTGTGCAGCGCGGCGAACTGCACCCAGATGAAGGCAAAAAGCAGGATCGGAAAGCCGAAGGTCTCGATCTTGACCCAGACATCGGTGCTCATGGTGCGCCAGATCACCTCGTTCGCCACCGCCAACGCGAGGAACCCGAGACAGAGCCGCCGGGTCAGGATCATCCAGCCTTCTTCCCGCATGTCGATCGCATCCGACAGCACGTAAGCCAGATAGGACTTGCCGCGCAGCAGCCCGATCCCCAGAAGCAGGGCAAAGAAACCGTAGACCAGCGAGGTCTTCATCTTGAAGAACCGCTCGTCATTGAACCAGGCGGTCAGCGCACCGAAGAAGATCACCATGATCGCGGTGAACACCTGCATCCTGCTCAGCGCCCCGGTCAGTGCCCAGAGCACGCCCATGGCGACCAGCATGATCGGCACAAACAACACCGTGGCAACGATGAAGCCGGTATACTCGGTGCCGCCGAGGACAAAGGTGTCCTCCTTGAGCCAGAGGTAGAGCCCAAAGAAGGCCAGCGGCGGGCCCAGTTCCAGCACCTGCTTCAGCACCGGGTTGATCCGTTTTGTCTCAGCCATCTGAACCTCTTTTACCCCACATGTTTCAATGATCCCGACATCCGCCGGGCCACCGCTCCCCCGCGCAATACAGCCGCGGCCCCCGACTTGTCGAGCCATCTGGCGTGGTTGATCACGCGCATGTGGGCGAAGCCCCTACGGAACAAGCCCGGGCCTCGGGCGTTGAACCGGCGCAGCAGGAAGACGGACCATGCTCCAGCAGATACTCGGGGAATTTCAGAACAACTTCTCGGTGGTGCCGGTCGGCGCGGCGCTGGCGCGGCTTCTGGCTGCGGTGTTCCTGGCCGGCATCATCGGCGCCGAGCGGGAATGGCGGCGCAAGCCCGCGGGTCTCAGGACCCATATCCTCGTCTCGGTCGCGGCCTGCCTCTTTGTCATCCTCGGGCTCGAGATCAGCCAGCTCGACTTCGGCGACAAGAACGAGCAGCAGCACGACCCCCTGCGGATGATCGAGGCGGTGACCGCCGGTGTCGCCTTTCTGGCGGCGGGGCTGATCTTTACCGCGCAGGGCGAGGTGAAGAACGTGACCACCGGGGCCTCGCTCTGGCTGGCGGGCGCGGTGGGCCTTGGCTGCGGTGCGGGTCAGATGCCGCTGGCAGCGCTGGCCACAGTGATCGTGGTGACGGTGATCTTTCTGCTGAGACAGGTGGAACGGATATTCGGCACCCACTGAGGGGTCTAGCGGTCGAGACCGGTGAGCGCGGCGGCAAAATCCTCAGGGTCGAAGGGCGCAAGATCGTCGATCTTCTCGCCCACGCCGATGGCATGGATCGGCAGGCCGAACTTGTCGGCCAGGGCCACGAGCACACCGCCCTTGGCGGTGCCGTCGAGCTTGGTCATCACCAGGCCGGTGACATTGGCCAGCTCCTGAAACGTCTTGACCTGCGACAGCGCGTTCTGGCCGGTGGTGGCGTCGAGCACCAGGAGCGTGTTGTGCGGCGCATCGGGGTCCTTCTTGCGGATCACCCTGACGATCTTGGACAGCTCTTCCATCAGGTCCTTGCGGTTCTGCAGGCGGCCGGCGGTGTCGATTATCAGCAGGTCGGCGCCATCGCGCGCCGCCTGTTCCATGGCGTCAAAGGCCAGGCTCGCGGGATCGGAGCCTTCCGGCGCGGTCAGCACCGGCACCCCGGCGCGATCGCCCCAGACCTGCAGCTGTTCAACCGCCGCGGCGCGAAAGGTATCGCCGGCGGCGATCACCACCGACTTGCCGGCGGCGCGGAACTGGCTGGCAAGCTTGCCGATCGTCGTGGTCTTGCCCGAGCCATTGACCCCCACCACCAGGACAACCTGAGGCTTCTTGGCATAAAGCGGCAGCGGGCGGGCCACGGGCTCCATCACCCTGGCAATCTCGCGAGAGAGCAACTGCTTGATCTCGTTGACCGACAGCTTCCTGCCATAGCGCCCCTCGGCCATGTTGGCCGTGACCCTGAGCGCCGTGTCCACTCCCATGTCAGAGGCGATGAGCAGCTCTTCGAGCTGCTCGATCATCTCGTCATCCAGCGTGCGGCGCAGCACTTCGGGCTCTGCCCCCCGCCTCAGCAGCCGGCCCAGAAGGCCGGGCTTGCGGGTCGGTACCTCGGCCGGGGTCTCGGGGATCGGCAGTTCCACCGGCGAGGTGGTGCCGGGCATCTCCTGCGGGGTCTCGGCCGGGCCCGGCACGCCTTGTGGCAGATCAGGCTGGGGCACCTCGGTCGGCGCCGGTGTCGGCGTGACGTCGGGCTGCGGATGTGGCACCGGATCGGGCGACGGTACGGTCTCGGGCTCCGGCACCTTTTCAGGTTCCGGCGCCGGCACGGTCTCGGGTTCCGGCGTTGGCGTCGGATCGGGCTCCGGCACCACCTCCGGCGCGGGCTCTGGCGCGGTGTCCGGCCCCGGGGTCACATCCGGGTCAGCGGCGGCAATCTCGCCGCCCTCTTCGACAATCGCTTCAAGCCCTTGATCCAGCTTTGACGAGGACTTGAGAAGCCGGTCCTTGAGCTTTCCGAAAAACGACATGGCACAGGTCTCCTTTGTGTTTCACCTATAACTTTCGTGTCACCAGTAAAAGGTCTGGTTGACTTGAATCGCCGCCGCCACACATTGGCCTCATGCGGCCAGCAATCCTTGCCTGTTTCCTCCTGATGCTCCTGCCCCCAGCCGCCCGGGCCGCCGGGACCGGTGCTGCGGCCTGCCCGCGCATCGAAGAGGCGGCCCTGGCCGTGGGCCTCTCCCCTGCCTTCCTCGCCCGGGCGCTGCTCGACCGCGGCGAAATCACCTCGCCCGAGGCCATCCCGACCACCGCCGGCATCCTCGCCGCCCTGCAGCAACGATACGGCTCCCCCGGCCTCGCCGCTCTGGTGCTGGCCGGCGGCGAAACCCAGGCCGAGGGTTTCCTGACGGGGGGCGGCGTACCGCCGGCGACGGTGGATTTCGTCATTGTCACCACCGGCGAGACGCCCGAGTTCTGGCGGGACAACCCGCAGGAAGTGCCGGAGTTCCGCCTTGCCTCTGATGCCGATTTCCTCACCGCCTGCGTCGAGTTGATCGACGGTCGCTGGGGCGAGCCGCTGCCAGAGCTGCAGCCGATGCCAGAACCCGCCCCCATTACACTCGCTCTGGTCGATCCGGCCCAGCGCAGCCTGCGCCCCAAGGTCCGCCCCAAGCCGAAACTGGCGAAATGGGGCGCACAGCTGGCCTTTGGCGACAGCCGCGACAAGGCGCGCGTCAATTTCACCCGCGCCACCCGCAGCTGCCGCAAGGTGGTGGGCGACAGCCCCGACATCATCTTCGTGGAAAACCGGGTGCGCGGCCGCCCCGGCTACTGGATGGCGCGGGTCAGCCGGATGCAGCGCGAGGCCGCCAGCGACCTCTGCCGCGACGCCCGCCGCGCCGGATGCACCTGCGTCGTCTACAAGAACTACTGAAGGCCCTCAGGCACCGCCCAAAGGCCTTCTTCTGTTCACAAATACCCTCGGGGTGAATTGGCCGCAGGCCAAGAGGGGCAGCGCCCCTCACGCCCCGCTCAGATTTCGTCCGGAAAGTGCTTCATCACCAGACGGATCGGGTTCGGCGCCGCCTGCCCCAGCCCGCAGATCGAGGCATCGGCCATCGCTTGGCTGACCTCTTCCAGCAGCCCCTGGTCCCACTGCTCCGCCTGCATCAGCTTGACCGCCTTTTCGCAGCCCACCCGGCAGGGCGTGCATTGCCCGCAACTCTCGTCTTCGAAAAACCGCAGCATGTTGAGCGCCGCATCGCGCGCCCTGTCCTGCTCCGACAGCACCACCACCGCCGCCGAGCCGATAAAGCTGCCATGCGGCTGCAGGGTGTCGAAATCGAGCGGGATGTCGTCCATCGAGGCCGGTAGCAGGCCCGAGGACGGCCCGCCCGGCTGGTAGGCCTTGAAGACATGACCGTCGCTCATGCCGCCCGCCGCCGCGATGACATCGAGGATGGTCGAGCCCGCCGGCAGCAGGTGAACGCCGGGCTTTTTCACCCGTCCTGACACCGAGTAGGAGCGCAGCCCCTTGCGGCCGTTCTTCTCGACGCTCGACAGGATTTCCGGCCCCTCGCGACAGACCCGCGCGACCCAATGAAGCGTCTCGACGTTGTGGACCAGCGTCGGCCGATCGAAGATGCCGACCTGCGCCACATAGGGCGGCCGGTGGCGCGGCAAACCGCGTTTGCCCTCGATCGACTCGATCATCGCGCTTTCTTCGCCGCAGATATAGGCGCCGGCGCCGCGGCGCAGGTCGATATAGCCCGGCTCGACGATGCCGGCCTCTTCCAGCGCGGCGATCTCGCGGCGGAGGATCTCCAGCACCGACGGGTATTCGTCGCGCAAGTAGATGAAGCAGGTCTCGGCCTCGACCGCCCAGGCGGCGATCAGCATTCCCTCAAGGAAAACATGCGGTTCCCGCTCGAGGTAGAAGCGGTCCTTGAAGGTTCCGGGCTCGCCCTCGTCGCCATTGACGGCAAGGTAGCGCGGCCCCGGGTTGGCCCGCACGAAGCCCCATTTCTTGCCGGACGGAAAACCCGCGCCGCCGAGCCCGCGCAGGCCCGACGCCAGCACCTTGTCCTGCACCGCCTCCCAGTCGCCAGAGCGGCGCAGTTCGGTCAGGGTCTGGTAACCGCCACCTTCACGATAGTCCGCAAACCCTTGATAATCCGGGATATGTGCATGGGTCTCGCCAGAGGCAATCGCTGCCTTGACCTTGTCGACATCGGCAAAATCGACGTGGTGATGGCCCAGTTCCAGCACCGGCGCGGTGTCGCAACGGCCCATGCAGGGCGCGCGCAGCACGCGCACCTCCGAGGGGTCCAGCCCGTCTTCCAGAGCAGCGCGCAGCGCCTCCGCGCCTGCCAGTTCGCAGGACAGCGAATCGCAGACCCGGATGGTCAGCGCCGGCGGCGGGGTGTCGTCCTCGCGCAGCGGATCGAAATGGGCATAGAAGGTCGCCACCTCCCAGACCTCGGCCATTGGAAGCTTCATCTCTTCGCAGAGCGCCCGCAGGTGGCGCGCCGCGAGGTGGCCATAAGTGTCCTGGATCAGGTGCAGGAACTCGATCAGCAGGTCGCGCCGCCGTGGCCGGTCACCCAGCAGCGCCTGAACCTCGGCCAGCGCCTGATCCTCGAACTGCCGGCCCTTGGGCGTGCGCCGCCCCTTGCCGCGGCCGGATTTCCAGACGCCCTTGCGTTCGTCGAGTGCCATCACGTTTCCTTCCCTGACTTGCCGCGACCATAGAAAGCCCCGGCGCGCCGTGCGAGGTCAAATGCGACCTCTCGCCCGCCTTTCGCGTTGCCATTTGCCGCGAAAATTCCCTCAATTGTCCTATCGGAAACCAAATCTTCATCTATGGACGTCACACAACCGAAGGAAACCCGCGTGACCCGCTTTGCCGCTGCCACTTTTGCGCCTGTCCTGCTGCTTGTTGCGGCGGGTATCTGGGGGGGTGTCTGGATATGGGCGGCGCTGGCCTGGCTGACGCTGCTGGTCTTTGCGCTCGACCATCTGCGCGCCCTGGCCGCGCCCGGCGATCCGGGGGCCGAGTTTCCCGCCGGCACCGTGCTTTCGGCGGCGCTGGGGCTGGTGCATCTGCCGCTGCTGGGGATGGCGGTCTGGCTGGTGGCGGGCCAGACCGGCGCGACGGTGCTGGAGCGGATTGCCGGGTTCTTTGCCTTCGGGCTGTTCCTTGGCCAGGTCAGCAATTCCAACGCGCATGAGCTCATCCACCGCGCCGACCGCAGGCTGCGGCGGCTGGGGGTGCTGGTCTATGCTTCGGTGCTCTATGGCCACCATGCCTCGGCCCATCCGCTGGTGCATCACGTGCATGTGGGCACCGCAAAGGACCCCAACTCGCCGCGCGGGCGCGAGAGCTTCTACCGCTATCTCTGGCGGGTCTGGCGCGGCGAATACCGCGCCGGACGGGACGCCGAGAGCGCGCGCCGCAGCCGCACCGGCAAGCGGGGGCTGCATCCCTATGTGGTCTATGCGCTGGTCAGCCTCGCCACAGTGGCGGGGTCGCTGGCGCTGGCCGGGCTGCCGGGGGTTATCGCCCACATCGGGCTGGCGGCCTACGTGCAGAGCCAGCTTATGATTACCGATTACGTCCAGCACTACGGCTTGCCGCGCGCCATGACCGACAAAGGCCGGCCAGAGCCCTGCGGCCCGCAGCACAGCTGGAACACACCGCACGCGGCCTCGTCGGCGCTGATGCTGAACGCGCCGCGACATTCCGATCACCACACCCGCCCCGGCGTCGCCTTTCCCGGGTTGCGGCTGGACGAGGACGCCATGCCCACCCTGCCGCATTCGCTGCCGGTGATGGCGCTGATCGCGCTCTGGCCGGCGAAATGGCGCGCGATCATGGACCCGCTGGCCGCCCCTTGGCAGCGCCCCCGCGCAGGATTGTGACTTGCCCCGCTGCACCCGCTCCTGTCAGATTGGCGCCATGATGAAACACCTTCTGCTCGCCCTGTCGCTCACTTTCGCCACCCCGGCGCTGGCCGAGATGTCGGCGGCGGAATTCGAGGCCTATACCACTGGCAAGACACTCTATTACGGCTCGAACGGCCGCGAATACGGGGTCGAGGAATACCTCGACGGTCGCCGCGTTCGCTGGTCGTTTCTGGATGGCCGCTGCCGTGACGGCGAATGGTACGAGGACGCCCGCGGCATGATCTGCTTTGTCTACGAAGACAGCACCTCGCCGCAGTGCTGGAGCTTTCGCCGCGGCAGCCAGGGCCGGCTGATCGCCCGCTTCGAGGACGACCCCGAAGGCACCGAGCTCTACGAGGCGACGCAGAACAAGGAGCCGATGATGTGCCTCGGCCCCGAGATCGGGGTCTAAGGCTCACTTCAACGGCACGTCCTCGGTCTGCACCTGCACCGCATCGAGCGTCAGCGTGAGGATGCCGAAGCCCGGCGGATCGTCGCATTCGGCGTGGAAATCCAGCGTCTCGAAATCCAGCGGCATCTGCCGCATCGGACTCTTGAAGACCGCAAACGGCGTGCCGCGATGGGCGCCCGAGATGTTGCGGTGGACGTGGCCCGAGACGGTCAGCGCGACATTGCCATGGCGCCCGATCAGGTCATGAAAGGCCGCACCATTGCGCAGCCGCAGATAGTCCATGGCACGAAAGCCGGTCTCATGCGGCGGATGATGCAGGAAGATCACCACCCGGCCGGGCGCCTCGGAAAGCACGCCGTCGAGCCAGGCCATGCAACTGTCGCAGAGCCAGCCGCAATGGCTGGCGGGGTATTCGTAGGGCGGCGCAAAGAGCGTATCGAGAAAGACCAGCCGGGTGTCGCCGAGATCGCGGTAGCTCTGGACGAAACCGTCGGCGTCGCAAGGCGTGTCGGGAAAGGCCGCGAGGAAATTTTCGCGGTGATCGTGGTTGCCGATCATCAGTTGCACCGGCACCGGCAGGCCGGCGAGCCTTGCGCGCAGCCGGGCGTAGGATGCGGCATCGCCCTTGTCGGTCAGATCGCCGGTAATCACGATCAGCGCCGCATCCGGCACACAGGCCAGCGCATGATCCAGTGCAGCGGCAAGGCGTGTGTCGGGGTCCGGGCCGGTTTCCGGCGCGGTGGCGGTGTAGTGCAGGTCCGTCAACACGATGAGGCGCGTCATTCCCGGGCGCCGCTCACCTCTTCAATGGCGCGCGCGATCAGCGGCAGGCAGTCCGGCGAAGAAAAACTGTGGTCGGCGCCCTTGAGCAAGGTCAGCGCCAGGTCGGGGCTTTCGGCATGGTCGAGCAGGCGCAGCGCGGTCTCGCGGCTCACCGCCTTGTCCTCGGTGCCCTGCAGGCACCGCACCGGGAAAGGCAGCGCCAGCGGGCTGCGCAGCACCAGCTGGTTGCGGCCGTCCTCGATCAGCCGGCGGGTGATGCGATAGGGATCGCCGTAATCCGAGGGCGCGTCGAAATAGCCCTGTTCCATCACCTGCCTGCGCTGGGCCTCGTCGAAGCTGGCCCAATAGCCGTCCTCGGTGAAATCCGGCGCGGCGGCGATAGTGACGAGGCCGGCGATGGTCTCAAGCCGCCGGGTCAGCAGCAGCGAAATCCAGCCGCCCATGGACGAGCCCACCAGCACCAGCGGCCTGTCGCAGGTGGCAGTGATCACCGCCTCGGCATCCTCGGCCCAGTCGCCGATGCAGCCGTCCTCGAACCGGCCCGAGCTGACCCCATGGCCGGAATAGTCGAAGCGCAGGAAGGCCCGGCCCCTGGCGCGGCACCAGTCCTCGAGCCAGACCGCCTTGGTCCCGGCCATGTCGGATTTGAAGCCGCCTAGGAAAACCACGGTCGACCCCGCGCCCTCGGTCTTGTAAAAGGCGATCTGGCGGTTCTGCGCGGTGGTCAGGGTCTGCGGCGCGGTCATGCGGGGCTCCGGTCTGGTCTCTGTCGCGGCGATATTGGCCACAGCGCCGGGCCGAGGGCAACGCCCTATTGCTCGACTTCCCTGAGCCAGAGCGCCGCGACGCTGGCGCCGAGGCAGAGCACCGCGAAGGCGAAGAGTGCCGCCGAGGGGCCAATCAGCGCCGCCAGCCCGCCAAGCCCGCCAGCGACCAGCAGCAGCGTGCCGATAGCGGTATTGGCGAGTGCGGCATAGGTGGCCCGGTGCTCTGGCGGCGACATGTCGACGAGGTAAATCGACCGGCCTTGCCTGACACCGTGATAGGCCAGCATCAACACAAAGAGCGTGGCCGGGAGAGCCCAAACCGTCTGCGCCAGCCCGAGCCAGACCGCGCCAACCGCCCCCAGCATCGAGGCCGCGCCGAGAAGGCCGGTCAGCATCAGCACCTTGCGGCTCGACCGGTCGGCGAGACGCCCCCAGACGTAGGAACTGACGAAGGAGGCCAGGGCCGAGACCAGCACCAGCACGCCCAGGCCTTCGAGCTTCAGGCTGCCTTCGCGGGCGGCCAGCAGGACGAAGTAGGGCGGCGCCAGGGCGGTCGGCACCAGCAGGCCCCGGACAAGGATGAAGAGCTGCAGCTGTCGGTCCTGCCAGAGCGGTGAGAGGTCCGGGCGGGCGGTGTCTTCGGCGTCGCTGGGCTCTTCCTCCAGCCGCAGCATCACCGCCGCCGCGGCGAGCCAGAGACAGGCCGCCAGCGCGATGGCCATGACAACAGCGACCTCGCTGCGCAAGACGCCGGTCACCAGCAGCAGCCCGAGGCCGATCACCCCGGCTGCCGAGACGCTGCCCGCGGCGCCGGTGACCGACCCGCGACGCGACTTGGCGATGGTCTTGCCCAGCACGTCCTTGTAGCTGACCGAACAGGCCGCGCGCGACAGCGCCAGCGCCGCCAGCGCGGCGCAGATCGCCAGCCCCGCCGCCCAGCCGGTGAGCAAGAGCGCCGCCAGAACGATCAGCCCGGCCGAGACGCCCTGCCCCACGGCACCTGCCGCCCAGAAGCGTTTGCGGTACCTGAGCTGGCGCAACCAGCCCGACAGCAGGATCTGCGGCAGAAGCGCCCCCGCCTCGCGGATCGGCACCAGAAGCCCTACCAGCACCGCCGGCGCTCCCAGCGAAGTGAGCAGCCAGGACAGGATCAGCTTGGGGTCGATCAGCCCGTCTGACAGTTTGCTCGCGGTCAGCGCCAGGATGTGGCGCAGCCCGTTGCGGGCCTCTTGCGGCGCGGTCTGCTCGCCGGAGATGCGGTGAAAGAGTTGATCGGCGATCGGCCTGCCCCCGGCATGTTGCTGTGCCTGCATGTTGTAGCGTAGGCCGCGCAGGGATCAAATTGCCGGGGCTGCGGCCTTGACATGCGGCCCCCGTCGGGTCAAATCGCCGCCACCACATACCCGCAACCGGGCGTTTTGTAGGCGCCAAACCGACGAGGAGGCTTTGAATGGCTCAAATCTCCCTGACTTTCCCCGATGGCAATGCACGCGAATTTCCCGCGGGCATCACCCCTGCGGATGTGGCTGCTGACATTTCCAAATCGCTCGCCAAGAAGGCCGTTTCGGCCACCGTCGACGGCAAGCATTGGGACCTGCAGTGGCCCATCGAACATGATGCGCAGATCGCCATCAACACGCTCAAGGACGATGCCCCCGCGCTCGAGCTGATCCGCCACGACCTGGCGCATATCATGGCCCGCGCGGTGCAGGAGCTGTGGCCCGACGTCAAGGTCACCATCGGCCCGGTGATCGAAAACGGTTGGTATTACGACTTCGACCGCGCCGAGCCCTTCACCCCCGAAGACCTGGGCGAGATCGAAAAGAAGATGCGCGAGATCATCAACAAGCGTGATCCCGTCCGCACCGAGGTCTGGGACCGGCCACGCGCGATCAAGCACTACGAGGACAACGGCGAGCCCTACAAGGTCGAGTTGATCGACGCCATTCCGGGCGACGAGCCGCTGCGGATGTACTGGCACGGCGACTGGCAGGATCTCTGCCGCGGGCCGCACCTCCAGCACACCGGGCAGGTTCCGGCGGATGGCTTCAAGCTGATGAGCGTCGCCGGGGCCTATTGGCGCGGTGACAGCAAGCGGCAGATGCTGCAGCGGATCTACGGTGTCGGCTTCCAGAACAAGGAAGACCTGCGCAAATACCTCAACTTCCTCGAAGAGGCCGAAAAGCGCGATCACCGCAAGCTGGGCCGCGAGATGGACCTGTTCCACATGCAGGAGGAAGCCCCGGGCCAGGTCTTCTGGCATCCGAACGGCTGGACCATCTACACCCAGCTGCAGGATTACATGCGCCGCAAGCAGCGCGCCGGCGGCTACAAAGAAATCAACACCCCGCAGGTGGTCGACCGCAAGCTCTGGGAAGCCTCTGGCCACTGGGACAAGTACCAGCACCACATGTTCGTGGTCGAGGTCGACGAAAGCCGCGATGGCGAGAACGATGACGCCGGCGTCAAGAACAAGGCGCAGACCCGGATCAACGCGCTCAAGCCGATGAACTGCCCCTGCCACGTGCAGGTGTTCAACCAGGGTCTGAAATCCTATCGCGACCTGCCGCTGCGGCTGGCCGAGTTCGGCTCCTGCGCGCGGTTCGAGCCCTCGGGCGCGCTGCATGGCATCATGCGGGTCCGTGGGTTTACCCAGGACGACGCGCATATCTTCTGCACCGAGGACCAAATCCAGGAGGAATGCGCCAAGTTCATCGACTTCCTCGCCAATGTCTACGAAGAGCTGGGTTTCCCGAAGTTCGAGATCAAGTTCGCCACCCGCCCCGAAAAGCGTGTCGGCACCGACGAGGCCTGGGATTACGTCGAAGGCGCGCTGGAAAACGCGATCAAGGCGGTGGGCCGCGACTATACGCTCGAGCCGGGCGATGGCGCGTTTTACGGGCCGAAGCTCGACTTCTACCTGACCGACGCGATCGGCCGGGTCTGGCAATGCGGCACCTTCCAGGTCGACCCCAACCTGCCGGAACGGCTGGGCGCCAGCTATATCGGCGCCGATGGCGACAAGCATCGGCCCTACATGCTGCACCGCGCCTGCCTCGGGTCCTTCGAGCGCTTCATCGGCATCCTGATCGAGAACTGGGAGGGCAAGCTGCCCTTCTGGCTGGCCCCGCGGCAGGTTGTCGTGGCCTCGATTATCTCTGACGCCGATGACTATGTGCAGGAGGTCGTGGCCGAACTGCAGGCCCGTGGCGTGCGTGCCGAGGCCGACATCCGCAACGAGAAGATCAACTACAAGGTCCGCGAGCATTCGCTGGGCAAGGTGCCGGTGATCCTTGCCGTCGGCGCGCGCGAGGTCGAGGAACGGACGGTGACCGTGCGCCGGCTTGGCGAAAAGCGCACCGAGGTGACGGCGGTCGATGCGATGATCGAGGCGTTGGCCAGCGATGCCCTGCCACCCGATCTCGGTGGTAAGGGCGCCAAGGCGCAGGCCGACGAAACTGCGGCGTGAGGGGCTGATCGGCTTGTAACATCTCGCAATTTCGTCGTGATCTCGGGCAGGATGCTGTCGAAAAGATCGGCGCAATTGTAACATTCCAGCGCTGGAACCTTGCAGGGCGTCACATCATCTGTGGCGCCCTGACTGATTTCAAAGGGTTTTTCCGGGCGGACGCGCGTCCGACATCACGCCGGCCTGACAGCGGATTACGCGTCCGTGATCCACGGGCCTGTGAAGTGATCTGGTGGGCACCATGGCCTTAGGCTTGGGACAGCCGCCGCAGGGGTGGCCTTGGACCAAATGCTTGGAACCAATGACCAAAAGGGATGTATCAATGTCGAATATCATGAAAACCGTAGCCGTTGCCGGCGCCGTGGCCGCCGCACTTGCCGCCCAGACCACCACCGCGACCGCGCAGGAAAAAGAGAAGTGCTTCGGCGTGTCGCTGGCCGGCGAAAACGACTGCGCCGCCGGCCCCGGCACCACCTGCGCCGGCACCTCGAAAGTGGATTACCAGGGCAATGCCTGGACGCTGGTCGATGCCGGCACCTGCGCCGAGATCGAACTGCCCGCGATGGCCGACGGCTCGCCGCGCATGGGCTCTCTCGAAGCGCTCGAGCGCGACGTTCCCGCGAGCTGATCCTCAGCCACAGGCTGGGCAGCCTGCCCGCCTTTGTGCGACACTGGGGTGGGCAGTCCTGCCCACCCTGCGACCTTGCGGAGATGCCATGCCCGATGCCAGCCGCCCCTTCGAGGCCCTGCCCGCCATGCCCGGCGTGGGCTACAAGCCGCAGCATTACAGCCAAATCATCGCCGATGCCGCGCCGGTGGAGTGGCTGGAAATCCATGCCGAGAACTACATGGGCGACGGCGGCCGCCCACTGGCCCAGCTGCGCGCCCTGAGCGAACGCTTTGCCATTTCCGTGCATGGCGTCGGCCTGTCGATCGGCGGTGAAGAGGCGCTGGACCGCGACCACCTCGCCCGGCTCAAGACACTTTGTGACTGGCTGCAACCGGCGAGCTTTTCCGAGCATCTGGCCTGGTCGACCCATGACAGCCATTTCCTGAACGACCTGCTGCCGCTGCCTTATACCGAGGCCACGCTGGCGCGGGTCTGCGATCACATCGACCAGCTGCAAGAGGTGCTGGGCCGGCAGATGCTGCTGGAGAACCCCTCCTCCTACCTGGTCTTCTCTGAAAGCACCTGGGACGAGCCCGCCTTCCTTGACGAAGTGGCGCGGCGCACCGGATGCGGCCTGCTGCTTGACGTCAACAACGTCTTTGTCTCGGCCACCAACCTCGGGTTTTCGCCGCAGGAATATATCGACGCCTTCGCCCTGCCCCGCGTCGGCGAGATCCACCTCGGCGGCCATGATGAGGATGCCGACGACCATGGCGCGCCGCTGCTCATTGACAGCCACGGGCGTGCGGTGGTCGATCCGGTCTGGACGCTTCTGGACTACACCCTCGCCCGCTCCGGCCCCCGGCCGCTGCTGGTGGAATGGGACAACGACGTGCCCGACTGGCCGGTGCTGCGCGACGAGGCGCGCCGCGCCGCCACGGCGCTGGCGCAGGTGGCGGCATGACCAGTCAGGCCGCCTTTCGCCAGGCACTGCTCGATGGTGGCGCAGACCGGCCCGACGGCTTGGTCGACGGTCAAGGCCGGCCCGCCGGACGACGCTATGACGTCTATCGCAACAATATCGCCACCTCGCTGGGCGAGGCGCTGGCCACCGGATTTCCCGCCGTGGCCAAGCTTCTGGGGGCCGAGAATTTCACCAATCTCGCCGCGCTCTACCTGCGGCAGGCGCCGCCGAGCTCACCCCGGATGATGCTCTATGGCGCGGGCTTCGGTGACTTCCTCGACGGCTTCGAGCCACTGGCGCGCTACCCCTATCTCGGCGATGTCGCACGGCTCGAATTTGCCCTGCGCGAGAGCTATCACGCCGCCGACGCGGCGCCTCTGCCGCCCGAAGCCCTGTCGCTGGAGCCCGAGGCGCTGATGGCCGCGCATCAGCGCTTGGCGCCGTCGCTGCGGCTGCTGCGCTCTTCCTATCCGGTGGTGTCGATCTGGCGCTACAACATGGTGCCCGGCAGCCCCAAGCCCGCCGCCGTGGCGGAAGACGCGCTGATCCTGCGCGCCGAGTATGATCCCGAACCGCATGTGCTGCCCGCCGGCGGCGCGACATTCATCGACGCGCTGCAGGCCGATGCCCCGCTCGGCACCGCCTATGAGGCGGCGTTGGAAGAGGCGCCGGCGTTTGACCTCGGCGCGGTACTCAGCCTGCTTCTGGCCGGCAATGCATTGACAGACCTGAAGAAAGGCACGCCATGACCGCGCTTGTGAACCTGCACGACATGATTTCCGACGCCATCGAGCGGGCGCTTGACGGGCTCTTGCCGCTCTTGGCGCGGCTGGTCTTTGCCGCCGTGCTGCTGGTCTATTTCTGGAACTCGGCGATGACCAAGCTGGGTGATGGGCTGTTCGGTTTCCTGCAACCCTCGACCGGGGCCTATGCGCAGATCTTCCCCAAGGCGATGGAGGCGGTGACCTATGATGTCAGCCAGCTTGGCGTCTTTCACTGGCTGGTGGTCGTGGCCGGCACCTGGGCGGAATTTCTGCTGCCACTGATGATCGTTCTGGGGCTGCTGACGCGGCTGGCGGCGCTGGGGATGATCGGCTTTGTCGTTGTGCAGAGCCTGACCGACCTCTACGGTCACGGCGGCATCAACCACCCCGAGACCCTTGGCGCCTGGTTCGACCGGGTGCCGGATGCGGCGATCCTCGACCAGCGGGCCTTCTGGCTGTTTGTCTTCCTGGTGCTGGTGATCAAGGGCGGCGGCGCGCTGTCACTGGACCGGGTGATCGGCCGCGCGGTGCTGGGCCGGACCCACGCCGATTAGGAACAGCTGCCCCAGGAGCGGGTCTGCAGGTCCCAGCACTGGCCATTTTCTTCCTTGGCGTTGAACAGCGGCGAGAAATCGGCAACGCCGATTGCCTCGACCTGACAGGTCAGCGCGGCGATCTGCAGCCCGTCGCGGGTGACGGTCAGCGCCGCCTTCTGTTTCAATTCGCCCAGTCGGTCGAAACTGTGATTGATGCGGTACTCGAAGGCGCCATTGGCAAAGGCCACTTCCTCCCAGTAGGTCCGGCTGATGCCCGGCCAGGGGGTCATGTAGATATCCTGCACATGGCGCGAAAACACGATGTCCGGCGCCTTGCCCGGCACGCCATAGGCGTAATAGGCCGCGTCGCCCTGCAGGCAGACCCTGATCTCGGTCTTGCCGCCTTCGACCGTGCAATGAAACAGCGGCGTGCCGGCGTCACCGTAACAGGCGGCGGCGGCGCCGGTGGGCAGGCAAAGGGCGGCGAGAGCAAGCTTTTTGATCATAGGGGTCTCCGGTCACGCTGCAACCTGACCCGGAACCTGTCGCGGGGTCAATGCTCAAGACGGGGGCTCAGCCGAAGAGCCGCTCGCCCTGTTCGTCGATCACCTGACGCGCCTTGAGCAACGACATGCGCTCGGCCTCTTGTGGGTCCGAGACGATATCGGCGCGGATGAGCTCGTGGGTTTTCAGGCTGCCGTCGATCTCTTTCTCGATTCGCGCGCCGATGCGGTAGCCGCCGGTCTGTTTGACCGGCGCGGGGTAGATCAGGAACCCGTTGTGTTCCTCGGGCTGCGCCTCGTCCTTTGCCGGTTTGGACGCGCTGCCGCCGCCGAAGAGTTTCTTGAGAAGTGACATCAGGTTTCCCCCATCGTGTGGTGGGCGGGTGGCTCCCCCGCCTTGCGTTGCGGTCACATTACACCAAGCGGATTTGATGCGGAATGCGCCAGGCTGGTGTCATTCATGCAAAAAGGCCGCCAACGAGGGCGGCCTGCGGTTTGCTGGGTGTCTGTCGTCGGTCAGAGGACGACGCAGACCACTGTCGGCAGATCGGAGGTATTGGCGAAGAAGCCGGAGTGGCCGCCGTCGGTCACCACCGGCTGCGCCGCAAGGTCCCTCAGGGTCTGTTCGCAGCGGGCCAGATCCTTGGCCGCGACTTCCACCTCGAGCACCAAGGGTGCGCTGTCGTCCCATTGCGCATCCGTGGCAGCAAAAACTCCGGCGGCAGCGACGCTGGCAGCGATGGCGGTGGGGATGAGGCGGATCATGGCAGTCTCCTTCGGTGTTCGAAAGGTGAACGCTGCCGGGGGTGGTTGGTTCCGCGGGAGTGGGAAAATATTGGTGGGGGTCGGGTAGATGTGTGAATGAAGGGCTTGGCGGGCGCTATATCTGGCGTTCCCGCTCGTTCAAATTTTACAAGCCGCGCATTGCCGGCGCGCGCGGTGGCGATCCTACCGCAGTTCGGCAGCGCTTTATCCTCGCCAAGTCCGGAAGACGTCCGATCGAGGCGCTTGCGTCAGCCAAATCGCCGCCGCGTGGGGGCGCGTCATGCCGGAGGCATGCCTCTGGCATGACGATGCGCGGCGGCCTGCGGCCTTGATTCCGCGCAGGCTCCGGCCTTAAAGCCAAAAAAAACGCCGGGCGACAAACGCCCGGCGCAAACCTCACTGATCCAGGAACGACCGCAGCTTGCGGCTCCGCGACGGGTGCTTGAGCTTGCGCAGCGCCTTCGCTTCGATCTGACGGATCCGCTCGCGGGTGACCGAGAACTGCTGGCCCACTTCTTCGAGCGTGTGGTCGGTGTTCATCCCGATACCGAAACGCATGCGCAGCACCCGCTCTTCGCGCGGGGTCAGCGACGACAGAACCCGCGTCGTCGTTTCCTTCAGGTTCTCCTGAATGGCCGAATCCAGCGGCAGGACGGCGTTCTTGTCCTCGATGAAATCGCCGAGCTGCGAATCTTCCTCGTCGCCAATCGGCGTTTCGAGCGAGATCGGTTCCTTGGCGATCTTCATCACCTTGCGGACCTTCTCGAGCGGCATCTGCAGCTTCTCGGCCAGTTCTTCGGGCGTCGGCTCGCGGCCGATCTCGTGCAGCATCTGGCGGCCGGTGCGCACCAGCTTGTTGATCGTCTCGATCATGTGCACCGGGATACGGATGGTGCGCGCCTGGTCGGCGATCGAGCGGGTGATCGCCTGACGGATCCACCATGTCGCATAGGTCGAGAACTTGTAGCCGCGGCGATATTCGAACTTGTCGACGGCCTTCATCAGGCCGATGTTGCCTTCCTGA
The DNA here is from genome assembly GCF_048263515.1 of Marinovum sp. Taxonomy (NCBI): domain Bacteria; kingdom Pseudomonadati; phylum Pseudomonadota; class Alphaproteobacteria; order Rhodobacterales; family Roseobacteraceae; genus Marinovum; species Marinovum sp. The sequence continues at coordinate 50,470 of NZ_JBLXEC010000004.1, read as the reverse complement.
ATGAGATCAAGGAATTGCAGCCCGCGGTTCGTGTACTTCTTGGCAATCGAGATCACCAGGCGAAGGTTGGCCTCGACCATCTCCTTCTTAGCCTGACGCGCCTCTTTCTCGCCCTTCTGGACCTGGCCGACGATGCGACGGAACTCGGGGATGTCGAGTCCGACGTATTGCCCGACCTGCGCCATCTCGTTGCGGTATTCCTCGACCTTGTCAGCCGAGCGCTCGATGAACATCTGCCAGCCGCGGCCGGGCTTTTCGGCCATCCGCTCAAGCCACGACGGGTCGAGCTCGTAGCCGCGATAGGCCTCGACGAATTCGCGGCGGTTGATCCGCGCCTGGTCGGCCAGCTTCACGATGGAACTGTCGATCGCCATGATCCGGCGGTTGATGCCGTAGAGCTGGTCGATCAGCGCCTCGATCCGGTTGTTGTGCAGGTGAAGTTCGTTCACCAGTTCGACGATCTCGGAGCGCAGCTTCTGATAGGTCGCCTCTTCGGCTTCGGAGAAGGTGCCATCCTCGTTCAGCGTGGCCGAGATCCGGCTGTCCTGCATTTCCGACAGGCGCGAGTAATCGTCGGCGATCCGGTCGAGCGTTTCGAGAACCTGCGGCTTTAGCGCGGTTTCCATCGCGGCCAGCGACATGTTGGCCTGCTCGTCCTCGTCCTCGTCGTCATCCTTGGCAATCGGGTTGCCGTCGGCGTCGTACTCGGGGCCGGATTCTTTCTTGGGCGCGGTGGCGACATTGGCGGCCTCGACCACCGGTTCGCCCACCCCGCCCTCTTCGTCGAGCTGGCCCGAGAAGGTGGTCTCGAGGTCGATCACGTCGCGCAGCAGAATGTCTTCGGACAGAAGTTCGTCACGCCAGATGGTGATCGCCTGGAAGGTCAGCGGGCTTTCGCAGAGCCCGGCGATCATCGTATTGCGGCCGGCCTCGATCCGCTTGGCGATGGCGATCTCGCCCTCGCGGCTCAGCAGCTCGACCGATCCCATCTCGCGCAGGTACATGCGCACCGGGTCATCGGTGCGGTCGAGCTTTTCCGCACTGCCGGACGACAGCGCAACTTCGCCGGGCTTGCGGGTCTCGACCAGATCGGTCGCACCCTTGTTGTCGTCTTCCTCGGCGTCCTCGTCATCTTCGGTGACCTGGATGCCCATTTCCGACAGCATCGACATCACGTCTTCGATCTGGTCCGAGGAAACCTGATCCGGCGGCAGCACGGAATTGAGCTGGTCGTAGGTGATATATCCACGCTCGCGCGCTTCGCCGATCATCTTCTTGACCGCGGCCTGGCTCATGTCCAGAGACACGTCTTCTGAGGCGTCGGTCTTCTGATCGTCGGTGTCTTTGGCGGCCATGCGGGGCTCCTGTTTGCGGCGCGAGTGATTCGCTCGGACGAATCATTACCGAATCTGAGCGATTCGTGCAGCGTTCTACGCCGAATTATCTACAATTTCCTCACCAAACCGCGTTATTTACGGGGTTTGGCATGTGCGATCCGGTCCAGAAGGGCGTCCAGCTTGTTGCGTTCGTCTCGATTGATTCGCGCGCCATTGGGTCCGGTGTCATATTCCGTGTTGTCCTCCTGCGAGCCCGAGGCGGCGCGATTGCGCGCCTCGGCCGCCTGTCCCAGCCGCCATGTCACCGCTTCGTCGGCGATCTGGCTCAGGTCTTCGGCGGCCTCTTCGATCTCGGCCTGCAACCCGTGATGCGCCGTCAGTTTTGCGAATTCCTCTGCCAGGGTCATGCGGGCCAGATCGAGATCGCCGGGTTTGCGGATGCACGGGATGATTGCCACATGGCGCATGGCGAGCAGATTTTCAAGTCCGTCCGGCCCCAGGGCCATCTCGATTTCTTCGCAGAGCCGCTCGGCCCCCTTGTCCGCGTGGCGCAGGATCAGGTCGCGCAGCCGGACATGTTCGGGGGTGACGCAGTTGAGATTTTCCAGCGCATGTTCAAAGAGCGGCACTACCTGAGGCGTGCGGATCGCCGCCGCCAGGATCACCGCCTCGCGCATGGCGGCAAAGGCTGCCTCGTCGGCCGCGGCCAGCAGCGACGCCTTGGTGCCGGGGCGCGGCGGTTCCGGCACCTGCCAGCGTTTCTGGCCGGGTTTCCACGGCGGGCGGTTCTGCTTGCCCTGTTGACCGCCGCCACGGCGCCGACCGGCGCTGAACAGCTCCCAGCGCAACTCCTTGATTTCCTGGCCATAGTGGCTGCGGATCGAGGGGTCCTTGATCAGGGTGATCTTTTCGCGCAGCGCTTTGTCGAGCGCCGCCTTGCGCTCTGGGCTGTCGAGCACGCGGCCTTCCGTCTCGCGCCGCCAGAGCAGTTGCACCATCGGCAGCGCCTGGTCGAGCAGCGCCTGCACCGCCGCGGCACCCTTGGCCCGCAACAGGTCGTCGGGGTCCTGCCCCTCCGGCATCAGCGCAAAGCGCAAGGATTTCCCGGCTTCGAGCAGCGGCAGAGCAAGGTCGATCACCCGGTGCGCGGCGCGCAGGCCGGCGGTGTCGCCGTCGAGCGCGATGATCGGCTCGTCGGACATGCGCCACATCAACCGCAGCTGCTCTTCGGTCACCGCAGTGCCCAGCGGCGCGACCGAAGCGGCAAAGCCGCCCTCGACCAGGGCGATCACGTCCATGTAGCCCTCGGCCACCACCAGCGGCTGGCCCTTGCCACAGGCCTCGCGCGCGGGGCCGAGGTTGTAGAGGTTGCGGCTCTTGTCAAAGAGCTCGGTTTCCGGCGAATTCAGGTACTTGGCGTTGTCGTTCGGGTCCATCGCCCGGCCGCCGAAGGCAATCGCCCGGCCCCGAGCATCGCGGATCGGAAAGATGATGCGGCCGCGAAAGGTGTCATAGGGCCGCCCGCCCTTCTGGCTGGGTCGGGCCAACCCGGCAGCGAGGATCAGGTCCTCGGCCACGTTCTTGGCGCGCAGATGGTCCCAGAGCCCCTGCCAGGTGTCGGGCGCAAAACCGATCTCGAAGCGTTCGAGCGTTTCAGGTGCCAGCCCGCGGCGTTTCAGATAGCTCCGCGCCTCGGCCGCGGCGCCGGTGCGCAGCTGCAGGCGGAAGAACTGCACCGCCTGTTCCATCACCTCGCTCAGGATGGTGCGGCGGTCAGCCTTCTGCTGGGCCTGCGGGTCACGCGCCGGCATCGGCAGGCCGGCTTCGCCTGCAAGGATCTCGACCGCGTCCATGAAGCCGACATTCTCGGTCTCGCGGACAAAGGAGATCGCGTCGCCCTTGGCGTGACAGCCAAAGCAGTAGTAGAAGCCCTTGCGGTCATCCACGTGAAAAGACGCGCTTTTTTCGTGATGAAAGGGGCAAGGCGCCCACATGTCGCCCTTGCCCTGATTGCTCTTGCGGGGATCCCACATGACCTTGCGGCCCACCACGTCGACAAGCGACAGGCGGGTGCGCAGTTCGTCGAGGAATCCGGGGGGCAGGCTCATGGGGTCTTATATTGGCGCTGCCGCGCCAAGAGTCGAGTCCGCCCGGTTACTGTGCCGCGCACTGGGTGGCGAAAGCCTGCCCGGCCTCGGCGGTCAGATGCTCCTTGGGCAACCCGTTGTACACCCAGTCGGTGAGATGCGGGATGGTGCCGACGAACCGTTCCTGATCGCCGGTGTACTCGGCGGCGACCGCTTCCATCGCGGCCATCATCTCGGTGCCTTCGACCCGTTCGGCGACGATCCTGTCGACGATGCCGCCCATGATGGCGCAATCGGGGTTGGCGGCCAGGGTGGTGGTGGGCAGCAGCGCGAGGCAGGTCACAAGTGCAAGACGCATGTCAGTTCTCCTTCGTTGCCGGGTGAGGTAGTGCATTCCCGCCCGCGTCTCCAGCCCCCGGCTGCGCCATCGGCGAAAGCACGCACATCGCTCAAGGCTCCAGCGCCCGGCGCAGCACGGTATCCACGTCTCGCGACAGCGGCAGGGCGCCAGACAGCACGTCGTCGACCGGGTGCCAGGCTGCCTCGGCGGCATCGTCGCAGGCGGTGAGCGTGCCCTCGGGCGCGGTGCAACGCACGGCGATCAGCAGGTAGTGAAACAGCAGCGCGCCATTGTCGTCATGACGGATCAGGTCGAGATGGGTCAGCGTCTCGACCGGGGTGGCGCTGAGGCAGGTCTCTTCCAGCAGTTCGCGGGCGGCAGCGGCATGCACGGTCTCGCCAGCCTCGACATGGCCGCCGGGAAACCCCCAGAGCCCGGCGTCGGGCTTGGGCGGCGCGCGGCGCACCAGCAACACCTGCCCGGCCTCGATCACCACGGCCAGAGCACCGATCCGGGGGGTGACCGCTGTCATCGCTCAGAAATGCGCCTTGGGTTCATCAGGCTTGCCGGCCAGCAGCGCCAGCAGACCGCCAAGACCGGTAAAGGCGATGGGGAACATGGTGCCGACGTTGAAGCCATAGGCCACATACATCAGCCCGCAGGCCAGAAGCAGCAGCACCCCACCCCAGAGCGCCCGCGATTTCGACATGGCACCACCGGCAATCGCCAGCAGGGGCGACAGGACGGCGGCGGCGCGGATCAGCTCGACATTGGTCAGCTGGTGGGCCAGCCCCTCGATCTCGCCATAGCGGCCGACCATCTCGGTGTAGCCGTAGCTGAAAAAGCCGACGATCATGGCAATGATGCCGCCAATCACGCCGAGGGTCGATGCTGCATTGCGCATGCGGGCTCCTTTGGTTGCGTGCTTTTCAGGTAGGCAATCAGCGGCGCAGTTCCAAGCCGGGGAATTCGCCGGAGGATTTCCCCCTACCCCGCCAGCGCCGCCTGTGTCTCGTCGGTCCAGCCCAGGTACATCGCCGCATCGGTCGCGATCAGCGGCCGTTTCATCAGCGTCGGATGGGCCTGAAGCAGCGCTTCCGGGGCCTCGGCGCGCTGGGTTTCGCTGAGACCACGCCAGGTGGTCGAGCGGGCGTTGACCAATTTTTCACCAAACTGTGCAATCGCCCGGCGCAGCACCTCTGGCGGCAAGCCCTCGGCGCGGACATCGACGAATTGCGCATTTGGCAAGGCTTTCAGCGCCTTGCGGCAGGTGTCACAGGTTTTCAGACCATAAAGCTGCATCTCTGCCTCCGGGATTTTTCCGCAAATTATCACCGGGGGCCGCCGGGGCCAGTGCTTGTTCTTGATTTTTTACATTGTCGTGCAATCCTTGACCCTACGTGACCTTCGACACTCCGGTGACCGGGGCGGGCCAACCCGTACCGGACACCGAACCGGCGGCGGTGGCGCACAAGACCCGGAAAACCATTGTTTCCGGCAAGGCAAAGTTGAAGGAGACGCGGACATGCCGACGGGCACCGTGAAGTGGTTCAATACCACAAAAGGATATGGATTCATCGAACCGAGCGAAGGCGGCAAGGACGTATTCGTTCACATTTCAGCAGTGCAGCGGTCCGGATTGACCGGGCTGGCGGACAATCAGAAGGTGGAATACGCGCTGGAAGACGGCCGCGACGGGCGCCAGATGGCGGCCGATCTCAAACTGGTTTGATCCTTTAACAGAACGAGGAAAGCCCGACCGGGCTTGAGGAGCGCCTCCTTGGCCCGGTGCCGGGCCGCCTCGGCTCAGGCCGCCTGCAACCGTGCCGCCTCTGACCGGGCGAGCGCGATCAGGTCCTGCATGTAGGGCTTGGCCACGTCCTCGGCCCGGGTCGCGGCATAAAGCGTGCGGGTCAGCCCCGTTTCGGTCAGCGGCCGGGTGATGTAGTCGGAATTGTACTTCACCTCGCGCACCACCCAATCAGGCAGCACCGCGATGCCGCGGTTCGAGGCCACCAGCAGCAGGATCACCGCCGTCAGCTCGGCCTGACGCACCGCCGCCGGCTCGACCCGCGCCGGGATCAGCAGTTGGCTGAAGACGTCGAGCCGCGTGCGCTCCACCGGGTAGGTGATCAGCGTCTGGCCGCGGAAATCCTCGGCGTCGACATAGGGTTTGGCGGCCAGGGGATGGTCCTTCGAGGCGACAAAAACCGGCGCATAGTCAAAGAGTTCCGAGAATTCGACGTGCGCGAGGTTCTCCGGATCGGAGGACACCACCAGGTCGACCTCTTCTTTCTGCAGCGCCGGCAGCGCGTCGAAAGCCAGGCCGGGTCGGATGTCGACATCGACGTCCGGCCAGGATTTGCGAAACGCCTCGAGCACCGGAAACAGCCATTCGAAACAGGCGTGGCATTCGATGGCGATGTGCAACCGGCCGGACTTGCCGTCGCGCAGACCGGTGAATTCGTCCTGCAGCTTCTCGATCTCGGGCAGGATGCGTTCGGCCGCGCGTAACAGCCGCATGCCCGCCGCCGAGAGCTTCATCGGTTTCGACCGGCGAACGAAAAGCTCGACCCCGGCCTGATCCTCCAGACCCTTGATCTGGTGGCTCAGCGCCGACTGCGTGATGTTGAGCTGATCCGCCGCCCGCGCCAGGCCGCCGGCCTCGTGGATGGCCTTGATCGTGCGCAGGTGGCGAAACTCGATATGCATATGCGGCTCATAATGGTGATGAGATTTATGAGTTTGTCTCACATGTCCGCATTTGCGACAAGGAGGAAACTTAGACAGGAATCGTGACCCATGAGTGCTCCCGCCGTTTCGTTCGAATTCTTCCCGCCGCGTGATCTCGAGGCATCTTTCCGGCTCTGGGACACGGTTCAGGTTCTGGCGCCGCTCGAGCCGCGCTTTGTCTCGGTGACCTATGGCGCCGGTGGCACCACCCGCGAGCTGACCCGCGACGCGGTGGCGACGCTGCACAAATCCTCGGGCCTCAAGGTCGCCGCGCATCTGACCTGCGTCGATGCCAGCCGCGAAGAAACCCTTGGCATTGCTCAGGACTTCGCCAAGGCCGGGGTAAGCGACATCGTGGCGCTTCGCGGTGATCCGCCGAAGGGCGCCGACCGTTTCGTGCCCCATGCCGAGGGGTTCGCCGACAGCTGTGAACTGATCTCGGCGCTCAAGCAGAGCGGCGATTTCACCGTCCGCGTCGGTGCCTATCCCGACAAGCACCCCGAGGCGGCGGACGAGCAGGCCGATATCGACTGGCTCAAGCGCAAGCTCGATGCCGGCGCCGATGAGGCACTGACCCAGTTCTTCTTCGAAGCCGAGACCTTCCTGCGCTTCCGCGACCGCTGTGCTGCCGCCGGAATCACCGCGCCGATCGTGCCGGGCATCCTGCCGATCGAGAACTGGAAAGGCGTGCGCAATTTCGCCAAGCGCTGCGGCACGCCGGTTCCGGCCTGGCTCGAGGATGCCTTCGACAAGGCGATCCGCGACGAGCGCGAGGACCTGCTGGCCACCGCGCTTTGCGCCGAGATGTGCGATACCCTGGTGGGCGAAGGCGTGGATGCGCTGCATTTCTATACGCTCAATCGGCCGGAGCTGACGCGAGACGTCTGCTTTGCGCTCGGCGTGACGCCGAAGGCGCGGCTGGAAAACGTGGCCTGAGGCCAGGTATGTCGCCGTCCCGGACTTGATCCGGGACCTCATGTGCGACGCGGAGGCGCCGGATCAGGTCCGAGGCAGGTGATGGAAAAAGGACCGGGCGCCCTGCCCGGTCCTTTTCGTATCTGGGCGGCCTTCGGAGACTTTGGCGAAAGCAGCGCATTGCCGGCGCGCGCGGTGGCGAACCTACACCAATTCTGCAGCACTTTATCCCAGTCACCCCGAACTCAGAACGTGCGACGCGCCCAGGCCGGCCAAATCGCCAGCGCGTGGGGGCGCGCCGGCGATGCGCGGCGGCCTGCGGCCTTGATTCCGCGCAGGGTGCATAGATCAACCACCATCTCCAAACGAAAAAAAGACCGGGGGTCTCCCCCGGTCCTTCTCACTCCAGAAACACCCTCAGTGTTTCTTTTTCTTCTTCGGCGGCATCAGGTCGGTGATCGTGCCTTCGAACATCTCGGCGGCAAAGTTCACCGTCTCCGACAGCGTCGGGTGCGGGTGGATGGTGTGACCGAGATCGACCGCATCCGCGCCCATCTCGATCGCCAGCGCCACCTCGGCAATCAGGTCGCCGGCGTTGGTGCCGACGATCAGCCCGCCGATGATCCGGTCGTCTTCCGGATCGAACAGCAGCTTGGTCATGCCTTCCGACCGGCCGTTCGACAGCGCCTTGCCAGAGGCCGCCCAAGGGAAGACCCCCTTCTCGTAGGTGATGCCCTTGGCCTTGGCCTCGGTCTCGGTGATGCCGGCCCAGGCCACTTCCGGGTCGGTATAGGCTACCGAGGGGATCAGACGCGCGTCGAAGAAGCGCTTCTGACCGGCGCAGACCTCTGCCGCCACCTTGCCCTCGTGCACCGCCTTGTGGGCGAGCATCGGCTGGCCGACCACGTCGCCGATGGCGAAGATGTGGTTCACGCCGGTGCGCTGCTGGCCGTCGACGGCGATGAAGCCGCGGTCATCGACCGAGACACCGGCCTTCTCGGCATCGATCAGCTTGCCGTTGGGCTTGCGGCCCACGGCAACGAGGATCTTGTCGAAGGTATCGGTGGTGATCTCGCCCTTGTCGTCCTCGAAGGTGACCTTGAGGCCCTTTTTCTCGGCCTCGACCGCGGTGACCTTGGTCTTCAGCTTGATCGCCTCGTAGCGGCCCTCGATCCGCTTGTGCAGCGGCTTGACGATGTCCTTGTCGGCGCCGGGGATGATCTGATCCATCAGCTCGACCACGGTGATCTTGGAACCTAGGGCGTCGTAGACGCAGGCCATTTCCAGACCGATGATGCCACCACCGAGAACAAGCATCCGCTTGGGGATGTCCTTGAGCTCAAGCGCGCCGGTCGAGTCGATCACCCGCGGGTCGTCATGCGGAATGAAGGGCAGGCTTACGGGCTCGGAGCCGGCGGCGATGATGCATTGATCAAAGCTCACGGTCTTCTTGCCGTCGTCCCCCTCGACCTCGATCATGTTGGGGCCGGTGAACTTGCCATAGCCTTGCACCACCTCGACCTTGCGGCCTTTGGACAGACCCTTCAGACCGCCGGTCAGCTGACCGACAACCTGATCCTTGAAGGCGCGCAGCCCGTCGAGATCGATCTTCGGCTTGGAGAAGGACACGCCGTGCGCGGACATCTCTTCAGCCTCGGTGATCACCTTGGCGACGTGCAGCAGCGCCTTTGACGGGATGCAGCCGACGTTGAGGCAGACACCGCCGAGCGAGGGATACTTCTCGATCAGCACGACCTTCTTGCCGAGGTCGGCGGCGCGGAACGCCGCCGTGTAGCCGCCGGGGCCGGAGCCCAGAACCACCACTTCGGCATGAATGTCGCCCTTGCCACTGGCGGTGCCGGTGGCCGCGACGGATTTCGGCGCTTCGACCGGGGCCGCGTCGGCCGCTTTCGGCGCCTCCTCGGAGGTGCCGGCATCGGCGCCTTCGAGAACGATGATGACGGTGCCTTCGGAGACCTTGTCGCCCTCGGCGACCTTGATCTCCTTGACGGTGCCAGCCGCTGGGCTGGGCACTTCCATCGTGGCCTTGTCGGATTCCAGTTCGATCAACGGGTCTTCTTCGGCCACGGTGTCCCCCACCGCGACCAGGATCGACACCACGGGAACTTCGGAGAAATCACCGATATCGGGTACTTTGACGTCCATGGTTCTCTCTCCTTACCACATCAACTTGCGCATATCGCCGAGCAGCGTCTTGAGCGTCACGGTGAACCGTGCGGCAAGCGCGCCATCGACGGCACGGTGGTCATACGACAGCGACAGCGGCTGCATCAGGCGCGGCTTGAACTCTTCGCCGTTCCAGACCGGGGCCATCTTGGACCGGGTCAGGCCCAGGATCGCCACTTCCGGCGCATTGACGATCGGGGTGAAGGAGGTGCCACCGATGCCGCCCAGCGACGAGATGGTGAAGGTTGCGCCCTGCATGTCCTTGGACTTCAGGTTGCCTTCGCGTGCCGCCTTGGACAGCTCCATCAGCTCTTTCGAGATGTCGACCAGACCCTTGCGGTCGGCGTCCTTGATCACCGGCACCATCAGCCCGTTGGGCGTGTCCGCCGCAAAGCCAATGTTGTAGAAGTCCTTCTTGATCAGCTTGTCGCCATCGGGATGGATCGACGAGTTGAACTCCCAGTGCTGCTTGAGCGCCGAGACCGACGCCTTGATGACAAAGGACAGCAGCGTGACGCGATAGCCGTTTTCCTTGGCGTGGGTGTCCATCTCCTTGCGGTACTTGTCGAGCTCGGTGATGTCGGCCTCGTCGTTATGGGTGACATGCGGGATGTTCAGCCACGACCGGTGCAGCGCAGGACCCGAGATCTTCTTGATCCGCGGCATTTCCACGTCTTCGACGGGTCCGAACTTCGAGAAGTCCACAACCGGGATCGGCGGAATGCCCATGCCGCCCTGAGCGCCACCCGAGGCCGCCGCAACCGGCGCCGACGAGGACTTCAGGTACTTGGTCACGTCTTCGCGCAGGATGCGGCCCTTGCGGCCCGAGCCGTTGATCTTGGCCAGGTCGATATCCAGCTGGCGGGCAAAGGCGCGCACCGACGGCGAGGCATGCGCCTTGCCGAAACCGGCATCGGTCACTGCTGGGGCCGGCGCGGTGGATTGCGCGGGCACGGCACCGGCGGCAGGCGCCTCGGACTTCGGCGCTTCGGCCTTGGGCGCTTCCTTGGGCGCGTCACCGGCACCGCCGGCCTCGCCTTCGAGCACGACGATCAGCGTGCCTTCGGAAACCTTGTCGCCTTCGGCGACCTTGATCTCCTTGACCTTGCCAGCGGCGGGCGACGGCACTTCCATCGTTGCCTTGTCGCTCTCCAGCTCCATCAGCGGGTCTTCCTCGGCCACGGTGTCACCCACCGCAACCAGGATCGAAACGACGGGGACATCGGTAAAATCGCCGATGTCGGGGACGGTTACTTCAATTGCCATGATACTGTTCCTCCTTCCCGCTTACACCAGACGCGGGTTCGGCTTGTCGCCGTCGATTTCGTATTTCTTGAGAGCCTTCTCCAGCTCGGCCTTGCTGACCACGCCTTCGCGGTGCAGGTCGACCATCGCGGCGGCGGCGATGTGATTGGCATCCACCTCGAAGAAGCGGCGCAGGTTGACCCGGCTGTCGGAGCGGCCGAAGCCATCCGTGCCCAGCACCGTGAAGCGGTTCGGCACCGCCGCGCGGATTTGCTCTGCGTAGTTCTTCATGTAGTCGGTGGCGACGATGATCGGACCTTGTGCCTTGCTCAGCTGCTCGGTCACGAAGGGGACCTTTTCGTCGGCCAGCGGGTTCAGCCGGTTCCAGCGCAGGCAGTCCTGCATGTCGCGGGCCAGCTCGTTGAAGCTGGGGGCCGACCAGATGTCGGAGGTGACGCCGAAGTCGTCCTTCAGCAGTTCCGCTGCCTTGATCGCCTGCACCAGAATGGTGCCCGAGCCCATCAGGTTGACGTGCTTCTTGCCCGGTTTCTCGGCTTTGGAGAAGCGGTAGAGGCCCTTGATGATGTCCTCCTCGACGCCCATCGGCATGTCGGGGTGGCTGTAGTTCTCGTTCATCAGGGTCAGGTAGAAGTAGACGTCTTCCTGATCGACATACATCCGCTTGAGACCGTGGTGCACGATCACCGCGACCTCGTGCTGGAAGGTCGGGTCGTAGCTGATGCAGTTCGGGATGGTCGAGGCGAGGATGTGGCTGTGACCGTCCTCGTGCTGCAGGCCCTCGCCGTTGAGCGTGGTGCGCCCTGCGGTGCCGCCCAGCATGAAGCCACGCGCCCGGCTGTCGCCGGCCGCCCAGGCCAGATCGCCGATCCGCTGGAACCCGAACATCGAGTAGTAGATGAAGAACGGGATCATCGGCACGCCGTGGTTGGAATACGACGTTGCCGCCGCGATCCAGTCGGCCATGGCGCCCGCTTCGTTGATGCCTTCCTGAAGCACCTGGCCGCTTTCGGATTCCTTGTAATAGGACATCTGATCGCGGTCTTGCGGCGTGTATTTCTGACCCAGCGGGTTGTAGATGCCCACTGAGCGGAACAGCCCTTCCATCCCGAAGGTGCGGCTTTCGTCCGGCACGATCGGCACCACGTATTTGCCGATCTTCTTGTCACGCAGCAGCGTGGTCAGAATGCGGACAAAGGCCATGGTGGTGGAAATCTCGCGCTCGCCGGTGCCTTCGAGCTGGCCCTTGAAGGCCTCGAGACCGGGGATTTCGAGCGAGGGCGCATCGGTGAACCGCTTGGGGAACTCGCCCCCCAGCGCCTTGCGCCGGTCGGCCAGATAGGCCTTTTGCGAGTTGTTCAGCGCCACGAAGGGCGCCTTGGCCACGTCTTCGTCCGACACCGGGATCTTGAAGCGATCGCGGAAGGCACGCAGCTGTTCCTCGTTCATCTTCTTCTGCTGGTGGGTGGTGTTCTGGCCTTCGCCAGCGGTGCCCATGCCATGACCCTTGACGGTCTTGACCAGCAGGCAAGTCGGCTGATCCTTGGTCTCGGTCGCCTTCTTGAAGGCGGTGTAGACCTTCTGCGGATCGTGGCCGCCGCGGCGCAGGGCCCAGATCTGATCGTCGGTCCAGTCTTCGACCAGCGCCGCGGTCTCGGGGTACTTGCCGAAGAAGTGCTCGCGGATATAGGCGCCGTCTTTTGACTTGAAGGTCTGGTAGTCGCCGTCGACGGTTTCTTCCATCAGCTGGCGCAGCTTGCCGGAGGTGTCACGCTCCAGCAGGTCGTCCCAGCCCTTGCCCCAGAGCAGCTTGATTACGTTCCAGCCAGCACCGCGGAAGCCGCCTTCGAGTTCCTGAACGATCTTGCCGTTGCCGCGCACCGGGCCGTCGAGACGCTGCAGGTTGCAGTTCACCACGAAGATCAGGTTGTCGAGCTTTTCCCGGGCCGCGAGGTCGATCGCGCCACGGCTTTCCGGCTCGTCCATCTCGCCGTCGCCGAGGAAGCACCAGACCTTGCGGTCGGCCATGTCGATATGGCCACGGTTGTGCATGTATTTCATGAACCGCGCCTGGTAGATCGCCATCAGCGGGCCAAGGCCCATCGAGACGGTCGGGAACTGCCAGTAATCCGGCATCAGCCAGGGGTGCGGGTAGGATGACAGACCGTTGCCGTCGACCTCGGAGCGGAAGTTTTCCAGCTGCTCTTCGGTGATCCGGCCTTCCATGAAGGACCGGGCGTAGATGCCGGGGATCACGTGCCCCTGGAAGAACACCAGATCGCCGCCGTGGATCGCCGATTTCGAACGCCAGAAGTGGTTCAGACCGATGTCATACATCGCCGCGGAAGAGGCGAACGACGCGATGTGACCGCCGTATTCGCTGCTGACCTTGTTGCGACGGACGACCGTGGCCATGGCGTTCCAGCGGTTGATGGTGCGGATGCGCCATTCCATGTCGAGATCGCCGGGAAATTCGTACTGATCGTCCACCGGGATGGTGTTCTGGTACGGCGTCGTGGCGCTGAACGGAAGCGTGGCACCCGCGGCGCGGGCCTGTTGCACGGCCTTGTCGAGCAGAAAATGCGCCCGGTTGGCACCGTCGCGTTCGATCACATCCTGGACGGCATCCTGCCATTCCTGGGATTCAATCGGATCGATGTCGGAGGTCTGGTCAGTCATATATCCTCTTCCCTCTTGGCGCGAAGTCTCGCGCTAATGTTTAGCCTTAAACTACTTCCTGCAACACCGGTCCGCAACGGGGGCGGTTATGATGCTGAGGGCCTGCGAACAGGCTTACTCGCAATTGGGGGAGGCTCTAACACAAGAGGGTGGCGCGCCGTAGTGACCTAGGCGCATAACCTTCATGCACTCAGCGCATAGCAAATAGTTTAACACTAAACCATTTGCGATTCGCGCCGACTCCTCCCTCTCGCTGGGGGCAGCGTAACATGCCCACCGGGAATTGCGAATGCTTTGGGATTTTCAGCCCTTAGCCGCTTAACCGACTGGATTTGTCACCTTTCTCGGGCTTTGATTGCACGGCATTCCATGGGAAACTGATACCCGTGTCGGGGGCGTCCCCGGCGGACGGAGGTTTTTGCATGATCCGGCGATTTTTTTACGCAATGATGCTCTGGTCGGTGTTGACGCCGGGCGTTCATGCCCAGACGCGGGCCGAGATTCGCGACCGGGTCTTTGTCACCGCCCAGCGCGCCCAGGCCTCGGCCGCGGGTCAGGCGCTGGCCCAGGCCGCTGGCCGGATCGCCGCCGGCACCGCCGGGCTCGAGGCGCTGCTGCGCGAACAGCAGGACATCTCCAGGATGATCGCGACCCAGCGCGCCGAGCTGGCGCAATTCGCGGCCCAGCCCGGCGCCGAGGCCGAGCTGTCGGTCACCCGCCTGCAGGGCGCGATCGCCGAAAACCGCCTGCGCCTCGACACGCTCGACGCCAGGCTGACCGCCGACTTCCCCGAGTTCCGCGAACTGACCAACCCGGCGCCGCTGTCGATCCCCGAGGTGCAGGCGCTTTTGCGCGATGGCGAGGCGCTGGTCATGACGCTGACCGTCGACAGCTATCTCTACACCTGGGGCATCTCGCCCACGGCCAGCGCCTGGACCCGCGTCGAGGTGCCGATCGACGAGGTGCGCGGCCTGGTGCAGGGGTTGCGCGCGCAGCTGCGGGCCGAGGAAGACACCCGCGCCGGCATCTCGCTCAACAAGGAAGTCCGCGCGGCGCGCGTTCCAAGCTTCGACCGCGCCGCCGCGCATCTGATCTACCAACACACGCTGGCCCCGCTGGAGCCGGTGATCGGTGACGCCCGCCACCTGATGGTGGTCTTCGACGGACCGCTGACCTCGCTGCCCCCCGCCGTGCTGGTCACCCGCCCGCCGGACGGCGCCGACACGTCGCCGCAGGCGCTGCGCGACACGCCCTGGCTGCTCAAGCGGCATGCGCTGACCACCCTGCCCAATGTCTCGGCCCTGCGCGCCCTTCGACAGGTCGCCCTGCCGCCGCGCGACGCCCAGCGCCCGACATTCGTGGGCTTCGGCGATCCGCTGCTGGGCTACCGGTTGGCGGCCGAGGACGGCGGGCAAGCGCCGGAGGAGGACCGCATTGTCACCCGCGGCATCTACGAAGACGTCCGCCGCGTCGCCGATCTCGCCCCCCTGCCAAACACCGCACGAGAGCTGCGGCGGCTGGCCGCCACCATGGGCGCGCCGCAGGAAAACCTGCATCTCGCCAGCGCCGCCACCGAACAGGCGGTCAAGACCCTCGATCTCAGCCGCGCCGACGTGGTGGCCTTTGCCACCCACGGCCTGCTGGCCGACGGGCTGCCGGGCCTGGCCGAGCCGGCGCTGGTCTTTACTCCGCCAGAGGCGCCCACGGCCGAGGACGACGCCCTGCTTACCGCGTCAGAGGCGGCGCAGCTCAAACTCTCCGCCGATCTGGTGATCCTCTCGGCCTGCGACACCGCCGGATCAGACGGCACGCCGGGGGCCGAGGGCCTGTCTGGTCTTGCGCGCGCCTTCATCTATGCCGGCGCCCGCGCCATTCTGGTGTCGCACTGGCCGGTCGACGATTACGCCGCCTCGGTGCTCACCACCGGCATGCTCGACCGGATGTATGCCGACACGCCGCTGACCCGGGCCGAGGCGCTGCAGCGCTCGGCGCTCGACATCCTTGCCGACAGCAGCGAGGACCGTTTTGCCCATCCGCGGATCTGGGCACCTTTCGTGGTGGTGGGTGAAGGCGGGCGCGACCGGTAGTCCTCAAGGCTGTTCCGCCACCAGCGTCTCGGCGTAATCCCAGCCCATCATCGCCTCCCAGACCGCGCGGTCGCGATAGGCGCCGGGATCGACGCCCTGCGCCCCTTCGGCCAGACGGATCGCGTCCAGCCAGGCGGTGTAGATGTCATTGCTCTCGACCATGGCAGTAAAGCCCGCGCCCGGCGCACCGTTCCAGTAATTGGCAATCGCCCGGGTCTGCTGGTTGAACGAGCGTTCGCGCCGCCAGTCGATGTCGGGGTCCAGCCCGATCTGCGCCTCAGCGGCGTCGAGCGTCGCCAGCACCTCGTCCAGCTCGCCGTAATTGGCAAGGGCATCGGCCTTCAGCCGCAACAGGATCACCCGGTCGAGCGGCTCCAGCCGCGCCAGGATCGCCGGGTCGCCCAGCACCTCGTCGATGAAGCCCACCGCCTTGGCGGGATCGTCGCTGCGCCACCAGAGCGCCAGAGCCGTGCTCTGGTAGATCTCGCCGATCAGGTTGGGCCGCGCGGTCAGCGGATCGATCAGCCGCAGCGCCTCTTGCGACAGCGAATGCGCCTCGTTCACCCGGTTCAGCGCCAGCAAGAGCCCCGATTGCCGCGACAGCAGAAAGGCCACCTCGTCGACCCGGTGAAAGCGCGAGGCGCGCATCGTCGCCACTGCCTGCCGCAGCCAGTAGAGCGACTCCTCGGTATTGCCGCGCCAGCCGTGGGCATTGGCCAGCGCGAACTGGGTGGCGTAATGCAGCGAATGGCCCTCGGGCACCATGGCGCCGACGCTGCTGACCACGGTGCCCAGCTCGACCAGCGCCTCGTCGCTGAACACACCCGTGCGCGAGTTCATCACCTTGACCACCCGCAGGTAATCGCGCGACAGCGTCAGCGTCGGATAGGCCTCGAGCGCCAGCAGCGTCTGCTGCATCAGCGCCTCGTTCAGTTCGGCCTCCATCTTGCCGAAGGACATCTCCATCACCACCGTGGCGGCATAGATGTCCCAGAGCGTGCTGGGCCGCGCAGGATCATGCTCCTCGAACCAGGCGGTCAGCACCCTCCGCATCTGCGCAATGTCGTCGCGGCGAAAGTGGTAGAAGGCCAGCAGCGCGCGGTAGATGCTGCGCTCTGCCACCTGCAGCCGTTCCATCCGCGCGCCCAGACGCGCCAGCGCGTCCTGCGCCGCCTCGGGCGCATGGCCCGAGCCCCAGACCCGGGCGATCACCTCGACAATGTCGAAGATCGGCGCGCCGGGTGGCAGGGCACCGCTGCGCCGGGTGCTCTCTCGGGCCGTGGCCAGTTCGGCAATGGCGGCGTCATGCCGGCCCATCAGTGCCAGAAACAGCGCGTTGTTCAACTGATAGAGCGTCGCCCCCTGCCCCTCGGCCCCGGCGTGGCGGGCGAGCACCTGTTCCAGCAGCAGGTAATTGCCCTCGAAGAACAGCCGCAGCACGTCGGCGCCGTCAGCTGTCAGTTCGAATTGCACCGCATCGACCGCCCCCAGTTCGGAGGCAAAGGCAAACTCCGCCATGCCGGGATGGTCGAGGTCGATCTTCGACCGCGCCTTCTGTGCCGCCCAGTGGTTCGCCCGGTCGACCGAACGCACCTCGGCATAGGCGGCGCGGTAGAGCCGCTGGCTCTCGTCGGTCTCGCCCATGGCCTCGGCGGCGGCGGCCTGTTCCAGCAGGAAGCGCGCGATGTCATGCGCCGGGGTGCCGCTCTGCCGGGCGATCTGCACCTCGTCGTCAAAGAACTGGTAGGCTTCGGCGCTGGAGCGACCGTAGCGGGTGACCAGCCCGAGGTAGATGATGCAGTTTGACAGGTCGCCGCCGGTGATCTGCGCCTCGCGGTAATAGTCGTATTCCTTCTGCAGCAGGTCGAGCGCGGTGTCGAAATCGCCGTCCTGCGCCAGCAGCACGCCCAGGTAGCCGCGAAAGCCCGCGACCCGGCGCAACGGGACGTCCTCGGCGCTCTCGGCGGCGGCGACGAGGTTGCGGGCACGGCGGATGGCGCGGGCGAGGTCGTCGTCGTCGGTATAGTCGCGGTCGATGTCACGGTAGTTGATGATCAGCGACAGTTCGAGCGGGATCGGCCAGTCGCTGCTCCAGTTGTCGAGGAATTCGTCGGTGATCTCGCCGGCGTCCTCGCGGCCCAGATCGGTGACCAGCAGCGACAGGTTGTAGAGCGCGAGCCCGTAGGCCTGCACCAGATCGGCCCGTCCCCGCGCCGCCGCCACGCCATTGCGCAACAGCACCTCGGCCTCGCTCTGCCGCGACATCCGGGCCAGCGCCGCGCCCTGCAGGATGCTGGCCTGGATGCGGTGGGGGTGATCGGGCAGGCCGTCGGCGGTCAGCCCGGTGGCGACCGAGGCGGAAAACCGCAGCACCTCGGGCCAGTTGCCGGTCTCGTAGTAGTAATAGGACAGCCCGAGGTTAGGATAGTGATCGACAACCGAGGGGTAATCCTCTTCGTAGGTGATGTCGTTGACCGCCTCGAGCCGGGCCAGCGCCGCCTCCCTCTCGCCGTCACGCAAGAGCCGCAGACCGGCGTCGACCTCGGCGGTGATCTCTTCGGCGGTGGGCAGGCCGGGGGCCGGCGCGCTGTCGGCCGGACCGGTGACCTCTTGCGCCGAGAGGCTGGTGGTCAGCAGCAGCGCCGCCACGCAAGACAGCCGGGCCAGCGAAATGCCGGCCCGGCTGCGGGTCTGGGTCAGGCGTGCCATCGCCCTCAGTTGGTGCTGACGGTCTGGTTCAGCCAGGGCACGAACTTCGACGCCTTGGTGTAGACCGAGAAATAGGCATCCTCGGCGCAGGTGGTCGAACCGTTGCCCACCAGCCCCCAGCTCACCACGCCGGCCTGGATGTAGCTGCCGTCATTCAGCGGCACCACCAGCGGACCGCCGCTGTCACCCTGGCACGAGGTCTTGCCACCCTCGAAGGTGCCGGAGCAGATCATGTTGGGCGAGAGCGGCAGCGGCGCACGGGCCAGCATCTCGGACCAGACCTCCTCGGTCTGCTGCTGATCGAGTTGGAAGGCGCCGGCGGCCTCCATCACCCGCGGCGCGGCAAAGCCGGCACGGGCCTCCATCATCGCATTGTTGCAGGCGTCGCGGCTAATCACCTGGATCTCGGCCTGCATCATCGCCTCGGTGCGCTTGGCGCCGTTCACCAGCCCCCAGCCGGTGACGATGGTCGGAATGCCCTGCTGGTCGAGCTGTTCGCCAAAGTCGGTGTCGGGCACGTTGATCGTCTGATAGGCGACGCTGGGCGCATGGGCGAGCTTGATCAGCGCGATGTCGTTGTCGAAAAGCCGCGTGTCATACTCGGGATGGCGGAAGACGCCCGCCACCGGCACCCGCTCGCCCTGGCCGTCGGCCAGGGTGTTGGTGCCGACGAGGATGTCGAACTGCCCCGGCTGCAGCTGGAAGAAATTGCCGTTGCCGTCGTCCATGTAGATGCAATGCGCCGCCGTCAGCACCCAGGTGTCGAGCACCATCGAGCCGCCGCAGAACTGCGCATCCGGCATCGTCGGCTGGCCGGCGACCATCAGCGCCACCTGCCAGGGCCATGCGCCATCCTCCGCCACTTCGCCGCCGATCACCCGGCCGCCAGAGGCCTCGGCCGCGGCCATCTGCTCCTTGAGCATTATCTCCTTGGCGTCGGACTGGGCAAAGTTGAACGGGTTGGCCTTGTTGGGGTCGGCGGCCATTGCGCCTTCGGGCATGCCCTGCGCCAGGGCGGCACCGCCCAGCGCGATCAGGCCGGCGAGGGCCGCGGAAAGAAGGGGTGTTTTGTCAGTCATGGCAGTAATTCCTATATTTGACAGTAATCGTTGAGGTGAAGGAAAGCGCTGGCGGGCCGGTCACTCCGGCGTCAGCTTGATGGAAAATCGGGTCACTTCCAGCGCCGACATGGCCCCTGGCAGCGAAAGGTTTCGGCTGGGCGCATCGGGCAGCGTCGCCTGCATCAGCCAGGCCGCCGCCCCCGGTGCCGCCGCAGGCAGGGCGCGGCTGGCGGCAGGATCGGCCAGCGCGGTCAGCACGGTGCGCGGCGCATTGTCCTCGGCCGGGACCGCCAGGACGAGGATCTCCTCGAGTCCGTGGCGCTGCGGCGCGGGATTGCGGATCAGCAGCCCGGCCTCGACGGTTTCGTTGAACCCCACGCGGTTCGACAGCCCGGCCTCGGGCCAGATCGCGGTGATCCGGTTGTCGGCGTCGATATAGAGCACGGTGACATCCCGCGCCGTGCGCGAGGGGTTGGAGATCGTCAGCCAGAGCTGGTCGCAGTCGGTGACACTCACCGTCTTGCTGACCGGTTGCTCGTCCTGTGCCTCGCCGGCAGCGCAATCACCCTGCGCGGTAACCGGCACATGGCTCAGCTCATACTTCGGCCCGAAGCCACCCAGCGTCAGCCCGGTCCGCCCGGAGGAGACCTGCTGCGTCGCCGAGCGCACCTGGAACACCCGCACCGCCCGGTCGAGCAGGTCGAGCAGCCCGCCGGGCGCCATCACCCGCGGCGTGCTGCCCGGGCCTGCACCATCGACCAGCCCGTCGCGCCCCGCCAGCGCGAGAACACCATCGCGCAAGACCAGCGTGTAATCGGCCGGCCCATCAGACCAGATCACGCCATCCGGCGCATTGGCGGCTTTGAGCCGATCAATCTCGGCCTGCAGAGCCGTATAGTCTGCGCCGTCCCCCAGAACCGGCCCGGCAAGGCGCACCACCTGCGGCTGGCCCGGGGTCTTGAGCCTGGCATAGCCCTTCGCTGGCAGGGCGCTGAGGCTCTGCAACCGCGCGCTCGTCGGGGCAACATGGGTCACGCTGGCCTCGGCCAGCGCCGCGCCGCCGGGGCTCTCGGCGATCTCGTAGACCGCGCCCGGGCGCACGCCCTGCAGTGCACCGGACTGCAAGGTGCCGGCCTCGGTGCGGATCACCGGCGGCAGCGGTTCGGACTGGCCCAGTACCGCGGTTTCCAGTAGCGGGCCCTCGGCGTCGGGGGTCTGGGTGGCGGGTGCATTGGCGTTCATCTCGGCCATCGCCTGTTGCAAAAGGTCGGCCCAGGTCAGCGCCGCGCCGCTTTCGAGCGCCATGGCGACCGAGCGGGTAAAATCACCGTACCAATTGGCCGGATCCTCGGCATCGCCGACCGGATATTCGAACGCCCGCTGGTCCTGCTGTGCCGCGTAGAGGAAGACGAAGTCGCCCTGAAGTGGCGGCGCGGCCGGGGTGGCGGCGACGACTGGCAGGTCCTCGGGCAAGGCCAGCAGCGCCGGGGCGATGTAGCGCGCCACCGGGGCGGCGGCGCTGTCGGGCAAAGCGCGGAAGCCGGTCTCGGAATGGCAGGCGTCGAGCATCGCAACTAGGGAAGCGCCGGTGTCGAGGATCGCCTGCAGCGGCGCGGTCATCTCGTCGTCGACGATGGCGTTCTCGACCGTGCCCTTGGCGCCGCTCCAGCCCTTGGCGTCGGCGGGCAGGAAGATCTCGTCGTAGCCGCCCTGTTCGTCGCCGTTCAGGTCGGGCATCTGGCTGCCGTGGCCGGAGAAGTAGAACACCGCCTGCGTCTCGGCATCCGAGGCCTCGGCCAGTGCCGCCAGCCCGTCGAGGATCGCCTGCCGCGTCGCCACGCCGGCGTTCACCACGCCCTCGGGCAGCTTGGCCGAGGCATCGGCCAGTACCGTGATGTCAGAGGCCTGCGCCCCCCGCGCCATCAAGGCCCGCGCCATCAGGCCGACGTCATTGGCCGGGCCGCGCAGGTCGGCGTCGAGGTGTTCGTAATCCGCAACCCCCACCAGCAGCGCGCGGATCTCGGCTTTGGCCGGGGCGGCGGCGCTGGCAAGCAGCAGCAGGGAAAGAGAGGCGAGGCGTGTCATGACTGTCATCTTGCCGCTCCGCCGGTTTGCTTCAACATCTGCCCCCTCCCCTGACCGCATTTGTCATTCCCTCCGCAACGGGGCGATGCGGCGGGGCGCGGGTCCGGTGCTGCGCCGGGTCAGCAGCGGATCGGTTTCGACATAGCCGGCGGCGCGCAGGAAGCCCTGAACCTGGGCGTTCTGCCGGGTCGAGAGCCGGCCGGCCTCGATCGCCAAGTCGACCTCCTCGGTCTCGAGCCGCAGCCGCGTCGGGATATCGTCGAGCGTGTCGCGCATGGCGTCTGGCAGCCCCCGGAACGAGACCTGGCCGACAAAGAACTTGATGTCGCGACAGTCCCAACCCCTGATGCTGCCACGCAGCCTGCGCACCTCCGACAGGGCCAGACCGCAGCGATACTCCACCAGGTCCCGCTCCCAGTTGGCGATCTGCAGGCGCATGGCGTCATAGCCGGTGCGCGAGGCCGCGCCCATCGAGGCATTGGCAATCGAGGTCGCCAGCTGCACCCCGCCAGGCCCCCTGAGCCGCGAGGTCCAGGCCAGGTCGCGCCGCACCCCGGCATCTGCCACCAGCAGAAGCGCGCGTTTCAGCGTCACCGCCTGCTCGGGCGTCAGCGGCGCATAAGGCGTCTCGGCCCGCGCCCGCGCCACCGCCAGGCCGGTTGTGCCGAAATTGTCGGTGATGCCGCCGTCGAGCAGCTTGAGATACTTGACGTCACCGCCGCCGGCATAGCTCTCCAGCGCCTCGGCATGGGCGATCATCGCCGCCGTCGCCTCGGGGTTGTGGCGCGCGGCGGTCAGCCAATCGGGCTCGCTGTAGCCGCAGCTGCCGGCATGCGCCTCGAGCACGATGGGCGAGAACACCAGCGGAAAAGCCGCCGAGGCCGCCACCGCCTCGGAGATCGGGAAACTGTCGAGGTCCGAACACAGCGCATCGAAGGTCTCGGGGCTGAACAGGAAGGTCACCTTGTTGGCGATGTCGGTGGCGTTGATCCATGTGGTGATCTGCGAGCGTTTCGCCAGATCGCCAAAGGTCGCGCCCTTGAACAGCACCTCGTCGAGATAGCGACCGAAGGTCTCGCGCCCGTTGGCGCCGCCTGACAGGCCGCGCAGGATCGCCACCGGGTTGACCGGGGAATTCGCCATATAGCGTTCGGCATCGGTGATCAGATAGCGTTCGCGGTAGCCCTCGATCGAGGCCGGGCCATAAAGCCCGAAATGCGCCGCGGTGACCGAGCCGCCGGAAACCCCGGTGACCAGCCGCACGTCCGACAACATGCCGAAGGGCGCCCTGTCAGAGCGCGACAGCGCGCGCAGTTCCTCGAGCACGCCATGGGCAAAGGCCGAGGCCCGCATGCCGCCGCCAGAGAACGCCAGACCGATATAGGTCTCGCCGGCGTCCGGCACCACGGGACCCGCGAAAGGCGCGTTGCGCCCTTCCGTCAAGGCGAGGTTCAACGGTTTGTTCAGAGCGGCGCAGCCAGCAAGAAAAAGAACCAGCCCAAGCGCCGCCAGCCCCTTGAGGTGCATGAATAGTGCTCACGAATCACTTAACTCTGCGTCAAGCTTAGGGAAGGCGATGGCAATCGCAAAACCTTTCGACCGCTGCGGCAGGTCGAGCCGTGCGCCATGACGCGCCGCGATGGCCTGCACCAGCGCGAGGCCCAGCCCGTGGCCGGCCTTGTCGCGGTCGCGCTCGGCACGGGTGAACTGCTCGAAGAGATCGGCGCGAATGTCCTCGGGCACCCCCGGCCCGGTGTCCGAGACCTCGAGCACATGGCGCGTCTCCGCTGCCGTCAGGCTCAGGGTCAGGGTGTCGCCGGGCGCGCAGAACTTGATGGCATTGTCGAGCAGGTTGGCGATCAGCTGCGCCAGAAGCGACCGGTCGCCCAGAATGTGCAGCCCCGGTTCGGCGGCGATCCGGCAGGCGAGCCCCGCCTCCTCGGCCACCGGCTCGTAAAGCTCGAAGACCTCCTGCGCCACCTGGCTCAGATCGAGCGGCGCGAGACCGGGCCTCTGGCCCTGTTCCGCCAGCGCGCCCGAGATGTCGAGCAAGGCGTCGAAGATGCGGATGGTGCCGCGCAGCTCGGCACGGATCTCGCCCACCAGCTCCGGCTGGCCTTCGAGCTGGTCGAGCTTCTGGGCGATGCGGTTGAGCGGCGTGCGCAGCTCGTGCGCGATGGCGTCCGACAGCCGGTTGGTGGCGGCGTTCAGGTTCTGGATGCGGTCGAGCATCGCATGCACATGCTCCTCGAGCGCGCCGAATTCATCCGGGCTGCGGGCTCCGGGCAGCCGCGCCGCCAGATCGCCGGCGGCGACCCGGTCGGCCAGGGCATTGACCCGGTCGATCCGGCGCAGCACCAGCCGGCTGACAAAGCCGCCGGTCAGCGCCGCCATGCCCAGCAGCGCCAGCGTCATCCACAACAGCGTGCCGCGCATCTCGGCCAGGGTGTCGGCGGTGAGCGTGTCGGCGCGGGCCACCAGCAGGGGAAAGCCGCCGGGCAGCACCCGGGCGATGCCGTTGTAGGCCGCCTCGCCCGGCGGCAGGGTGAACTGGCGCGGTGCCGCCTCGGTCACGCCGCCGGCCATCGCCGGCAGGTCCTCGGGCCAGTCTGACAGGTTGCCCGCCAGCGTCCGCCCCTCGCGGTCCTGCAACAGGTAGAGCGCCTGACCCTGCGGCGTCTGCGCCGCGCGGTCCTCGATGGCCTGACGCAGCGCCGGGATGCGGCGCTGGTCGTAGAGCTCGGCGAAACTGTCGATGTCGGATTGCAGCAGTTCGCGCTGCTGCCGGTCGAGCGCCTGCGCGGCGGTGCGGTACTGCACCGCCATCGCCAAGAGCGCCATCAGCAGGATCAGGCTGGCAATCGCCAGCGTCAGGCGCAGGCTCGCCGAACGGGCCAGCCGCACCGGCCTCACGCAGCGCCCCGGCCGGGATCGAAGAGATAGCCTTCGCCCCGCGCGGTATGGATCACCGGCCGCCCCGCCGCCGCCTCGAGCTTGCGGCGCAAGCGCCCGACATGCACGTCGACGACATTGGTCTGCGGGTCGAAATGCAGGTTCCAGACATGCTCCAGCAGCTGCATCCGGGTCACTACCTGCCCGGCGTTGCGGGCGAAATAGGTGATCAACTCGAACTCCTTGGGGCTGACCGGCACGTGGTCGGTCTTTACGTGCACGGTGCGCGCCTTCATGCGGATTTCCAGATCGCCAAAGGCGATCAGGTCGTTGTCGAGCACCGTCATCTCCTGCCGCCGCAGCAGCGCCCTGAGCCGGGCACGCAGCTCTTCGGGATCGAAGGGTTTGGCGAGGTAATCGTCGGCGCCCTTCTCCAGCCCCTCGATCTTGTTGGCGGCGCGGCCCAGCGCCGAGACCACGAGGATCAGCGCGGTCGAGCCGCCGGCGCGGATCTTGGCAATCGCCTCGACCCCGTCGCCGCCGGGCAGCATGCGGTCAAAGACCACGACGGCGAAATCGGCGAGCCCCGCGGCCTTTACCCCGTCGTCGAAGTTGCGCATCACGATGGGCTCGCAGCCGAGATCGCTCGCCGCCTCCGACATGGCGCGGGCGGCGGCGGCATCGTCCTCGACGATCAGGATGCGGCGGGGCCTTGTGGCCTTGTCGGGGACTGTGGGGGTCTGGGTCATCTCTTGCACGGTCATCTCTGCCTCCAGATCAAAGTGTAATTACCGCGGGGTCAAGCACAACCGCACCGCCGATCGGTCGCATCCCCTGCTGGTTGGAAAACGGATCAAAGACCACGTGGCGGGTCTGACCGCCGGCCGCGCTGACCAGCAGCACGACCGGACCGGTGATCTCGGGCCAGGGCGCTGTGGCGGGCGCGCCGTTGAAGGCGAGGATCTCGTCGCCCACCGAGAGACCGGCCAGATAGGCCGGGCTGGTGGCGGCCAGCGCGGTCACCCGCCGGCCGCTGAGGGTCACGCCCAGCGCCTGCAGGCTGGTGCCGCGCGCCGCCGGGGCGGCCTGTGCCGACAGGGTCAGCCCCATCAGCGCCGGCGCGGGTTCGGCCGGGTCGAAGCGCAGGGTGGCGCTCAAGGTTTCCGGACCGCGCCGCAGGCCGAGGCTGACGCTTGCGCCCGCGCGCGCGTCGATCCTCAGGGCAAGGTCGCCCTGACCGGTGATCGGCCTGCCGTCGACCGCCAGCAAGATGTCACCGGGGCGCAGCCCGGCCGTGGCGGCGCAGCCCTGCGGTGTGACGTGATCGACCAGCAGGCCGGTGGTGTCACTCAGCCCCAGCGCCTCGGCAATCATCGCATCGACCGGGCGCAGGCGCAGGCCGAGGCGCGGCACCGGGCGCAGACGGCCGTCATGCACCGCCTGCACAAGCTCCATCGGCAGCGCATAGGCCATGCCGGCAAAGAACCGGCTGGCCCGCGCCAGCCCGCTGTTGAGCCCGATCAGCCGGCCCTCGGCATCTACCAGCGGCCCACCTGAGGACCCGGCATTGATCGCCGCATCATGCTGGATCAGCCGGACCGGCAGCGCCGGGTCGACCTGCCGGTCACTGGCCGAGACGATGCCAGCGGTCAGGGTCTGCGCCGCCTCGAAAGGGGCGCCCACCGCATAGACCGTCTCGCCCAGCGCCGCCCGTCCGGGGCGCGGAGAGAGGCCCGGGGCGCGCGCCCCCTCCAGCTGCAGAAAGGCCACGTCGCGCGCTGCATCGATCTGCGTCACCTCGGCGTTCAACTCGCGGCCCTCGGCATCGCGCAGCCGCAGCGCGCGGCGTGTGCCCACCACATGCGCCGCCGTCACCGCCTGCCGCCCGTCCTGCCAGAGCACGGCCGAGCCCAGGAACGCCCGGTCCCGGTCCGCACCGGTGACCACCAGTGTCGCCGCCATGGCCCGGCGCAGGGCAGAGACGTCTGCGGCTTCATGCGCCACGGCGTCAGAGGCCTTGGCCAAGAGTGGCAACAGCGGCAACATGAGGCTCATGCGGCGGGTGATCTTTCGGGTCGGCATCGCGCACTCCTGCGAAAACTTGCATGACCTCAAGCTAGGGAGGGGCGCCGCCGGAAGCACATGAAAAGGGCTGTTATGTGCACAGAGGCCACAACAAATCCTTTGAATGCGGGGCGCTTCGGCTCAATATCGGGTCAAATTGATTGGTTCAGGAGTGTTTCAGATGTCCCCTTGGCTTGTCTCCGCCGCCTTGGCGCTCGGGCTTCTTGCCGCGCCTGCGTCGGCCCAGAACACCGCCGCCCAGACCGCCGCGCTCTCGGCCGAGCTCTACCTCGCCGGTCAGGAGGCCAGCGATCCGCTGTTGTTGCTCGCCGCCGCCAAGCTGCGCAAATCGGTGCGGCTGGAGCCGGTCGAGCGCACCCCCGAAAAGGACATGCCCCTGCCCGACAAGGTCACTGCCGAGGCGCCGCTGGGCTGGCAGGAGATGCTCGACGCCGCCGTGGCGCTGGCGCCCGAAGACCCGGTGATCACCCAGCTGGCCGAGGATATCGCCGCCGAGGGCAGTCGCGGCGTCAAGACCGGCCAGCTCTATTCGATCACCGCGATCCGCAATGGCGGCACCGACACCTATCCGCCGCTGACCTACCGTGGCGGCGAATATGCCGATGTCTATGTCGAGGGCGGCGGCCAGGCCGATCTCAACCTCTTTGTCTACGATGCCCAGTCGCGGCTGGTCTGTTCCGACACCGATATCTCGGCGATTGCCCATTGCGGCTGGACCCCGGCGCAGGACGCGGCCTTTACCGTGGTGGTGCGCAACCGCGGGCGCAGCGATTCCGGCTATTCCCTGATCACCAACTGAGAGGGCCGCCATGCTTCGTCGTTCCTCCCTTCTTCTGACGCTGCTGGCGCTCTTGCTTCCCGCTGCGGCGCTGGCGCGCGAGGCGCATGCCCTGCTGATTGGCGCCTCGACTTATCCGTCGCTCGATGAACGCTTCTGGCTCAAGGGTCCGGCCAATGACGTCGACCTCGTGGCGCGGTTCCTTGCCGGCAACCCCGCCCTGCCCTTCGCGCCCGAAAACATCACCGTGCTGGCCGATGGTGTCGAGGGCGCGGCCGATCCGACGCTGGCCGCGATCCGGGCGGAATTTGCCGCGCTGGCGCAGGAGGTCGAGGCCGGCGATTTCGTCTACCTGCATTTCTCGGGCCACGGCTCGCAGACCCCCGCGACCGACCCCGAGAGCGAGCTTGACGGGCTCGACGAGATCTTCCTGCCGACGGACATCGGCCCCTGGAACGACACCGTCGGGACGGTCGAGAACGCATTGGTCGATGACGAGATCGGCGCGATGATCGATGCGATACGGGCGCGCGGCGCCGATGTCTGGGTGGTCTTCGACAGCTGCCATTCCGGCACCGCCACCCGCGCCGCGCCCGGCGGTGACGAGGTGCGGATGCGGCAACTGCCGCCAGAGGCGCTGGCGATCCCCGCCCTGACCCTGGCCGAGGCCGAGAGCCGCAGTCGCACCCTGCCTGACCCGCAGGCCCCGCCCGAGGTGCCGGTGGTCGCTGTGGCGGGCGACGGCGACCGCGGCCGGCTGGTGGCCTTCTTCGCCGCCCAGACCAACGAGACCACGCCCGAAAAGAACATGCCCAAGGGCAAGGCCGGCCGCCGGCTGCAGGGGGTCTTCACCTATACGCTGTTCGAGACTTTGGCCGAACGACCGGGCATCACCTATCGGCAATTGGCGCAGGAGGTGCTGCGCAAATACGGCACGCAGAACCTCGCCCGCGCCACGCCGCTGTTCGAAGGCGACCTCGACCTGCCGGTCTTTGGCCGCACCGAGGCCGACCGTATCCTGCAATGGCCCGCCAGCCGCGCCGGCGACGCCTTGCAGCTGCCGGCGGGCCGGTTGCACGGGCTGGAGGCAGGCTCGGAGCTTCTGCTGCTGGCCTCGCCCGCCGATCCTGACGAGGCGGCGCTGGCGGTCTTTACCGTGAACACAGCCGAGACCTTTTCGGCGCAGGCCAGTGGCGACTTCGACCTCGACGCCCTGCCCCCCGGCGCGGTACTGCGCAAGACCGGCACCACGCTCAACCTGTCGCTCACCGTCGCTCTGCCTGCCCCCGGCTCTGCCCCGGCTGACGCCCTGGACGCCGCCCTGCAGGTCATCACCCGCGACGGGCTGACCAGCCCGCGCATCCGGTTCGTGCCGGCGGGCGACGGCGAGGCCGACCTGCGCCTCGCGGTCTTTGCCGACAGCGTGCGGCCCGACGCGCTCTGGTTCCTGACCGCGGCGGGCGTGGTGGACGAGAGCACCCTGGCCCAGTTGCCCTCGATCTCGACCGGTGACAAAACGCCAGAGGACCTGGCCCATGCGGTGGCGGAGTCCCTAACCCGGATGTCGCGCGCGCTCAACCTGATGAAGGTGGGCGCGGCCACTGCCGGCGCCAGCGCGCTGCAGGTCGAGGCCGAGATGGTGCGCGGGCGCTATGACGCGGTGCGCGAAGAGGTGCCGCCCGCCTCGCGCACGGGCCTCTCAGCGGCCTCGGTGCCGCGGCTGGTGCCGGACGACACGCTGGGCCTGCGGCTGGCCAACGCTGGCGCCGCGCCGGTGGATTTCAACATCCTCTACGTCGGCTCTGACTATTCGATCACCTTCATGGGCAACGGCCGGATGCAGCCCGGCGACCGGCTGGACGAGGATTTCGTGCTGATCACCGACACCAGCCTTGGCCGAGAGCGAATGATCGTGGTGTTCTCACCGGTGACCCCGGGATCGGTGCTCGAGGACCTGTCCTTTTTGGCGCAGGACGCCGTCGACCGCACCCGCGCCGCAGGCGCCCGCCCGCCGGGGCTGGGAGAATTGCTGGAAACTGCGGGCTTCGGTGATACGACGCGGGCGGCGGTGTCGCTGTCGCGGCGCAAGAAGACGCCGGAACCGGTGCCGTTGTTCGTGCAATTCGAGGTCGAGACGGTGACGCCCTGAGCGGGCGCCTTGCATAATGCGCGGAAAAGTGTATATTTCAGTACACATCTTGATGCAGGGAATCTCCAATGGTCACCCGTCTTCACACCCGCAACATCTGCACCATGACCGAACTGCGGGAACCGCAGAAGGTCTTCGACCGCGCCGGCGGCGAGCCGGTGGCGATCATGAAGAACTCGAAATGCGTCGGCTACCTGGTGCCGGAAGAGGCGACGCTGGACAGCGAACCGCGCTATGCGTCGATGGACGAGGTTCTGGCGGCGGTCGAAGAGACACGCGCCCAGGCCGCGCCGGTGCTCGACTACCTGAAGGATAAATGAACTTCGTCCTGCTCACGCCCGACCAGGTCGAACGGCTGCATGATCTGGTACTCAATGCCGGCGAGTTGGCTGGTCGTGCCAAGGACAAGTCCCTGGAAGGCGCCTTGGCCCGGGTGGACAACCGCCTGGTCTATGGCTTGATCGAGGATGCCTTCGATCTGACAGCGGCGTACGCCGTGGCCATTGCCACCGGGCATTGCTTCAATGACGGCAACAAGCGCACCGCCTATCGCACCATGCTGGTCTGCCTGCGCCTGAACGGCATCTCGATCACGCACGAGACCGAAGAGGTCGGCGACCGCATCATCCGCCTCGCCCAGGGCCACCTCGACCCGGCGAGCCTGGCCGACTGGCTGCGCACCAAGGCCGGCTGAGCGCCCTACCCCAGCACGTCGCGCCACGAATGCTCGGGCTGAAAGCCCAGCATCTCCTTGGCCTTGCGGTTGCTGTAGAACGTCTCGGTCTCGCCCATCTCGTGGCGCAGCGGCACGCCCTCGTAGAACCGCGCGCGTACCTCTGCGTTGCTCAGCCCGACCGAGAGATCGTCGTTGGCGACGTTGAACACCTCGTAGCCCAGACCGTCTGTCTCGAGGCATTTCTCCACCATCTGGCCGAGATCGCGCACGTCGATATAGCCGAAGATGTTGCGCCGCCGCTGTGCGGGATCGGCCAGAAAGGCGGGGAATTTGCTGGCGTATTCCTCGGGCGCTATGACGTTGTTGATCCGCAACCCGTAGATGTCGATGCCCGACCGCGCCTGAAAGGACCGGCCGCAGGCCTCGTTGCAGATCTTGGACATGGCGTAGCTGTCATGCGGCACCACCGGGTGCTCTTCATCGACCGGCAGGTAGTCGGGGCGCAGCTCGCCCTGGGCGAAACAGACGCCATAGGTCGTCTCTGACGAGGCAAAGATCACCTTGGGAATGCCGAGCTTCACCGCCGCTTCCATGACGTTGTAGGTCGACAGGGTATTGACGCGGAAGGTCTCGTTATCGGGCTTGATCAGGATGCGCGCCAGCGCCGCGAAATGCACCACCGCGTCGAACTTCGGTGCCTCGGGGGCGTTCAGCTCGTCGAAGCCCGACAGGCTGGAGAGCGCATTGAACACCTGGCCGCTGTCGGTCAGATCGACCGACAGGTTGTCGGGCGCCTGCGGCGCGTCCAGATCGAGGTTGAGCACCCGGTGCCCGCGCGAGCGCAGCCAGGGAACGATATGTCGGCCGGCCTTGCCGCTACCACCGGTGAATGCAATCCGCATGAAAGGACCTCCGTTCTGTCAGTCGCGGATAATCGCCACCACGCGACAGGACGCAAGCCCGTTCCGCCCCGGCAGGCGATCCACACCCTTCCCCCGCCCGGCCCGCTCTGCCATACTGTGCGGCAATCAAGAGCAACAAAGAGCAGCGGACATGGCCGACGATCTCCTCACCCCGGTGAACCCTTCCGACTATGATGCCAGCCACATCGAGGTGCTCGAAGGGCTGGAGCCGGTGCGCAAGCGCCCGGGCATGTACATCGGCGGTACCGACGAGCGGGCGCTGCACCACATGGTGGCCGAGGTGCTCGACAACTCGATGGACGAAGCGGTGGCCGGCCATGCCAATCGCATCGAGGTCGAGCTGCACGAGGATTTCGCCGTCACCATCCGCGACAACGGCCGCGGCATCCCGATCGATCCGCACCCGAAATTCCCCGACAAATCAGCGCTCGAGGTGATCCTCTGCACGCTGCACGCCGGCGGCAAGTTCTCGGGCAAGGCCTATGAGACCTCTGGCGGTCTGCACGGTGTGGGCGCCTCGGTGGTCAACGCGCTGTCGGATTCGATGGTGGTGCAGGTGGCGCGCAACAAGGAGCTCTACGAGCAACGCTTTTCCCGCGGCATCCCGCAGGGTGGCGTCGCCAGGATCGGCGCGGCGCCCAACCGGCGCGGCACCACGGTGACCTTTCACGCCGACGAGCAGATCTTCGGCAAGCACCGGTTCAAGCCCGCCCGCCTGCTCAAGATGGTGCGCTCCAAGGCCTACCTGTTCTCGGGCGTGGAGATTCGCTGGAAATCGGCGATCGACGATGGCGAGACCCCGACCGAGGCCACCTTCCACTTTCCCGGCGGCCTGTCTGACTATCTGACCGAGACGCTGGGCAACGCCTCGACCTATGCCGAGAAGCCCTTTGCCGGCACGGTGGATTTCCGTGAGAAGTTCAATGCCCCGGGCAAGGTCGAATGGGCGATCAACTGGACGCCGTCGCGCGACGGCTTCATCCAGTCCTACTGCAACACTGTCCCCACCCCCGAGGGCGGCACCCACGAGGCCGGCTTCTGGGCCGCGATCCTCAAGGGCATCCGCGCCTATGGGGAGCTGTCGAACAACAAGAAGGCGGCGCAGATCACCCGCGACGACCTGATCACCGGCGGCTGCGCGCTGGTGTCCTGCTTCATCCGCGAGCCGGAGTTCGTCGGCCAGACCAAGGACCGGCTGGCCACCACCGAGGCCGCCAAGCTGGTCGAGGGCGCGGTGCGCGATCACTTCGACCACTGGCTGACCTCGGACACCAAGAGCGCCGGCGCGATCCTCGATTTCCTGGTGCTGCGCGCCGAAGAGCGGCTGCGGCGGCGGCAGGAAAAGGAAACCGCGCGCAAGACCGCCACCAAGAAGCTGCGCCTGCCCGGCAAGCTGGTCGATTGCTCGGCCACCTCGCGCGAGGGAACGGAGCTCTTCATCGTCGAGGGCGATTCGGCTGGTGGTTCGGCCAAGATGGCGCGCGACCGCAAGACCCAGGCGCTCTTGCCGCTGCGCGGCAAGATCCTCAACGTGCTGGGCGCGGCCTCGTCCAAGCTGGGTTCCAACGCCGAGATTTCCGATCTGTCACAGGCGCTTGGCGTGGGCTTGGGCACCAAGTTCAACATCGATGATCTGCGCTACGAGAAGATCATCATCATGACCGACGCCGACGTCGACGGCGCCCATATCGCGGCGCTCTTGATGACCTTCTTCTTCACCCAGATGCGGCCGATGATCGACGCCGGGCACCTCTATCTGGCCTGCCCGCCGTTGTTCCGGCTGACCCAGGGGGCCAAGCGGGTCTATTGCCTTGACGAGGCCGAGCGCGACATCTGGCTCGAGAAGGGTCTGGGCGGCAAGGGCAACATCTCTGTCTCGCGGTTCAAGGGTCTTGGCGAGATGGACGCCAAGGACCTGAAGGAAACCACGATGAACCCCGAGACGCGCAAGCTGATCCGGGTGTCGATCGACGAGGACGAACCCGGCGAGACCGGCGACCTGGTGGAACGGCTGATGGGCAAGAAGCCGGAGAAACGGTTCGAGTACATCCAGGCGAATGCGAAGTTTGTCGAGGAGTTGGATGTTTGACGGCTCAGGTGCGCGAAGCGCGCCGGTAACTTTGTGCGATGGTGGGCAATACTGCTTACCCTACGGCGCAGTTCTGACCATTTGACGAGCCGGGCCAGCGCCTGCCCGCGGGGTGGCGCTGCTCCCGTCGTTCGACAGCGCTTTATCTCAGCCAAGCACGTCCCACAGATATTCGAAGCGCCCAGCCCTGCCAAAGCGCCAGCCCGACGGGGCGGGCAGGCGCTGGCCCGGCGGCCTGCGGCCTTGATTCCGGGCCGGTGAGAAGCGCGACCGACGCGAACATCGCACAACCGCCCCCGATCATCCCTCTTGCGAGCGCCCCGACACAAGCGTAGATTCCACCTCGCAGGCTCCGGGAGAGCGAATCTCCGGCCCCTGCCGCCTCCCAAGGATCATCGCCCCGCAAGACCGGGCAACCCTGATCGCCTGACGATGCGACGGCCCGTGGCGATCCCGCTGCGGGAAATCATCGGAGATCATTCATGTCCAAGAGCAAGAACAAGGGCAACAAAGAAGCCAAGAAACCCAAGCAGGAAAAGCCCAAGGTCCTCGCCACCGCGAATTCCAACCTCGGCAAACCGCTCAACATCGGCGGCCAGAAGGGCAAGTAACCCCTTGGCGCCGGCCCCCGACCGGCAAATGGGGCGGCCTGTGCAGGGCCGCCCCATCGCAGTTCATGAGGGAAGGTTGTCTTGGGTACACGAAGAATGACCCGCCGCGCAGCGTAGCGGTTGGGGCCCTTCTGGCCCGATGCCGCTTCAGGGGTTTGCACCTTGCGGCAGGTCACTCATCGCATGTCCCAGATGTAACCCTCTCGCCCCAAAAGGGCAAAAGCGCAGAGGGTGACCTGACCTATCCGAAAGGATAGTCCCCCGGCGCGCTGACGAAATTGTGCGTCCGCCGCCGCCCGCTTGGCGCTATCGTGGCCCCATGCGCGCCCTTGCCCTTTCCCTCTTCCTGCTTGCCCTGCCCGGCATGATGCTGGCGCAGGACACCGACCTCGAACTGGTGCTGCTGGCCGATGCCTCCGGCTCGATCGACAGCCGCGAGATCGCCTTTCAGCGCCAGGGCTATGCCATGGCCCTGACCGATCCAGAGGTGCTGGAGGCGATCAAGGGCACTGCCTATGGCACCATTGCCGTGACCTACGTGGAATGGGCGCAGGACACCGCCGTCGTCGTGCCCTGGACGCGGATCGACGGGTTGCAGGCGGCCGAGGGCTTTGCCAGCCGCCTGCTGGCCACGCCGCGCCGCGCCTCCGGGCGCAATGCCATCGGCCGCGCGCTGCTCGAAGGGCTGCGGCAGATCGAAGAGAACGACATTCAGGGCTGGCGGCGGGTGATCGACTTTTCCGGCGACAGTGCCAACAACCATGCGGGACCGGCGATCGCCGAGGCGCGGGCGCAGGTGCTGGCGGCGGGGATCACCATCAACGCCCTGCCGATCCTTCGGCCGGACGATCCCGGCCGCGCCCATGGCGGGCTCGAGGCGCTTTACGAGGAACGGATCATCGGCGGCATGGGCGCCTTTGTCGTCACGGCCGAGAGCCGCGCCTCCTTTGCCTCCGCGGTCAAGCGCAAGCTGGTGCTGGAGATCTCGGGGCAGATGCCCGGTGCGCCGCAGGTCGCCGAACTGGCGCCGAAAAAACACCATCCCACAACAGAATAACCCCCGCCGGGTGGGCCGCCGAGGGTCAGACGACCCCGCAGGGCCGCGCAAAGAGGGAAAGATCAGGCCTCGGCGGCCTGGGCTTTCATGATCTCTTTCTTGACCTTGAGCGCCGCATCCGACAGCTCGGCGTCCTTGGCTTTCGCCAGGAACTTGTCGAGACCGCCACGGTGGTCCACCGAGCGCAGGGCCGACGCCGAGATGCGCAGCTTGATGCCGCGCTTCAGGGTTTCGGATTGCAGGGTCACGTCGTTCAGGTTGGGCAGAAAGCGACGTTTGGTCTTGTTGTTGGCGTGGCTGACGTTGTTGCCAGTCATCGGGCCTTTTCCGGTCAGTTCGCAGCGGCGCGACATGTGATCATCCTCATCGTTTCAGAGCAGGACATCGAACCCATTGGCCCGGACGCGCCCCGCAAATATCAAAGGGCGCCGCATAGGCCGCGCCCGGAATCTGGTTTGCAGGCTATTACGCGGGCGGGCCGGGATCGTCAAGGGCTGGTGACGCGGGCAGACCACATCTTCACGCGGGCGCGGCGTCAAGCGCCTCGGCCCGGGCCAGAGCGCGCGCCGCAAGGGCCCGGCGGCCGGACTTTTCCGCCTGCGCGGCGAGGTGGCGCCAGTACTTCGGGCTCTGCCGCCGCGAGCGCCGGTGCAACATGGTGATCCGCACCGCAGGCACCTGTTTCTTGGTCAATTGTGCCTGCAGCTTGCCGAAGCGCCCGCCCTCTCGCAGCACCCCGGTCGCCGGGTGGCCGCCGCCGGCCAGCCGCACCAGCGACACCTGCGGAAAGGCAGCAGAGATCAGGGCGGCATTGCGGATGTCCATCGGCCGAAAGGGATCGGCGAGGATCACGCCCTGCAGATCGGTCCCCCGCGTCGAGAGATCGCCGAGGTCCGCGTCGAATCCCCCAGCGCAATCGCGGTAGCGGCGGTCAAAGGGCACATGCTCGGGCGCAATCGAATATTGCGGCGAGACCGCGATGACCCGACGAAGCCGCAGCGCCTCGGCAAATCGGAACGCCGCGTAGCCGCCCATCGAGAACCCCATGGCGCAGGCATCGTCATAACCCGCCGCATGGGCGCGCAGCGCGGCCTCCAGCGCCGTGGTCTCGTCGTTGATGTACCAGTCGTTCCAGCGCGACTGCAGGTGCAGGTGGCTCATGCCCGCGGCGGTAATACTGCGCACCGGGCGCGGGTCGTCGAACTGCCCCGGCGCGGCAAGTCTTTGACGGAAGCTGACAAAGAGCGTCTTCTGCCCCGGATTGAACAGCGTGGCGCGGATCAGCGCGCCGTCAAAGAGCCGCTCGCCCGTCATCCGCCGAGGTGCCGGTCCAGCATGTCCTGTGCGGCGCGGGCCGGTGTGGTGCGGCCCTGGGCCACCTCTTCCGAGAGGTCGGCCATGGCGGCGCGCGCCTCGGGGGTCTGCAACCGCGACAGCAGCGCCTGGCGCACCTCTTCGGCAAACCAGTAGCGCGCCTGGTCGGCGCGGCGGGCATCGAAATGCCCTTCGTCGCGGCGCCACTGGGTCAGCACCTGCATCTCGTCCCAGGCCTGCGCCAGCCCCTCTTCCTCGAGCGCCGAGACGGTCAGCGCCTTGGGGAAACCGGGCGGGTCCTGCGGCCGCTTGCGCAGCAGGCGCAGGGCGCCGGCATAATCCGCGCAGGTGCGCATTGCGGTAGGCTTCAGGTCGCCATCAGCCTTGTTGACGAGGATCAGGTCGGCCATCTCCATGATGCCGCGCTTGACGCCCTGCAACTCGTCGCCGCCAGCGGGTGCCAGCAGCAGCAAAAAGAGATCGGACATCTCGGCCACCACCGTCTCTGACTGCCCCACCCCCACGGTCTCGATCAGCACCACGTCAAAGCCCGCCGCCTCGCAAAGCCGCACCGCCTCTCGCGTGCGCCGGGCAACGCCGCCAAGATGCGACTGGCTGGGCGATGGGCGGATGAAAGCGTTGCGGTCGCGGGTCAGCTGCTCCATCCGCGTCTTGTCACCGAGAATCGATCCGCCGGAGCGCGCCGAAGAGGGATCGACGGCCAGCACCGCCACCTTCTTGCCCTGCCCGGTCAGCATCAGGCCGAAACTTTCGATGAAGGTCGATTTGCCGACGCCCGGCGTGCCCGAGAGCCCGATTCGCAGCGCCTGGCGGTCGGCCTTCTGCAGGTGCTCCATCAACTCGGTGGCCTGGGCGCGGTGATCGGCCCGGCCGCTTTCGATCAGCGTGATCGCCCGGGCCAGCGCCCGACGCTCCCCGGCAAGAACCTGCTCGGCCAGTGTGGCAATCTCCATCTCGTCCCTCACTTCTCTGCGACCGGCGTCTTTCCGCACAGCCCCGCCTCCGCCATACGCGGGAAGTTGCGCGCCACCCGCCACAGGGGCGGTCCGGCTGGCAATTTCTGCCTTGGGGAGTACCTCTAGTCCAGAGCGGTGGGGAAATTCCACCGGACAAAACATCTCCTCGCGGGCAACGGGAATACTCACACATGATCGGGCGACACCTGCGGCACAGTTTCTGTGCCCTGACGACGACTTTTGCACTTGGCGCAGGGGGGATGACCGCCGTCAGCGCGACAGCAGCGCAACCGGCCACGGAAACCGGCCGCTTCGAGGTCTATTACTCCGGGCTCAAGGCCGGCGAGGTGCTCTTCGGCATGACGCAGGAGGGCGGGCAGTATGCCGCCACGGGCGAGGTGAAATCCTCGGGCCTGATCGCCGCGATCTCGCGCTTTCGCTACCGCGCCGAGGCAAAGGGGCGAGTGTCGGGCGAAAGCTACACGCCCAGCCGCTACGAGGAGAGCCTGGATACCGGGCGGCGCGAGAGTGACAAGGTGATCGCCTATCGCGACGGTCTGCCGGTGCTCGAACGCAGCGAGGACCCCGAGGATCACTGGCTTGATCCGCGCAGCCAAGGCGATGCGCTCGATCCGCTGACCGCCTTCTGGCAATTGCTGCGCGACCGCGAGGGCGAGGACCTTTGTGCGCTGAACACGGTCTATTTCGATGGCGAGCGGCGTATCCGGCTGACCACCGGCAAGGCTGACCGGGCGACCAACCAGGTGACCTGCCAGGGCAGCTACATCCGCGAAGGCGGTTTTTCCCGCAAGGCGCTGAAGGAGGGCCGCAAGTTTCCCTTCGAGGTGACCTATACGCCAACCGCCGCCGGCCAGTGGCAGGTGAGCCGGATCGACGCCGAAACTCTGCGTGGACGGGTGCTGCTCATTCGGCGATAAGGCCGGCATGACGCCGACCCGCCTGCCCCTTCCGATCGACGACGCGCTGCCAGAGCTGCTGGCGGCGGTCCGCACCCATGGCCGCGCCGTGCTGCAGGCGCCGCCCGGCGCCGGCAAGACCACCCGCGTGCCGCTGGCGCTGCTCGAGGCCGGGCTGATCGAGGGCCGCATCCTGATGCTCGAGCCGCGTAGGCTGGCTGCGCGCGCCGCCGCCGAACGCATGGCCGAGACCCTGGGCGAGGCCGCCGGGGAGACCGTGGGCTACCGCATCCGCGGCGAGAGCCGCACCGGCCGCGCCACCCGCATCGAGGTGGTGACCGAGGGCATCCTGACCCGGATGATCCAGTCCGACCCCGAGCTTGCCGGGGTCGGCGCGGTGATCTTCGACGAATTCCACGAACGCTCGCTGAATGCCGATCTTGGCCTCGCGCTCTGCCTCGAGATCGCCGGTGCCCTGCGCGAGGATCTGCGGCTGATCGTGATGTCGGCGACGCTCGAGGCCGCGCCGGTGGCCGACCTGATGGGTGGCGCGCCAGTGGTGACCTCCGAGGGCCGCTCCTTCCCGGTCGAGACCCGCTGGTTGGAAAAGCCCCTGCCCCCGAAGTCGCGGATCGCCGAGGCCTGCGCCGACCTGGTGGTTCAGGCGGTGGGTGAAACCAAAGGAGGCGTGCTGGTCTTCCTGCCCGGCGAAGGCGAGATCCGCCGCTGCGAGACCCTGCTGAAGGCGCGTCTGCCCGGCAATTGCAACCTGCAACCGCTCTATGGCGCCCTGCCCTTTGCCCAGCAACGCGCCGCGATCCGACCCGAGACCGAGGGCCGCAAGGTGGTGCTGGCCACTTCGATCGCCGAGACCTCGCTGACCATCGAGGACATCCGCGTGGTCGTCGACGCCGGCCGGGCGCGCCGCGCGCGCTTTGATCCCGGCTCGGGCATGTCGCGGCTGGTGACCGAAAAGGTCTCTCGGGCCGAGGCCACCCAGCGCGCCGGCCGCGCCGGCCGCGTGGCCGAGGGCACCTGCTACCGGCTCTGGACCCGCGGCGAGGAAGGCGCTCTCCCGGCGTTTGCCCCGGCCGAGATCGAGGTCGCGGACCTGGCCGGCCTGGCGCTCGAACTGGCGCTCTGGGGTGGCAGCGTCGAGGAACTGCCCTTCCTCACCCCGCCCAATCCCGGCAGCTGGGCCGAAGCGCAGGCGCTTCTGCGGATGCTGGGCGCGCTCGATGCCGGCAACCGGATCACCGAACATGGCCGCCGCCTCGCCGCCCTGCCGCTGCATCCCCGGCTGGCGCATATGCTGGCCGAGGCCGGTCCCGAGGCGGCGCCACTGGCCGCGCTGTTGGCCGACCGCGATCCCTTGCGCGGCGCGCCGGTGGACCTCTCGCTTCGGCTCGAGGCCCTGCGCGATCCGCGCGGCTTTCGTCAGCGCCGGCCTTACGAGCTGCACCGCCCGGCGCTCGACCGCATCGGCCAGGAGGCGAAACGCCTGACCCGCGCCGCGAAGAGCCGCCCTGCGGGCGCGATGAGCGCCGCGCAGATGGTGGCGCTGGCCTATCCCGACCGCATCGGGCTGCGCCGCAAGGGCGACGCGCCGCGCTATGTGCTGTCCGGCGGCAAGGGCGCGGTGATGGAGCCGTCGGACCCGCTGGCCGGCCAGCGGCTGATCGTGGTCAGCGACACCGACGGCAACCCGCGAGAGGCCCGCATCCGCCAGGCCATCGCGATTTCAGAGGGGGAGATCCGTGCGCTCTTTGCCGACCAGATTACCTGGGTCGATCTCTGCGACTGGTCAAAACGCGAACGCCGGGTGGTGACGCGGCAGCAGGAGCAGCTGGGCCAGATCGCCCTGCAGGACCGGATCTGGAGCGATGCCCCCGAAGACGCGGTGGCCCGCGCCATGCTCGACGGGGTGCGCGAACTGGGGCTGAAGCTGAGCAAGGGCGCGGCGCGGCTGGTGGCGCGGGTGACGGTCGCGCGTGCCGGCGGCATCGATCTGCCGGACATGTCGGAGCCGGCGTTGATGGAGGACCTCGAGAGCTGGCTGCTGCCCTTTCTCACCGGCATCCGTACCGCCGAGCAATGGAAGGCCTTCGACCCGCATGACGCCCTTGTGGCGCGGCTGAGCTGGGAGCAGACCCAGGCGCTCGACCGGGCGGTGCCGGCGTCTTTCGTGACGCCGCTGGGCCGCAAGATCCCGATCGACTATTCCGGCGAGCATCCCGAGATCACCCTGCGCCTGCAGGAGATGTTCGGCCAGACCAGCCATCCGACGGTGGCGGGCCAGCCGCTGCGCGTCACCCTGCTGTCACCGGCGCAGCGACCGGTGCAGACCACGATGGACATCCCCGGCTTCTGGGAGACCTCCTATGCCGACGTGCGCCGCGACATGCGCGGGCGCTATCCGCGCCATCCCTGGCCCGAGGACCCGCGCGAGGCCGACCCGACCTTGCGGGCGAAGCGGCGGGGAACCTGAGGTCCCGGCGCGGGGGCCGGGACGCGGGGGTGTGGGTGTCGAGCGGGGTTCGGGGGCGCTGCCCCCATCGCCTTTGGCGACTCCCCCGAGGGTATTTGGAGCAAGAGGATAGATCAGGGGCAGCTCAGGCGCCCACGGCGCGGCGCACCATGTCCCAGTAAACCTGTTGCACCTCTTCCAGCGAGAGCCGGCCGCCGGCGCGGTACCAGGTGTTGACCCCGGTGAGCATGCCGATCACCGCCATGGTGGCGATCTTGGTGTCGGGCATCTCGAACCGCCCGGCGGCGAGGCCGGCGCGCAGGATGGCCTCGAGCTCGTCCTCGTAGGCGCGGCGCAGCTTCTCGATCACCGCGAAGTTCTCGGGCTCTAAGTTGCGCAGTTCCATGTAGGAGATGAAGATCGCCTCGGGGCGTTCGATGTTGAAGCGGATGTGGAAGCGGGTGAACTGGGCCAGGCGCTCGACCGGATCGGCGGTGGCGGGCTCTTCGGCCCAGGCGGCGAGCAGCTCGTCCATGTGGCCCTTGAGCAGCGAGAACAGAAGGCTCTGCTTGTCGGGGGTGTAATTGTAGAGCGCGCCGGCCTGCACGCCGACTTCGCCGGCGATCTGCCGCATCGAGACGGCGGCAAAGCCGTGCCGCGCAAAGAGCCGCAGCGCGGCCGCGCGGACCTTGGGGCCGGTGATGTCGGAATGCGAACCTTGGGTGCGTGCCATGCGCCCAACATGAACTGAACGAGCGTTCAGATCAATCACCAATCCTTGCCCTCGCGGGCAGACTGCGGCATGAGGGAGAGACACCCCCTGCGGAGCTTTCATGCGCCTGATCCGGTTATGTTTCTGCCTTGGCCTTGCGGCCTGCACCCAGTTCCCGGAACTGGCCGACAGCGAGGGGCCCGCGGTCGAGGCGGCCCCCTATCCGAGGCTGTTGAGCGCCGAGGAGCTGGCGCTGCGGCCCGAGAGCCGCACCTCGCTGGCGGTGCGCGACGGCGTGCTGTCCCGGGTCAGGGGCCTTGGCGCGCGGGCCGCAAGGCTGCGCCGGCCGGTGATCGACCGGGCCACCCACGCCCGCATGGCCCGCGGCGTGCCGGAGATTCCGGCGCCGGAATGAGCCGCCACGTCATGCTTGCCGTTGCACCCTGCCCCACTTGGCGATACATCGCGCGAAACGCCCGATCTTGCTGGAGGATACCGCGATGACCCCACCCCTACGCCTTGGAATTGCCGGGCTTGGCACGGTCGGCACCGGCACGGTCAAGATCATCCGCCAGAAGGCGCATCTTCTGTCGGTGCGCGCCGGGCGTCCGGTCGAAATTTCTGCCGTCTCTGCCCGCACGCGCGACAAGGATCGCGGCGTCAACCTCTCGTCCTACGCCTGGGAAGACGATCCGGTGGCGCTGGCGCGGCGCGACGACGTCGATGTCTTTGTCGAGCTGATGGGCGGGTCCGACGGGCCGGCCAAGGCCGCCACCGAGGCGGCGCTGAAGGCCGGCAAGGACGTGGTCACCGCCAACAAGGCGATGCTGGCGCTGCATGGCCAGGAGCTGGCGCAGCTGGCCGAGGACAATGGCGCGGTGCTGCGCTTCGAGGCCGCCGTGGCCGGCGGCATCCCGGTGATCAAGGCGCTGACCGAGGGGCTCGCGGGCAACGAGATGACCCGGGTGCTGGGCGTGATGAACGGCACCTGCAACTACATCCTGACCCGGATGGAAAGCGCCGGCCTGCCCTATGACACGGTCTTCGAAGAGGCCAACCAGCTGGGCTATCTCGAGGCCGATCCAGAGCTCGACGTCGGCGGCATCGACGCCGGCCACAAGCTGGCGCTGCTGGCGGCCATCGCCTTTGGCACGCAGGTGAATTTCGCCGGGGTCGAGCTGGAAGGCATCGGACGCATCCTGATCGAGGACATTCGCGCCGCCGCCGACATGGGCTATCGTATCAAGCTGCTGGGCGTGGCGCAGATGACCGGTCGCGGGCTGGAACAGCGGATGTCGCCCTGCCTGGTGCCTGCCGCGTCGCCGCTGGGGCAGCTCGAGGGCGGCACCAACATGGTGGTGATCGAGGGCGACGCGGTCGACCAGGTAGTGCTGCGCGGCCCCGGGGCCGGTGAGGGCCCGACCGCCAGCGCGGTGATGGGCGACGTGATGGACATTGCCCGCGGCCTGCGGGTCTCGACCTTCGGCCAGCCTGCCAAGACCCTGTCGCAGGCGCAGCCGGCGCAGAGCGCGGCACCCGCGCCCTATTACCTGCGCATGAGCCTGCGCGACAAGCCCGGCGCGCTGGCCAAGGTGGCGACGCTTCTGGGCAATTCGGGCGTCTCGATCGACCGGATGCGGCAGTACGACCACACCGACGAGGCCGCGCCGGTGCTGATCGTGACCCACAAGACCCAGCGCCGGGCGCTGAACGAGGCGCTCGAGGCAATGGGCGAGACCGACGTGGTGCTGGGCCAACCGGTGGCGCTGCGCATCGAAGAGGTCTGAGGACCGCCCTGCCTCTGACAATGACCTCCGCCTGCGACACCGCTGGCGGAGCGCCGACCCACTCGGCCCCTCCCGCAGCAAGAGCTTGCGACTGGTAGCGCAACCCACTTGCAGGCCAGACCGCGCACAAGGTAGTCAGAGGCAACGCATCTCACACAGAGGATTTCGCCGATGGCTCCCAAGGATTTCAACGACCGCATGCTGTCTCTGGGCCTGGCCCGGGTGGCCGAACAGGCCGCCATTGCCAGCGCCAAGCTGATTGGCCGCGGCGACGAGAAAGCCGCCGATCAGGCCGCCGTCAACGCCATGCGCGACCAGCTCAACCAGCTCGACATCCAGGGCACCGTGGTGATCGGCGAAGGCGAGCGCGACGAAGCCCCGATGCTCTATATCGGCGAGGAAGTGGGCAGCGGCACCGGCCCCGAGGTCGACATCGCGCTCGACCCGCTGGAAGGCACGACGCTGACCGCCAAGGACATGCCCAACGCCCTGACCGTCATCGCCATGGGCC
The DNA here is from genome assembly GCF_048263515.1 of Marinovum sp. Classification (NCBI taxonomy): domain Bacteria; kingdom Pseudomonadati; phylum Pseudomonadota; class Alphaproteobacteria; order Rhodobacterales; family Roseobacteraceae; genus Marinovum; species Marinovum sp. The sequence continues at coordinate 7,042 of NZ_JBLXEC010000004.1, read as the reverse complement.
CGCGCGGCTCGATGCTGCATGCGCCGGATGTCTACATGGACAAGCTGGCGATCGGCCCGGGCTTCAAGACCGGCGTGGTGACGCTGACCATGAGCCCGTCCGAGCGGGTTTCCGCGCTGGCCGCGGCCAAGGGCTGTTCCACCACCGACATCACCGTCTGCGTGCTGGAGCGTCCGCGCCACGAAGAGATGATCGCCGAGCTGCGCGCCACAGGCTGCGCCATCCGGCTGATCACCGATGGCGACGTCGCCGGCGTGATGCATTGCGCCGAGCCCGAGCTGACCGGCATCGACATGTACATGGGATCCGGCGGCGCGCCTGAGGGCGTTCTGGCCGCCGCGGCGCTGAAATGCATGGGCGGGCAGATCTTCGGCAAGCTGCTGTTCCGCAACGACGACGAGAAGGCCCGCGCTTCGAAGGCCGGGATCACCAACTTTGACCGGGTCTATACCCGCGATGACATGGTGACCGCCGACGTGATCTTTGCCGCCACCGGCGTGACCTCGGGTTCACTGCTGCCGGGGCTCAAGCGCACGCCGGGCTGGACCACCGCCGAGACGCTGCTGATGCGCTCGAAAACCGGCTCGGTACGGCGGATGATCTACCGCCATCCGGAAGAGTGATGGGCAGCACCGCCCTCGTGATGATCGACTTCCAGGCCGGCTTTCTCGAGCCGGCCTCGTGGGGGGCGCGCAACAACCCCGACGCCGAGGCGCGGGCCTTGCGGCTGGCCGATCACGCCCGCGCCATGGGCTGGCCGGTGCACATGGTGCGCCACCTCAGCACCACGCCGGGCAGCCCGCTGCGGCCAGAGCTTCCGGGCTCTGACTTCCTGCCGGGCTTTGCCCCGCGGGACGGCGAAGGACGGCACGAGAAATCGGTCAACTCCGCCTTCATCGGCACCGATCTCGAGGCCCAGCTCAAGGCGCAAGGCGCAAGCCACCTGGTGATCTGCGGGCTGACCACGCCGCAGTGCGTCTCGACCTCCTGCCGCATGGCGGCCAACCTCGGCTTCGAGGTGACGTTGGCGCATGACGCCTGCGCCGCCTTTGCAACAAGCGCCGATACCTCCTGGCAGACGGGCCTCACCGCGCCCGACCCCGAGGCGATCCATGTGGCCGCCGTCAGCCAGTTGCACGGTGAATTCGTCACCGCGCGCGCCACCGACGACATCCTCGGTGAGGCCGGATGAGCGCCTTCCTCGGGGTGGAAAACTCGCTCACGGGTCGGCGCTGGGTCGGCCCCGGTCTGGCCGTCGAACGCCAGGCCGACCTGCTGGAGCAGGCGACCGCCCTGCCCCGCGCGCTGGCGCAGGTGCTGGCGCGGCGCGGTGTCGAACCGGCCGAGGCGCAGGCCTTTCTCGACCCCAAGCTCCGCGACCTGCTGCCCGACCCGCGGCAGATGCGCGACATGGACAAGGCCGCCGCGCGCCTGCTGCAGGCGCTGAACAAGCGCGAACGCATTGCGATCTTTGCCGATTACGACGTCGACGGCGGCTCTTCGGCGGCGCTGCTGATCGCCTGGCTGCGGCACTTCGGGCGGCAGGCGACGCTCTATGTCCCCGACCGGATCGACGAGGGCTATGGCCCGAACGAGCCCGCCATGGCAGCGCTGGCCCGCGACCATGACCTGATCCTCTGCGTCGATTGCGGGACGCTCTCGCACGGCCCCATCGCCGCCGCCAAGGGCGCCGATGTGGTGGTGCTCGACCATCACCTGGGCGGCGAGACCTTGCCCGACGCCGTCGCCGTGGTGAACCCCAACCGCCAGGACGAGGACGGCACGCTGGGCCATCTATGCGCTGCTGCCGTGGTCTTTCTCTGCCTGGTCGAAGCCGGGCGGCAGCTGCGCGAGGCCGGAGAGCGCGGGCCCGACCTGATGGCGCTGCTCGACCTGGTAGCGCTGGCCACGGTGGCAGACGTGGCGCCGCTCACCGGGGTGAACCGGGCGCTGGTGCGCCAGGGCCTCAAGGTCATGGCCGCCCGTCAGCGCACCGGTCTGGTGGCGCTCTGCGATGCCGCGCGGCTGGATTCAGCGCCCGCCGCCTATCACTTGGGCTTCGTGCTCGGCCCCCGCGTCAACGCTGGCGGCCGCATCGGCAAGGCCGACCTCGGCGCGCGGCTGCTGTCGACCGACAACCCTGCCGAGGCCAAGGCCATGGCCGACCGTCTCGAAGAGCTCAACGCCGACCGGCGCGAGATCGAGGCGGCGGTGCGCGCCGCGGCGCTGGCCCAGGCCGAAGAGCGCGGCCTCGACGCGCCGCTGGTCTGGGCGGCGGGCGAAGGTTGGCATCCGGGCGTGGTGGGCATCGTCGCCTCGCGCCTGAAGGAGCTGACCAACCGCCCGGCCATTGTCATCGGTTTCGACGGCGATGACGGCAAGGGCTCCGGCCGCTCGGTGGCGGGGGTCGACCTCGGCGCCTCGATCCACAAGCTGGCCGCCGAAGGCCACCTGATCAAGGGCGGCGGTCACCGCATGGCGGCCGGCCTCAGCCTGACCCGCGCGCAGCTGGAACCGGCGATGGAGCGGCTGTCGGAATTGCTCGCCCGCCAAGGCGCCGGCGATGCCGGCCCCGCCGACCTGCGCTGCGACGGCGCCCTGATGCCCGGCGCCGCCACGCCGGACCTGGTGACCCGCCTCGAAGAAGCCGGCCCCTACGGCGCCTCGGCCCCTGCCCCGCGCTTTGCCTTTCCCGACATGGCGATCCGTTTCGCCAAGCGCGCCGGCGAGAGCCACCTGCGCCTGAGCTTTTCCGACGGCATCACCCCGCCGCTCGACGCCATCGTCTTTGGCGCCTTCGACGGACCCTTGGGCAACGCCCTGATGGACCACGGCGGCGCGCGCTTCCACCTCGCCGGCAAGCTCGACATCAACACCTGGGGCGGCCGTCAGAAAGTGCAGCTTCGCCTCGACGACGCAGCCCACGCCCACGATTGATTCCGCCCCTCCGGTGCCGGGTCCCCCAGCACCGGGCGCTAGCCCCTGCAACTTGTGGATAAAACCCGCTCTGCGACGCGGGAGTCATCCCAATAATATCAATGCCTTACGCACCGAAACGGCCTTCGAAAAAAATCTCGGCCGCGGACGAATTTTTTTCATTTTTCTGCTTGCGCATATCCGCCGCATTACTTAGAACCCGCCTCACGCCGCAGGGTTGGCCACACGGACAGCCCCGCAGCGACAACAGAGTGGCCCGTTCGTCTATCGGTTAGGACGCCAGGTTTTCAACCTGGAAAGAGGGGTTCGATTCCCCTACGGGCTGCCACTTTTCTCCAATTATCCTATTATTGTTGGACTTCCCGCCGGGAAGTGTCCCACGGTTTTCGTTGCGTGGGACACCGGCGCATCATTCCCGCCGCTGAGCCGCCTGCCTGGACGGATACGCCGTACACCAGCCACAGGCGCAGCAGGCCGTGCGATTTCGTTACCTTGGAAGCTCTGCGCAAGGTGGTCCAAACCCTGCATTTGGCCTTGGCGCCTTCATTTCGAGCGCTAAGTTTGTCAAATTCCGGGGAGTGAGCAAGACGGCGCGTGCAAGCCACTCAAGGTTATTCGCGAGGACAAGGTGCGAAACGAGTTGAACATGACCAGTGACCGCCTCGGGCGGATCGTCGAAGATGCTGTCAGCGAAGTCTATGTCTTCTCGGTAGACGATTGCCGGTTCTCCTTGGTCAACCGAGGCGCGCGTGAGAACCTTGGCTACACCATGGACGAGCTCCGGGAAATAACCCCATGGGACCTCATGCCCTCCATAACGCGAGAGGAATTCCTGCAATTGGTGGACCCTCTCCTCAAGGGAGACCGCTCTGCGGTGGAATTCGAGACATTCCACCAGAGAAAAGACGCCTCACGCTACAATGTCTGGGTCCACTTGCAGCTGTTGTCCACGGACGGCGAAAGAGTGTTCTATGCGGCAATTCAGGACATCACGAACCAGAAAGAGACCGCCGCAGCCCTGAAGAAGGCCTCAACCCGACTGGACGCCATCCTGAGCAACACCACCATGGCGATTTTCATGATGGATGATCGCCAGCACTGCGTCTTCATGAACCGCGCCGCGGAACTGCTCACTGGCTACAAATTCGAGGAAACCCAGGGCCGGCCTCTTCATGACGTGATCCACCACACCCACCCGGACGGACGGCATTTCCCCATCGAGGACTGCGAGATCGACCGGGCCTTTCCCGAGGATCACCAGGTCCAGGGGGAAGAGGTCTTCGTTCACAAGGATGGCAGCTTCTATCCGGTGGGCTTCACCGCCTCTCCGATGAAGGACGAAAACGGCAAGACCGTGGGCACGGTCATCGAAGTGCGCGACATCACCGAAGAGTTGAAGGCCCGCAATGCCGAGGCTGAATTCAACAACGCGCTGAAGGTCCGGGTCGAAGAGGCCATGGCCGAACGTGACCGTCTGGAATCGCAGCTGGTGCAAGCCCAGAAGATGGAGGCCGTCGGCCAACTGACCGGCGGCGTTGCGCATGATTTCAACAACCTGCTCCAGGTCATCGGCAGCAATCTGCAACTCCTGCTGAAAGACCTGCCGGACGGCGATCCAAAGAGAAAATACGCGGAGAACGCGGTAACCGGGGTGACGCGTGGCGCGAACCTGACCGCGCAATTGCTCGCCTTCGGCCGTCAGCAACCGCTCGAGCCCAAGCCGATGAACGTGGGCCGGCTGTTGCGGGGCATGGACGACATGCTGCGGCGGACCCTCGGGGAAGCGATTGAAATCGAGACGATCGTCACGGGGGGACTGTGGAACTGCCTTGTCGACCCGACGCAGTTGGAAAACGTCATTCTCAACCTCGCCATCAACGCGCGCGATGCGATGGAGCACCGCGGCAAGCTCACCATCGAAGCCGGCAACGCGTCACTTGACGATGACTATGCCAGAATGCACCCGCAGGTGGTTCCGGGGCAATATGTCATGCTCGCCATCACCGATACGGGCAGCGGGATCGCCCCCGACATCATGGAAAAGGTCTTCGACCCCTTCTTCACCACGAAGGCGGTTGGCGAGGGCACCGGGCTTGGTCTCAGCATGGTCTATGGCTTCATCAAGCAGTCAGGCGGCCATGTCAAAATCTACAGCGAGGAAGGGCATGGCACCACCGTTCGGGTCTACCTGCCCCGGACGCGCAAGGAAGAAGACATTCCGCAGGCCCATGCAACGACAGACACGCCGAAAGGCCGTGGCGAAGTCGTTCTGCTGGTCGAGGACGACCATGCCGTGCGAGAAACCGCTGGCGACCTGCTGCGTGATCTCGGGTATTCAGTTCTGACCGCGGAAAACGCCGACAGCGCGCTGGTCATCGTGAACAGCGGCGCCAAGATCGACCTGTTGTTCACCGATGTGGTGATGCCCGGAAAACTGCGGAGCACGGAGCTTGCCCGGAAGGCCAAAGAGCGAATTCCCGGTGTCGGAGTGCTCTTCACGTCGGGGTATACGCAGAACGCGATCGTCCACTCCGGGCGGCTCGACGACGATGTGGACCTGCTGACGAAGCCCTATTCACGTGAACGCCTGGCCCAGAAGATTTCCGAAATTTTCGACCGCCGCCCAAGGCCGGTGCCGGAGGGGCAGAGCCTGAATGGCGGTATGGTCAGCGGGGATGAGCCGTCCGGCAAGAGGGCACGTGTGCTGCTTGTGGAGGACGACCTCCTGATCCGTATGGCGACTGCAGACATGCTGGCAGATTTGGGCCACGATGTTGTCGAGGCCGGCACGGTAAAGGAAGCCTCGGCCCTGCTGGGGACCGAGGACTTGCAGGTCATGCTCACCGACCTTGGCCTTCCTGACGGCAACGGCATGGATCTGGTGCGGCACGTTTCGGAAACCCAACCAGACGTCGCGGTTATCATCGCATCGGGCACTGATCTGCGTGACCAGATGGAGAGTAGCACTCCGGGGCGCCGCATCATCAATCTGGTCAAACCCTACGATCAACGTTCATTGGAGCACGCGCTTCGAGACTGTCTTGGAAAATCATGAGTGTATCATCCGGGGACCACAGCGCGTCTGCTGCCCCTGATCAGGGCGAAGGATAAGCCAACTCTTTGCGGCAGAGCATGACACGCGGCTCGAGGACACCGACTTCGCTCTGACAAATATGCTAAACCGAGTTTGCCGACGGCCCCCCGATAGCAGACCTCTTGGCAGCACGCGGCGAGTAACGGCTCGGCGCCCGGTTCTCATGGTTTCAAGCGGAATGTGTTATACTGGATTTCGATGACGCACGCGGCCCACACCATGCTGGGCCAACAGTATTGGGGAGCAATGAGATGACACCAGTTGTATTGTTGATCGGCAAACTGCCGACGGTCGTGGAAACCGTGGCTCGCGAACTCGAGGAATTCCCGGTTCAGTGGCTGGGCGCGCATAACCGCGAGGAGGTTATCGCCCAGCTCGAACGCGAGCCGGGTATTGCAGTGGTGGTGATGGGAGCAGGTCTTGACGACCGTCTGCGCGGCGAATTGATCGGCGTGATCGCGTCACACCGGCCTGACCTCTGCATCCACGTAAAGGATCGTGCCTCCGGACCCTCAGGCATGGCACCCTTCGTGCGGCGTGTCGTTCAGGCAGATTTGTTGAGCGAGCCCGCCTGACCGCAATTTTCCGGGCCTCCCGCAAGGACGGATCCCAGGATTCCCGCACCTTAGGACACCAACGCATCACTCCCCCCTCTCCCGCCGCTGAGCCGCCTGCTTGGCCAGACGTGCGCGCTCGAATTTCTTGGTGTAGATGGCCGCCGTTTTGACGTCGCTGTGCGACAGCAAGGCCATGACCTCGTAGACCGAACCGCCCTGCTCGGCGATCTCTTCGGCGCGGGCCTTTCGAATACCGTGCTGCGAGCGCGTCGCCTTCTTTACCGGGTTGCCGTCAGAGTCTTTTCCCAGTTCGAAAAGACCTGCTTCGATGATCCATTTGCGGATGCGGTTGTCGAGGCTCCCGGAAGATACAAAGGTGTGAACAGGCGTGCAATTTTGACCCCGTAACGGGGTGATCGGCGTCCAAAAATGACCCCCTTACACTGATGTGGAT
>NZ_JBLXEC010000003.1:0-239620 GCF_048263515.1 Marinovum sp. | reverse complement strand
TTGCTTGCCCGTAGCGGCGTCGATGCCAGCGCTGGCGAGAAAGAATATGAAGTCTGCGGTATCAGAAGGTGCCCGGAACGCGAGGGACGGCGGCAGCGCAGCTCGAGCAGGATGCATCTTCCCGCCGATGAGCGCCGAGATTGCGAGTTCGGCGTCATCGGCATCGGACCGTTCGAGACGATCGAGAGGGCATCCACAATGACAAGAGTCGTAGCCGCCCTCGCCCGGCCGGAAGGTTTCCTGACACATCGGGCACTGATCGACGAGGCGAATGCCGTGGTCCACGCAGCAGGTAACGAACACATGCCGCCAAGACTGATGGTGCGGTGTGCCTCCGGCGAGACAGTCTGGGCAGACCGGGGCCGAGTGATGTCGTTCAAACCGCCAGTTCCTGGAGGGGTCCGAGGGAGCGGCCGCCGGGGAGAAAAGGGCCAGTGTCCCCGGCTCCAGCTCCAGCACCTCCTCCGCCTTCTCGGCGTCTTCTATCATCCGTCGCCCGTAGCGAAGTCCGAGCCCCGCCAGAAAGTCAGAAACGTTCGGCCAGAACTCCTGTTCGGCAAGCCGACGTAGAAACCCATCCAGGCTTTCTTGAGGGGCGGGAGACCGAACTGGGTGCGTCATGCTGAATGCGCTCCGTGCACAAGATCGAATCCGGCAAGGCTCTCGATGGAGAACTCGAGGCCTGCCTCACCCATCGTGCATGCGAAGGATCGCAGGATATCGACCTCGTCCGGTTCCTCGGTTTTGAAGAACGAGGACGTCGGGATGCCGGACTGCTGCATGGCGCGAGCCGCAAGCGCGAAATCCGCCAGTTCCAGAGTTTGCGGCGCCTGCTTTTTCAGGGCGCAGAGCTTCAGCAGACGCATCATGACGGGGACGCGCCCGCCCGACGCCCCGTATAGGCGTCGCACGATGTCCTCGAAGTCGAGCGCCACTGGCAGCCCGGATCGCTCAAGCTTGAGCAGCGCGACGTCGACCGTGTCCGCAAAGGCGGCGCGTTCTGCGTCCTGCTGCCAATCATAGGGCCTCAGGATTGTCGTAGCGCAGGCCCGATCACGCAGCTGTTCGTTCTCATCGATGATCTTCTGAAACCGCGGCAGGCCGAGGGCTATGACGCTGATGCCTGTCTCATCGACGATGGTCTTCAAATGGTCAGCAGCCTCCCGCGGGGCAAGGTTCGCCCCGCGTTCGATCAGGTGGTTCACCTCATCGATCACCACAACCTTAATGGCGAGTTGATCAATCGCCCGAAACAGCCGGTCCCGGATGGAGCTGGCGTTTTCATTCGGCCGAGGGGACTTCCCCACGATCTTTCCCAAGATGGCCCCGTAGATATTCTTCCCGCTCGATTGGGGGGGAAGGCTGCAATAGATGACATCCTCCATGGGCAAGAGCGAGTTGGCGGCTCCAGCGTTCGACAGCAGGTGCCGTGCTACCGATTTCTTGCCGACGCGCGTCGGACCGAGAAGCGGCACGAGGCAGCCCTCGGTGGGTTGCTTCGTGCTAAGTAAGAACTCCACGGCAGACAAGGCTTCCCGTAGGGCCTCGTGCAAGACAATCTGCGACAATGCGGGGACGGCATTGTTGGTCATGATCTACTCCAAGATATCCATTTGCGGAGTCCTTTCGCGGCGGTGAACAGGCATCCGCGGAGTAGGTTGGTTCACTGAGGCCATCGCGGAAGTTGGCTGGAGCGGAGGTGTCCGGGCGCGCTCTTTCATTTCGGCGGCTTTCTGACGCATGCGCTCCTTTTTCTTCGCCTCCCGCACATTCGAGATCTTACCCGTGCCGCGCTCTTCAGCGAGCTTCTGTGCGGCCGAGGCGATATCATATGTCTTGGTGCGTGCCTTGCGATCTTGCTTTTTCGCTTCGGGACTGAGTTTCTTAATCCGCTTCACATCGTCATAACTGATAGGAGCGATTTCTTTAGACTTTGCAGGCACAATCAAAGGGTTCTCGATTTCCTCTACGTCGTGAATCACCGCGATGGCCCGGATGTCAGTGAGGTCATACCGAACATCTACGGTGGCTTTGCGACCGAGCGTCGAGATCAGCTCCTTCAGTTCCGGAGAGTGATACTGGACACCACGAACATCGATCCCGTAGTGCTGTAGCTTCCGTCCCTCTTCTTCGGCCATGAAGATTTGCGCGATTTCTTCGGGTCCGATTGGCATACGAGCCATGCCTTGCACTAATCGGTTCCAGCTATCTGTCGGAGACTCCGGAACCCGCAGCGGAGAGTGGATAAGGCGCCGCACCTTCTTGAAATAGTCATCATAAAGCCACTTGTAGGTTTCGCTCTCAAGCTCTTCGAGGGTCATGCAAGCCTCCACCATAGCTTTGTCCGTTCGGGTCTTATTGGGCATTGTGGGTGAAGTCGTCGCACCAGGCAGTGTTTCGAAGAAGCGGCTTAGCTCCCTATTGAACCGCTCGACAAAAGGTTTCTTGTCGGGGCAACCCGGGCAGTTTTTGCCCAGCTCCATCCCGGAATAGGCAATAATGCCCGGAAGCCACTCGCCGCTGTTCTCACTTCCCTGGTCACAGCTCAGGATCTGGGGAACCCCATTCATTTGGATACGGTTTTCGATTCCGTGACGATCGAAGAAATCTTCATCGCGTGGGGACATCACATCTTTCAAGGTTTGAACTGTTAGAATCTCCTTGGGCGCGTCGAGGCTGAACCGCAGGCCGAGGACTGCACCCGTCGCTGCGTCAACCGCCGCGCTAACAGTAGGTCGGCCAATCCAATTGCCATCCCGACCACGGACGTGAGCGTTGGCCGGTGTCGTGTCGATTTCCACCAAATCGAAGGGGTAGTTCACCCGCGAATAAAATACGGCTTGGAGGCGCATCTTCCTCGAAGTCTCAGTGTCGTTGCGTGCCTTGATGACATCGTCTGCTCGCAATGTTGCCAGCACCGCCATGAATGACTTCTTTGCACAGTCATTGGGTTCTATGCCCACCTCTTCGCATTTGTCCCTATAAAGATCCTCAGCCTTAATGGCGGCGAGGGAAATGGATATCCGACCACTCTTCAGATAAAGATCCTCGAGGACGTCATAGACAAAGCCTTCGTATAGCTCATCATGTCGAGCATATGGATTGCCTTGCTTATCACTGCGCGGCATTAAGGCCCCCGGCCCGCCTTTTTTCAGTTTTTTCTTCCAGTTACTCAGTGTCTTAGGATTGAACTTCTCGGGCACAGAAGGACCATGATGGGGGTGGGCCAAAAGTTCTTCCTTGAGTATCTCAAATGCGCGGCAGGGGGCGTTTCCGTTCGCGCGCAGTTCCTCATCACGCCGAACGGCAAACAGACACATTTGCTGCTTACGCCGTGCCTTCTTGTTTGGAATGAAGTCCAAATCTGTCTCGGAACCTGGCTTCCTCGCATACCCTGCCGAGATTAGATCGCGATAGGCAATTTCCGTGACTTGAACGGGATTGCCAGACACATCTTCCAATGCAACGGTTCCGTCCGCCCGCGAGACAAAGCTCAACTTCTCATCGCGGCGCCAGCCGTGCATCTCTGCGAGTTCAGTGACGGATACTGACAAGGGGCAACTCCTTCAGGTGAGCGGCGGTATCGCCATCGGCCGAGATGACGGTGTCGTAGTTCAGCCGGGCAAACCGGATGTCGAAGGTCAGGTGGCCAAGGGCAAGCGCTGTCAGTAGGTCCCCCTCGTTAACACCGGCGGAGAGAAGGTCGCCATATGAAGGCGCATTCCCGCAAGTTGCGATTGTGTCTGCTATCGCAGCCCTCGGGAGCGGTCGGACGCTACGTGCGTTGTTCAAGAGGCGGAGGTTGCGCACATAAGTGTCCTCAAGAATGTGATCATCGAGGAGGATCAGGCGATATCCATACCGTGCCAGGATGCTCGGATATTCGAGCACTTTGGGGTTTTGGTTGATCAGTGCGCGATGCTTGACCTCGACGAGCACCTTTGAGCCGCCGAGGTCCGCTTCGAAGTCGGGTGTGTATTTTACGCACCGAAACCCGTAGAGCTTCTGCGCGTCCTGAAGCGCAGCGACGCTGGGATAAGCTCGTCCAGTCAAAAGATCGAAGGTCATCGGTTGAGAGCGTATCGACAGGACCCGGGGATCGAGCCCCATCGCGATGGCTCCACTCGTTTCCAAGCGGCTTTCCATCTGCATCAGATGCGCACGGCCAGCAGAGGAGTAGTGGGCTTTCTTCTGCTGCCCCTTCTTCCGAACATCGCGCGCGACCGGATGCGATTTCCGGTCCATCTTCATTTCAGTGCCCTCGATTCGTTATTGACAATAACACACAAACTGCTGTTTTCCTGAGTCATTTATTGATATCATTCTCTCATGGCACGTGGACTTACCCTGAGAGAGCTCGCCGAAACCCGGAGCTGGATCGCCTTCGGCAACGCACTTTCAGCGGCCGTTGACGACCCAGGTCGCTACGGATGCAATGATGCCAGCCAACTGCTCGCCCAGGTCGCGCAGCTTCGTGGCGTGGAACCAGCGAGCCTCAGGAACCCTCTCGCGGCAGTAAATTGGATGAAAGAGAACGCGCCCAAAGCACTCGAGGAAGAAGAACGGTGGGTTCCGATGACAGGCGTCCTCAAACTGTCGCAGATCTCAATTATTTCCAGACAGTTAGCCGATGAGCTCGCGCCGAAGTTTTTTTCTGGCGAGGTGTCGAGAAGGCAACTCGACATCGCTCTGCGGCGCGCCGAGCAGGAGCACGGCCGACGTGTTGCGGGGCATGAGCGGATGAAACGGGCTATGGCCTTTGAGGAGGAGGTTTTCACGTTCCTCAGGCGGCATCCCTCAAAGCTCAAGCTCGGTCACGATGTCGAAATCGTTCGCACAGCGAAGGACAGTCTTGTGCCGTCGGACTTCACCGTCCTGCGAGACGGGCGACCGGTCGCCGCTGTGGAATGCAAAGGACATCGCGGCACGCGGCATCGCCGATACCTCGTGGAGACCCTCGCGATGGCAGCCCTTCGAGCAGCGGATGGCCGGATGTCCATCCTTGTCGTGCCGGGAAGTTGGGGCACCTCTACCGCAGACATCTCACGGTTGGCCGACAAATTGTCTATCTCGAATGTGCGGGTTGCCGTGTTCGAGAAGCGTGAAGGCCAACTCGCTGAGCTTACTTACCGTGCGAATGCCAGTAACAAGGAGACTTCACCACCTCAGGGATCTCGCGCCTACCCGCGCGCCAAGCGGGACCCGTTTGGAAGCCGATAAGGGCAAAATAGGGGAGGGAAGGCCCACCAAAGCAGGGGCCAACGTGGGCATCGAGATCCTCTCTCAGGCGGGGCAACGGCAAGCGCAGGGCAGCGGGTATAATTGACGCCATCCCGCGATAATCAGCCCTTCCGTATGGGTTTCATTCTCCCAAGGCGAAGCGCACCGTATTTCAATGTTCAGGTTTCAAAAAATCCATTTTTTTATTGGCTTTTGCGCGAAATTGCGCATGCATGAAGCCAGCATAGTTCCGCAGATCAATTTCAAGTAGTTATTTCCTTTGGCAGAGAGGCTGATGGATAATATCCACGTGGCAAGCGCCAGGAGCTCCCATGACCGCCCATTCTTCCGCTGAACAGACCACTCAAGACTACGCCGAGACTTCGGAGCGATCTGGAATCTGCAACTTGGTCCGAGATCGCATCCAACACCTGCGCGCCAGGCTTCTGGATAGCTCACGGCGCAACCCGCTCATCCAAGTGCCCTTTCGCCAGAATTCGTCGAGCCTGATCCGGTTTGTGGACGAGCTGCCCGGTGTGTTGGCTGAGCGGTTGCATAACCAGCGTCCAATGCGCCTCGTGGCTCTGCCGCCGATCGACGAACCCTTGCCCGACGAACAGACCGACGAATTTCTCGACGCGCTCGAGATTGCCCGAACCACAGACGAGAAGCATCTCGCGGACTCCGCAGCGCTCGATCCGACCGACCCCGAGTATGGCCAAAAGGAAATCGACCTCGAGCGAGCCTTGAAGGACCGCGTGCGCGCGGAACTGGGCCTTCCCGAAAGACAGACAGAAGAGAACACGTCGCTGGCCGCGCATGCGCGCAATCACGGCATCTCTCCCGACTACATTTTGCCCAAGCCGAGCGAGAGTCCCGACGACGGCCGCCACGACGACGCCGATATCCAGACACTACTCCTACCGGAGCGGCTCGACCGAGTTGGCCGCTCGCTCCACGATCGCGGCCATGCCTTCGAGCGGGAAACCGGCGTCAACGTGCTCCACGCTGTCTTCGGCATCCTGGAATGGAACGAGCCCGGCTCTTCGCGAACGCCAGCGCGCTCGCCGCTCCTGCTCCTCGAAGTCCGGATGTCCAGGAAGAAAGCGCCTGGCGGGGCCGAATATCACATCTGCGGCGAGAACGAACTCGGCCTCAACACGACGCTTGCTCAGACCCTCAGTGCGCAATTCGGCCTGGAGCTTCCTGCCTACGACGAGGGCTCGGTTGAGGATTACCTCGCGGCCGTGACCGATCTCGCACCCTCCGGCTGGCACTGGTCTGTGCGTCGAGAAGCGCTGGTCGGCGTCTTCCCGTCCTCGCGCATCGCCATGTATCGCGACCTCGATCCCGACAACGGTCACGTGGTCGAAAGCCCGCTCATTGAGGAGATGCTCTCCTCGGTCGGCGGCGACGGTGCCACCTATGCCGAGGTCTATGACACCGATGACCCGGACGTGGAGCGTCAGGTTCCCCGCCTCGTTATGGACGCGGATGCCTCCCAGTTCTCCTCCCTCGTGGATGTCGCCAACGGGACGAATGTCGCCATCGAAGGCCCTCCCGGATCGGGCAAGAGCCAGACCATCGTCAACTTGATCGCGTCGGCGATGGCAGACGGCAAGAAAGTCCTGTTCGTGGCCGAAAAGCTGACCGCGCTCGACGTGGTGCGCAATCGCCTCGACTCCGCGGGCCTTGGCGAGTTCATCCTGCCGCTGCAAGCCGGCCGTGGCTCGCGCGATGCCGTCTTCCAGAGCCTCGAAGACCGCCTGGGGATGGAGCGGCCGCCCGCCGGATCGGCCGCGGCGCACAGGGCCCGGCACGAGGCCCTCACGCGACGCCGCTCGGAGATGCAGGCCTATCTCGACATGCTCGGCACCAAGCTCGGCGCCTGCGGGATGACCGTCCACGAAGCCGTGGGGCGCGCCATTGCGACCGCGCAGCATATCGACGGCCTGCCACGCGACATCCGGCGTCTGCGGATTTCGGCCCCTGAAACACTTGAAAAGGAAACCCGGACCGAGATCGAAGGCGACGCCCGCATGGTTGTCGACCGGCTCCACGATGCCGACCGCATCGCCGCGCTCTGGCGGGAGGCTCGCAAGGCCCCACTGCGCGCTGATGAGGCCGAGGACATCGCCACGGATCTCGCCGCGCTCGCACGCGCCATTGAGGCATTCCGGACCGAAACCAAAGACGGCCCGCTGCGCGCCTTCCTGCCGGACGATCCAGTGCTGGCCCGCGCTGCACCGACGCGGGTGGCACTGGCCGCCATCGTCCGCAACCCCGACACCGACGCGGATCTCGTCGACCAGCTCCTCGATGTAGACATGCGCCGCGCCGCCTTTGAAGTCTGCGAAGCCCGGGATGCGGCTACGGCCGCGGCAGCTGTTCTGGTCGAAATCCTGACCGATCCCGAAGACGATGAAGTCGATTCCACCATTGCCTCGGCCGCCGACATGGCCGGACGCCAAAATGGCACGATCGATCCGGCCGCCATGGCCGCTGAGATCGAGCGGCTCGATGGCCGCAGGGGGGCGCTCACGCACCGGCGCGACCTGGCGACCGCGCTCCCGGCACGCTGGGCTAAAATCTCCGAAGGCGAGGGGCTGACGCTCTCGGACCTGCGCCTCGATATCGAACGGCTGCTCCGCACCCCGACAGAGGTGCTCGACCGCCGGCAGCCTGACGAGGCACGCCTCGTGCCCTCGACCGCGCGGGAAGCATCCGCAAGCCAGCGCGCCCTGGCACGGGAGCGCGACACGCTCCGCGAGCGCCTGCCGCGCGCCGGCAACCACGCGTCCACGGACCTCAAGACCGCGGCCGACGCCATCGACAATGCCGGGCTCTTCCGGTTCCTCTCCGCCCGCTACAAGGCCGCCTGGGCGCTCTATAGCGAGACGCTGGGCGGAGACCCCGAGGTCGGGCGTCCAGCCGCAGCCTCTGCACTGCGCGACTATGCCCGCTGGGCGGAGAAGCGTGACGCCTTTGCGTCCGATACACGCCTTGCCACGCAGCTCGGCGCGCTCTTTAGTGGCGTGGACAGCGATCCCGAGACGCTCGACGCGCTGGCCAGCTTCCATGAGACGATCGGACAGCTCTCCCAGGGCGACGACCGCCTGCGTTACGCGCTCGAGACCGGATCGCTCCAGCCGCTCAGGGATTTCGTGGCCGAGGCTGAGATGCCGTCAACCTCACTTTCCGGATTGGTGTCGGACGTCGACGCCTCCGAAAAGAAGCTCAAGAGCGCGCGCGACGAGCGCGAGGAGGCTGCCAGGCTCTGTCTGTCATTCAAGGGGCGCAGCACGCTCGATCATGAGATGATCGAGCGCGCGCGCCAGGCGCGGGCCCGTCGCGCCGAGGCGCAGCTTGCCGCGAACAGTTCCCGTGCCGCAGAGCTGGTCGCGAGCATCGAGGCGACGGAGGAGATCCGCACGGCAGTCTTGATTGCCGAGGCCATTTCCGGGCTGCCCGAGCCGCGTGCCGGCATCATGCTGATGCGCCGCGGGGCGGACAGCTCCCTCATCGAAGAGGCGGACCGGATCTTCGCTCGCCACGAGGAGCTCGCCAGGGAAGCGGCCGCGGTCGCGGGCGAGCTCGCCCTCCCCTGTGCCGATGGCGATGATCCGGAAACGGCCCTGCACGCACTGGCCAGCCGCCTGCCGGATCTCCACGTCGCCGCCCGCCGCGCCGAGGGTCTCATCGATCAGGCGCGTCTCCTGCGCGCGCTCGCCGCGCTTGAGGCGCGGGGACTCCAGCCGCTGACGGACTGGGTGCAGAGCGAAGAGGGGCAAACTCAGCGCGCGAACCTGCCGGTGATTGTCGAAGCGATTTACGCGCGCAGCCTGACCGACCATTTGCAGGCGCGCTTCGGCCGCACGCTGGATGCTTATGACGGTGCCGATCTCAACCGCTTGCGCCGCGACATCGCACGGATCGATCGCGAGCTCACCAATCTTTCCCGCCTCGCGATCCGCGAGGAGCTGATCGAGAACAGCCACCCGCCCGTGGGCAACGGCATTGGCAAGGTCGGCACCTATACCGAGATGAGCCTGATCCGGCACGAGTTGAACAAGCAGCGCAACCGGGTCGGCGTGCGGGATCTCACCGCGCGCGCCGGCGCCGCGCTGATCGATCTGAAACCCTGCTGGATGATGTCGCCGCTTGCCGTGGCGCAATACCTGCACGGCCAGTTCGCCTTCGATCTCGTCGTCATCGACGAGGCCTCGCAGATGACGCCGGAAAACGCGCTGGGCGCGATCATGCGTGCCCGCCAGGTTGTGATCGTCGGCGACACCAAGCAGCTGCCGCCAACCAACTTCTTCTCCAAGGTGCTCGACGATTCCGACGAGGACGAAGATGTTCGCACCGACAGCGAGAGCATCCTCGATATGGCGAACACGACCTTCACGCCAGTGCGCCAGCTGCGCTGGCACTACCGCTCGCGCCATCTCAACCTCATCGCGATCTCCAACAAGATGGTCTATGACGGCCAGCTCACCATCTTCCCGGCCGCCCGCGATGGCGACCCGGAGCTCGGCGTCGAGCTGGTGAAGGTCGAGGGCGAATATCGAAAGGGCCGCAACATCCCTGAGGCGCGCGCCATCGTGGCCGGAGCGATCCAGCACATGCGCGACCACCCCGAGCGCTCTCTCGGCCTCGCAACCATGAACAAGGACCAGACCGAGCTCATCGTCACCGAGTTCGAGCGCGAGCGCGCCCGCAACCCGCATGTCGAGGCCTATATCGAGCGCTGGGCGGAGAGGGACGACGGGCTCGAGGAGTTCTTCGTCAAGAACCTCGAGACGATCCAGGGCGATGAGCGCGACGTGATCATGATCTCGACGCTCTACGGACCCGACCCGGAGACAGGCAAAACCTACCAGCGCTTCGGCCCGGTGAACTCGGTGCACGGTCACCGTCGCCTGAACGTGCTCTTCAGTCGCGCCAAGGAGAAGATCGTCACCTACTCTTCGATGGTGCCCACCGACATCCAGGCGGATGGCAAGGCCTACGGCGTGCAGATGCTCCGCGCGTGGCTCGAATTCTCCCGGACCGGTCAGCTCGGCGACATCCAGGTCGAGCGCGGCGAGACCGACAGCCCCTTCGAAGATTTCGTGATCGCCCAAATCGAGGCTGCGGGCTACGAGGCCGTTCCGCAGGTCGGGGCCTCGGGCTTCAAGATCGATATCGGCGTGCGCCACCCGGACTGGCCCTACGGCTTCATCCTCGCTGTGGAATGCGACGGCGCGCCCTATCACAGCTCGCGCTCGAGCCGCGACCGCGACCGGCTGCGCCAGCAGGTGCTCGAAGGGCTTGGCTGGCACTTCCATCGCATCTGGTCGACCGACTGGTTCCGCGACCCCCGCGGTCAGATCGAGAAGCTGCGCGCCGCGCTCGACGCCGCGCTCGCGCGCGCGAAGACCGAGGAAGCCGAGCGTCAGCAGACCCGCGCCGAGGCGGTCGAGCGGGCTCGCAAAGCCGCTGAGGAGGCAGCAACACGCGCCGCCGAGACCGAGGAGGCCGCGAAAGCCGAGCGGGCCGAAATGGCTTTGGCGAAGAAAGCCGCCAAGACGGACGCGAAGGCGGAGCCCAACGATGCCCGGCAGGGGCGGCTCTTCGAGGAGCCTTCGACGGTGCCATCCGTCGCCCCAGATGTTGCAGATATTGGAAGGGGACCCAAGCCCTCCCTGTCGGAGCAGGCGCTGGCGCGCATCGAACAGTGGCGCGAGGACCAAGCCTACGATTGCTTCAACCGCACCGCCACGACGCGTAAGCGCGGCTTCTACTGGCTCGGGTTCCTTGAGGGGATCGCGGCCTCGGACGCGATAGAGGATGGCGAATACGAGGGCCTCATTGCCGAGGCACGGGAAATCGATGCCTTCTTCGGCGACGCCGGCGAGAGCCGGATCACCGACATGCTCACCGAGGCGCTCGAGGATTCGGGCGGCGATCTCATGACCGCTATCTCCATCCAGTGCGAGGCCCTGCGCGAAACTCTCGACGACCCCGCGCACGCAGCTGAGAAGGACATCATCAACACATTCCTTGGTTTCTGCGCAGGCATCATCTGCGACGGCCGGATTACCTCCGGGGAAGCGCGCAAAATTTACGCCCGCTTCCACTCAGACCCGGCGCTCGCCAAGGCCCCGATCTTTGTGCATTTGCGCTGGGCGGTCGACGAGGCGCTTGCCGATGCTGTCCTTGACGAGGAAGAGGCCGAGGAGATCCGGGAATGGATCGCCGAGCTTGTGACCGACGGGCATGCCGACACGGGTGTTGCCAACATTGGTGGCGCGTTGTCGCCCACCGATCCGATCACCGATGCGGGCGCGATCGATCTCGAAGGGAAGACCTTCGTGCTGACGGGCAAAATGAGCATGGGGCCGCGCTCGTTGATCGGTAACGAGATTGCGCGCCGCGGCGGTATCCTCAAGAATACCGTATCCGACGAGACCCACTACGTGGTCGTCTCCAACACCGCCTCGCGGCACTGGAAGACGACCCATTACGGCACCAAGATTGAGGCCGCGCTCAGGAAGATTGAGGCGGGACACGCGATGCGTTTCGTCGCTGAGCATGCGCTCGCAAGCGCACTCGTGAGGCTCGATACATAAATCATATGTCGAACCCGCCTCGGGATAGACGTCCGTCGGGGAGTGGATACTACGATATAGCATCGCGAGATATGTAATCTGGTCCGGCAGCGATGTCGGCCCTCTGCGGACATTCGAGCTTGTTGCGAGGCATGGCTGTTCCCAGTTCTCTGCGGACCTTTGTGTTACGCGCAAAAGATAATCGGCGCAAACTCGAGGGGCTGGAAACAAAAGTGCGCAGCCAAGGCAACGCGCCGCAGCAGTTAGGTTGTGACGGTCGCAGCGATTTTCGCTGCGACAATAGCACTGATTTCAGAGTGCATATCGACGTTTTGCCCGGGTGCTGAAATGGAAACCACCAACGCATAGCGCCCCTTATCGTTGAACCGTTTTTGCCCGACGTGCGTCTTCCACCAACCGGTGACGGGAAAGACCCCGATAGCGTCATGCAGGGCGAGGTCAATCGCACGCCCGCGCCACAGGTCGCAATGCAGAGACCCCGCTTGCGCTGCATTCGAGCCAAGTAGCCAGTAATCACCTTCTTGCTGCCGTCCGGGCGCGTCTTTCTCCTGCTGGCCTGAAACCCGGCGCTTGAACTGCTCTTTTGTGTCGCCTCGCTTCTTCATGGCAAACCGAAGCCCGAAGGAACGATAGGTTTCGGGACGGGTCGCCGCACGACCGGACAGGTTCGGTTCGACAAAATAAGAGAGCGTCACTTTCATGGTGACGATGCCGTTTTCGATCTTTTCAAGCGCCGCCTTGGGCCACGGCAAGTCATAGAAGTGCATCTCGTTGAAGACCGGCCCACCGCTCTCTCCGGTCACAAACGGCTGGATCTGGGCCTGCGCAATCAGCGTCACGTCATTGCTCGCCGAGTTTATCGCGCGTTGCAGGTCGGGAACCCCGTATCCGACTTCGCGAAGAATCTCCTGTTTCTTGGCCTTGGTCGCATTCTTGCCGGTCTTCCAGTGATCGCCCCTGCCGATCAGCAGTCTGCGGATCGGTTCGGGCCAATCCGCGGAATCAACCGCCAGTGCCCTGTGCGTCTCGGGCCATAGGTCCGGCAAGGCGGCTTGCAGCGCGCCAACGAAGTGCCCTGCCATCCCCGCCGCTGCGCTGGTCGCCCAGAACGGCACAAGCGGCTCGTGCACGACATTGGAGCCAGGCGTGAGAAGTGAGACCGACGGTTCCCAGCCGCAATCCTCGGAGGGATCGGCAATCATGTTACCTGCCTCGAACAGCACTTCTGGCTTGATCGGGGTGAGGTCAGTCGAAAGCGATTGCGATCCCAAGCTAAATGGGCTGCGGTGGTTTGCAGGCACCACCGGCTTCAACCCGGGCGGTTTTGACGGCGGTGTGTCTTTGCGGGTGAACCCGCCGATGGTGAGTGCGTTCCAGCTTTGTGACGGATCTTCGAGAGGGTGCGAACGCTGCACATCGGCGAGCTTGCCACCGGGCATGTTGCCGGTCGCGACCACCATTAGCCGTTTCGGACGCTCGGCCGCTGGAATCCCCTCTGCCTGATCGCCGGGCATAGAGCCCGACGCGATCTGATCCAACGCGCCACTCCAACTGGACGGCCGCTCAGGTGGAAAATCACGAGCTGAAGTAGCGAGACAGAATGCGCGGCTCACATTTGGTCTCTCTGCTTCGACCAAGGCAACAGCGCCTTCAGTTACAACCCCATAGCTCGGGGGTTTCGTCTTCGGAAAGCCTCTTGGCGGCAACAGTTTCATGGACTCGACTGCGTGGGTAAGTTGCACCTGCCGTGTGTCGTTCATTAGGGGTTCAAGATCGCCATAAAGCGCCAACCCTGCGAGAGGCGTGCCATGTCCCCCTCGGGGATGGTGATCATCCGCACCCCAAGCCATATCATAGGCCCAAGCACCGCGTAGACCGGGAGCAATAAGCGGGTGCTGCGCTGAGATGCCGGTATCAAGCGCACAGACCGCATTCGCGCCCTGGGGCGGCGGGACGATGCGCTTGGCGAGGTCTGCGGTCCAATCCTGCGGCCCGAGCCCCTTCGCGCCTCTGTCGAGGAAGGGTTCGATTGTGCCTGTTGCCTTCCTGATCTCTGCAACGGCCCCCGGGATACGCCCTACGAATCCGGTAATTCCCTCGGCAGAAGCATGAACGAACAGCACCGTGGTATCGGGGAAAAGGAGCTGATCTTCGTGCACATCAAGTTCCGCCAGCCGCGCGGCAGCAGCAACCCCTTCGGCTATTCTGCCGTCATGTCGCACCCAAAGCTCCCACCAAAGGAGTTCCGGGGACGCGAAATCAACTTTGCCGACAAACAGCGCGTGGGCCTCTGCGGCACGGATGGTCTCGACCTTCTCGAACTTGTCCACATTTGCCGGTGGTTGATTGCCCCGCAGCTGCCCATAGGAGCGAATGCGACCTTGCAAAAAGGTTCGGGCATCATCCGGCACAAAGAGAAGCGCGCTTTCAGTTCGGTCGTCGCGCCGCTCTGACCTCAGCACAATGACCTCCTGCGTTGGGAACTCCAACCCCTTCGGCAGCTTAGCGGCTTGCACGCGGCTATCTTCTGCCGGTGGCACAGTGCCCACCTCCACTATAGCCCCTGCCTTTAGTCCCGCCACTGGCAAGCGGTTATCCTGCCCTGCAAGAGGAATATCACCCAGGGCTGTGGTTAGTTGATCCAGGAGGCTTTTGGCATGTGCCGCATAATCATCGCGAAGCGGTTTGGGCTCAATCTTTCGCCGAGGAAAAGAATAGCCAATCCCATCCCGAAAAACATCGAATGAAATGTGCACATGCTTGCGTGCGTCGAAATCACCTTGCTCCGCCATTGGAACCTGCTCTGCTATTCAATAGGCCAGTTATGCACGCTCGGAGGGAAACTCTAAAGATCGGAGCCTTTCCGAAACTTACCCTTGAACGTCTGGCGATCATGCAGAGCCGAACGAAGCGCGTCAGCGGAAATCTTTGTCTCACCGTCAATAATCGCATCTTTCACAACGGAATCCGCTGCCCGGACCAATTCCCCGGGGCTCAAGCCGTCAAGAGCGGGAGCCAAAGCGGACCATGACCGAGCATTCAACTTGAACTTGCCGAGCCGCTTTTCGATGATCGCGCGCGCAGCCGCAGGGTCCGGCAACACGTATTCAACCACTTCATCGAAGCGGCGCGCCAACGCCTCGTCAAGAATTTCAACGTGGTTTGTCGCAGCCAGCACGAGGCTATCCGTGGCGTTCGGCTCTTCCATGAAGGCGAGCACAGAGTTAAGCACCCGACGGATTTCGCCCACGTCGTTCGGATCGCCCCGGCGCGCGCCGATGGCGTCGAACTCGTCGAGAAGATAAACGCCTCTCGTTTGCGCAATCTGATCGAACAGCACCCGCATTTTCGCTGCCGTCTCGCCGAAATAGCGGCTGAACAAGGATTCGAGTCGGACAGTAAACAAGGGCAGCCGGAGTTCCCCGGCCAGCGCCGAGGCTGTCATGGTCTTGCCCGTGCCCGGCGGCCCGACCAGAAGCAGATGGGTCGCTGGCTTCTGCCCGAAGTCCCGAAGTGTGGCCCGCTCCTGCTGCTGCCGCACCACGCGGGCCAGACGGATTCGGACTTCATCTGCCAGCACCATGCTTGCTAAGGTCGTTTTGGGATATGTGCTTTCGACAAGCCCCTGAAGTTCGGCACGCGGCCGAGCCATTGGAATCGGGGTCTGCCCGCCAGCCGGAGAACCGAGGCGGCGCTGATCGCGCGCTTTCTGCACGAGGCGCTTCAACTTCTCGGCGTCTTCGGGCTTGCCCTCACGGGCCTGCTGCGCCGCGATCTGTAGCGTGACCGAAAGGAACTGATCCTCGTCACCTTCAATATGCGAATTAAGGAGCGCGAGAATTTGCCGTGTCGTCATCATGCTCGCCTCCTCTCTTCAGAAGTATTGCCACAATCACAAAACGCCCGTGTCCACAGGCAGTTCACCAATTGAAAAATTCTCTACCTGAACCATGGATTCTACGCCACGAAAAAGGCACCGCTGTGGCGTCACGTCTCGTCGAAACGGCGTGCGAGCAACAGAATGTCGGTCAGCGCGGTGGTTTTGTGCTGCCCCTCGCCATCCAGATCAGCCTCCCCGACCGTTACCCGCGCATCACTGCCATTCATGCGCTGTGCGGCGAAGGTCGGCTGTCCGCCCTTCGTGTCGGAGGTTGGTCAGATGCTGGGTGAGGAATGAATATCGACGAATAGCTGTCTCAACCATTTCAGGCGCAGTCGGCGGATAGCGGACTTTTCGCTTCATCCGGGGGATGGGCATCCGCTTCACATGACCGGAAAGGACGGTCGCGACTGGTATCGCTGCGAGCACGTGAAGCTCGGCGGCATTCGCATGCCGACTTGTCCGGCCTGCGGTGTCGGCCTTCCGGTCCGGTGAGATCTGGTTTGCGGTGATTACGGCAACACCCCCAAAGGCCTATCCCTGCTGCGAAGCGAAATGACTGGTTGAACGGCGCGGCCGCAAAGGAGCATTTTTCGGCTGTGTGCGTTTCCCGGACTGTGCTGGCAAAGCCAAGCTAACGAAGAGCGCATGACATGCTGACAGGGCGGGGCTCAGCCCGCTTGCGGACCAATGATGGGCAATGCGACATCGCGAGGCTTAACAAGGGTTGAGAGGGAAGCCGTCGTCGTCGCCCCATGGAAGTGGTAATCGATCAAGGCTCATGTGCTCCGCTCTTACTGGATTCACATTAAGCCTTTCAGAACAGGTCAATTTTTCCGCTATCCGCGCGCCTGCGACGCGAAAAAATATGCGCGCCGCGAAAAAATATGCGCTCACCTACATGCCCTCAGAAGTCCAGGTTCTCCACGCTCAAGGCGTTCTTCTGGATGAACTCGCGGCGCGGTTCCACCACGTCGCCCATCAGCTTGGTGAAGATGTCGTCGGCCTCGGCCACGTCGTCTACCTTGACCTGCAACAGGGTCCGCGCGTCCGGGTCCAGCGTGGTTTCCCAGAGCTGGTCAGGGTTCATTTCGCCCAGGCCCTTGTAGCGCTGCAGGGTGTTGCCCTTTTCGCCCTCTTCGAGGATCGCCTTCAACAGGTCGAGCGGGCCGTAGATCATCTGGTGGCGATCCTTGCGGTGCAGCGTTGCCGCCTGGCCGTAGATCTCCTGCAGCGACTCGGTGAAGCTGCCGGTGCGGCGCGCCTCGCCGGAGCGCAGCATCGGGCCGTCGAGGGTGCGCACCTCTTCGACGCCGCGCAGGATGCGGGCGAGACGGATGCCGTGATCCTGAGTTATGCGGCCGCGCCAGCCCTTTTCGTATTCCAGCGCGATCAGGTCGAGCCGCTGCGCCACCTTGTCGGCCACGCCCTGCAGATCGGCATCGACCGCACCGGGCACGAAGCCGCCGGCAATCGCCGCCTGTTCGAGGATGTGGCGCGGGTAATGCGTCGGGAAGGCGTCGAGCACGCGCTTGAGTTGGCGCGCCTCTTCGACCACCCGCAGAAGGTCCTGACCGGTGATCTCCTCGCCGCCGGAGAGTTTCAGAACTGCGCCCTCAACCCCCTGATTCATCAGGTAATCATCCATCGCCGCCTGGTCCTTGAGATAGACCTCGGACTTGCCGCGCGACACCTTGTAGAGCGGCGGCTGGGCGATATAGAGATAGCCGCCTTCGATCAGCTCGGGCATCTGACGGTAGAAGAAGGTCAGCAAGAGCGTGCGGATGTGCGCGCCGTCGACGTCGGCGTCGGTCATGATGACGATCTTGTGGTAGCGCAGCTTGGCGATGTTGAACTCGTCGCGGCCGATGCCGGTGCCGAGCGCCATCACCAGGTTGCCGATCTCCTGACTGCCCAGCATCCGGTCGAAGCGCGCCCGCTCGACGTTGAGGATCTTGCCCTTGAGCGGCAGGATCGCCTGAGTGCCACGATCGCGGCCGGTCTGGGCCGAGCCGCCGGCGCTGTCACCCTCGACGAGGAAGAGCTCGGTCTTGGCCGGGTCCTTTTCCGAGCAGTCCTTGAGCTTGCCGGCAAGGAAGTTCACGTCCATCGCCGTCTTGCGCCGGGTCAGTTCGCGCGCCTTGCGGGCGGCTTCGCGGGCCAGCGCGGCCTCGATGATCTTGCCGACGATCTGCTTGGCTTCGTTCGGGTTTTCCTCGAACCATTCGGACAGCTTCTCACCGACGAGGTTCTCGACCGCCGGGCGCACCTCGGAGCTGACCAGCTTGTCCTTGGTCTGCGAGCTGAACTTCGGATCGGGCACCTTCACGGACAGCACGCAGGTCAGGCCTTCGCGCGCGTCGTCGCCGGTGAAGTTGACCTTCTCGCGCTTGGCGATGCCGGTTTCCTGGGCGTATTTCTGGATCGTCCGGGTCAGCGCGCCGCGGAAGCCGGCCAGGTGGGTGCCGCCATCGCGCTGGGGGATGTTGTTGGTAAAGGGCAGCACGGTCTCGTGGTAGCTGTCGTTCCACCACATAGCGACTTCGACGCCGATGTCGTCCCGCTCGCCGTTGACATAGATCGGCTCGGGCATCACCGGATGCTTGTGGCGGTCGACGTACTTGACGAATTCCTTGACGCCGCCTTCGTAGAACAGCTCGATATGCAGCGGCTCGGCAGGGCGGTCGTCTTCGAGGATGATCTTCACGCCGGAGTTCAGGAAGGCCAGTTCGCGCAGGCGCTTTTCCAGGATGTGGAAATCGTAGTCGAGGTTCGAGAAGGTGTCGGTCGAGGCGAGAAAGCGCACCTCGGTGCCGGTCTCGTCACCGCAGTCGCCGGTGACGCGCAGATGCTCGGTGGTCTCGCCATGTTCGAACTTGGCGAAATGCTCCTTGCCGTTGCGCCAGACCCGCAGCTCCAACCAGACCGAGAGCGCGTTGACAACCGAGACGCCGACGCCGTGCAGGCCGCCGGAAACCTTGTAGGAATTGCTGTCGAATTTGCCGCCGGCGTGCAGCTGGGTCATGATGACTTCGGCCGCCGAAACGCCCTCTTCCTCGTGGATGTCGGTCGGGATGCCCCGGCCGTTGTCGCGCACCGAGACCGAGTTGTCGGCGTGAATTTTCACGTGAACATAGTCGGCATGACCGGCCAGCGCCTCGTCGATGCCGTTGTCCACAACTTCGTAGACCATGTGATGCAGGCCAGAGCCATCGTCCGTATCCCCGATGTACATGCCGGGGCGTTTGCGGACTGCTTCTAAGCCTTTGAGAACTTTGATCGAATCCGCGCCATATTCGGGTGCGGGTTGTACTTGCTCGGACATGCGTAGCCTTCTTTTTCTCTTGCCCGGAATATATGCGGTTTTTGCGTATATGTCACGCAGATGCCACAAGATTTTGTGTGTCAGCCGGCGGGTCTCAGCCTGCCGCGACGTCGGATTCGCCGCCGGTTTCGCTGACCTCGAAACGTTGCGCCCGGTCGCCCAGATCGGCGAAAAGCTCGGGTCCCGTTCCGGTCATCCAGGCCTGGGCGCCAAGAGCGGTGATCTCGTCATAAAGCGCGGCGCGGCGGTTCGCGTCGAGGTGCGCCGCGACCTCGTCGAGCAGCAGGATCGGCGGGCTGCCGGTCTCTTGCGCCAGCGCCCGGCCATTGGCGAGGATCAGCGAGATCAGCAGCGCCTTCTGCTCGCCGGTGGAACAGTCGCGGGCCGGCACGCCCTTGGCCGCAAAAACGGCGTGCAACTCGGCCCGGTGCGGCCCGACCATAGCGCGGCCAGTGGCGAGATCGCGGAACCGGCTCTCGGCCAGCGCGGCGCGCAGGTCGGCCTCGCTGGCGGGCATCTCGCCTTCGGTGGCGGTGAGCTCCAGTTCGCTGACCGGAAAAGCGGTTTCGGTGTCGGCCTGGGCCTTGGCGATGCGTGCCAGCGCCGCCTGGCGGTTGGCATGGATTACCGCGCCGGAGCGGGCCATCTGCGCCTCGAGCGCGGCATACCAATGGGCGTCGCGCACCTGGTCCTTGAGCAGGCGATTGCGCTCGCGCATCGCCTTTTCGTAGTCGAGCACGGCAGAGGCGTGGTCGGGAAAGAAGCTGAGCGTGGTGCGGTCGAGAAACCGGCGGCGGCCATCGGCGCCTTCGATCCAGAGCCGGTCCATCGAGGGGATGAGCCAAAGCACTCGGGCGAGTTTGCCCAAGGCGATCTGGCTGGCGGGTTTGCCGTCGATCCTGACCTGCCGCGCGGCGCCGCGCTCTGACAGGCTCTCGATCTCTTGCGGACGAGCGTCGGCCTGAAGGCCGGCGGTGATCTTCCAGCCCAGCGCCTCTGGGCGACGGGTCATCTCTTCGGCGCTGGCGCGGCGCAACCCGCGGCCGGGCGAGAGCAGGGAGACCGCCTCGAGGATATTGGTCTTGCCGGCGCCATTGGCGCCGTAAAGCGCGACGGGGCGGGCGTCGGTGACCATCTCCACGCGCTTGTGCGAGCGGAAATGGGAGAGTTTGAGGTGGGTCAGATGCGTGGACATGGCTCAGACATGCAGCGCAAGCCGCGCGATCGCCGACCCGCGGGGTGGCGATGCCAGGTCAGTTCTGCCCGCTTTATCTCGACGTGTCAGGACAAAATCTGAACGATGCGCAAACGGCAACCAAATCGCCGCCCCGGGGTGCGGGTCGGCGATCGCGCGGCGCCTGCGGCGCTGTTCGCGCGGGGGTGCTGAAACAACGAGCGACAGTGAAGGGTCAGACCCGCATCGGCATGACGACATAGACCGCGCTGGTGTCATTGCCCTCGCGCATCAGCGTCGGGTCGCCGGCGGAGTTGAACATGAACACCGCGTTCTCGCGGTCCACCTGGCTGGCGATCTCCAGCAGGTATTTCGCGTTGAACCCGATCTCGAGCCGTTCGTCGCCATAGGCCACGGCCAGTTCCTCCTCGGCGGCCCCGCTGTCGGGCGCATTGACCGACAGGATCAGCCGATCCTCGTCCAGCGACATCTTCACCGCGCGCGAGCGTTCCGACGATACCGTCGCCACCCGGTCCACCGCGCGGGCAAAATCGCTGGCGTCGACCTCGAGCTTGCGGGTGTTGCCCTGCGGGATCACCCGGGTGTAATCCGGGAAGGTGCCGTCGATCACCTTCGACGTCAGCATGATGTCCGGCGTGGCAAAGCGCACCTTGGTCTCGGACACCGAGACCGCGATCTCCATGTCGTCATCGTCGAGCAGCTTGCGCATCTCGCCCACGGTCTTGCGCGGGACGATCACGCCGGGCATATCGGCCGCGCCCTCGGGCAGCGGCGCATCGATCCGGGCAAGACGGTGGCCGTCGGTGGCGACGCAGCGCAGCACCTTGCCGTCTTCGCCATCGGCCACGTGCATGTAGACACCGTTGAGGTAATACCGCGTCTCTTCCGTCGAGATCGCGAATTTCGACTTGTCGAACAGCCGCCGCAGCACCGGCGCCGGGGCTGAGAAGTTAGACGAATATTCAGACGAGGCCATCACCGGGAAATCCTCGCGCGGCAGGGTCGCCAGCGAGAAGTTCGAGCGCCCGGCCTCGACCGTGAGCCGCCCGGAAGCGCCCTCTTCGGCCAGGGTCACAAGCGCGCCGTCGGGCAGCTTGCGGACGATCTCGTGCAGTGTGACCGCGGCCACCGTGGTGGCGCCGGCGCGTTCGACCTGGGCCGGGGCCTTGTCGACCACCTCGATATCGAGGTCCGTGGCGCGAAAGGACACGGTGTCGCCTTCGGCTTCGATCAAGACATTGGCAAGGATCGGGATGGTGTTGCGCCGCTCGACGACCGATTGCGCCTGCGCCACTGCCTTGAGCAATGTGCCGCGTTCGATGCTGAATTTCATAACCCTGTCCCTCCGAAAGCCCGGGACCGGCACGTTAGCCGCATCCCCCCAGCGCTCCAAGCCCTTTTCGGGCAATTGCGAGAGGTTTCCAATGGTTTGACAGGGGCGTCAAGGGCACGGCGGGCCAAGAATGAACGCGGCCCGCCGATCGTGCTTTCCTGCTTACGCTTCGAGCGTCCGACGCAGCATTTCAAGATCTTCGGCGATCTGGCCGTCCTGCACCTTGAGCTCTTCGATGCGCCGCACCCCGTGCATGACGGTGGTGTGGTCACGTCCGCCAAAGCGGCGGCCGATCTCGGGCAGCGAGCGGCTGGTGAGCTGCTTGCAGAGATACATCGCCACCTGACGCGGCCGGGCAAAGACCCGCAAACGTTTGGGTCCGATCAGCTCGGACATGCGGATGTTGTAGTGCTCGGCCACCTGACGCTGGATTTCCTCGATGGTGATCTTGCGTTCCGAGGCGCGCAGAACATCCGCGAGGCAATCCTGGGTCAGCTCCATGGTGATCGGACGACCCACCAGCGACGCAAAGGCAAAGAGCCGCGTCAGCGCCCCTTCGAGCACCCGAACGTTGGTCGAGATCCGGTGCGCGAGAAACTCGAGCACCTTTTCGTCGAGCTCGAGCTCGGGATATTGCAGCCGGTGCGTCGCCAGCTTGGAGTGCAGGATGCCGAGCCGAAGCTCGTAATCCGTCGGATGCAGATCGACCACGAGGCCCGACTGCAGACGCGACTGGATGCGGTTCTCCATGTCCTTGATCTCGCCCGGGGCGCGGTCGGCCGAGATGATGATCTGCTTGTTCTGGTCGACCAGCGCGTTGAAGGTGTGAAAGAACTCCTCCTGCGTGCTGTCCTTGCCGGCGATGAACTGCACGTCATCGACCATCAGCACATCGACCGAGCGGAAGATCTGCTTGAAGTCCATCATCTTGCGGTCGCGCAGCGCCTGAACGAAGCGGTACATGAACTGCTCGGCCGAAAGATAGAGCACGTTGAGATGCGGCGACCGGGATTTCAGCTCCCAGGCGATGGCATGCATCAGGTGCGTCTTGCCGAGACCGACGCCGCCGTAAAGGAACAGCGGGTTGAAGGTCACTTCTCCCCCCTCGCCAACCCGGCGCGCGGCGGCATGGGCCAGTTCGTTCGGCTTGCCGACGACGAATGTGTCAAAGGTGAACCGCTTGTCGAGCGGTGCGCTCGGCAGCAGGTCGGCCAGATCCGCACGCGTTGTCATCGACTGTGCCGCCTTGGTCTGTTTCTGTCCGGTCCGTTCGGGCGAGTTGGCAGCCCGCGAAACGGCCGGCATGCTGGCCTTGTTGGCCGGCACGTCGAACTCGATCCGGCGCACATCTGCCCCGGCGTTGGTCATAGCATAGAGCAGCAGATCCCCAAAATTCCGCTGCACGTAGTTCCCCAGAAAGCTTGTCGGCACATTGAAATGTGCCACCCCGTCCGTCACCCCTTCGAATTCCAAAGGCTCGATCCAATTGGTGAAGTTGTTTACTCCAACGGTCTCGCGCAACTGCCCCTGTAGTGCTCCCCACTGGTCTTTTGTCATGTGTCCCTGCGTCCGTTCCCATGTATCCGGCTGTCTTTCGACAACCGGCGCTAAAAAATATGGCAGGTGGTCCCCTTGCCGGGCAAACCCGGCAACACCAGCCATCCTATAGAAACACCTGTCGTGTCCGGAGCTCATGGAGTCCGGGATTCGGTCTGACGACCCAAGTGTGTCTGTCTTGGACATGGCTTCGAGCAGAATGCTCTAGTCTGGTGTCGACACGGCCTTTCACGGCGCTGTCGACAACAATTTCAGTCGGTGCAAATCGACTGGTTCCGCCTGTCCCCCCAGTGCGAGCTGACTCGCAAGACCGAACCTAGCAACCTCTCCCGCAGAGCGGCAACCGAAACTAAATGTTGACTCGGCATGAGCTGAAAAAGAATCCCCAGCCCTGTGCAACTTTGCCACTATGCCGGAATGCACCCATTGATTTTGCACGAAAAAAAGCGCCCCAAGGGGCGCTTTAACTAACTTTACGTCACTTTTTCGGCTTAGCCGAGCGCGTTGACCCGTGCCGACAGGCGGGACATTTTGCGCGAGGCGGTGTTCTTGTGCATGACGCCTTTGGTCACGCCGCGCATCAGTTCGGGCTGGGCTTCGCGGAGCGCCTTGGTGGCCGCATCCTTGTCACCCGAGGCGATCGCCTCTTCGACCTGACGCAGGTAGGTGCGGATGCGCGAACGGCGAGCTTTGTTGATGGCAAAGCGCTTTTCGTTCTGGCGAGCGCGTTTCTTGGACTGGGGCGTATTGGCCATGCTGATCTTCCCTTTCGCGGGTCTGGTATGTCGATAACGCGATGCCAGACCGGCCCGGACGGATGTCACCGGGGATGATTCTAGCCGAGCGGGCTGCACGCGCATGTATGGCGGCGGGATATAAGCAAAATCGCCGCGCTTGCAAAGGCCAAAAGTGCGTGCACCCCGGCCTTTGCGATCTCTGGTCTATTTGTCGCGGAACTGCGGCTCGCGCTTTTCCTGGAAGGCGGCCATGCCCTCCTTCTGATCTTCGCTCGCAAAGAGCGAGTGGAACAGCCGTTTCTCGAAGAGCAGCCCCTCGGAGAGCGAAACTTCCTCGGCGCGGTTCACCGCCTCCTTGGCGGCCATGGTGGCCAGCATGCTCTTTTCGGCGATCTTCTGCGCCGCGCCCTGGGCCTCTTCCATCAGCTTCTTGGCCGGGACGACGCGGCTGACCAGCCCGGCGCGCTCGGCCTCTTCGGCGTCCATGAAGCGGCCGGTCAGGTGCATGTCCATCGATTTGGACTTGCCCACCAGACGGGTCAGACGCTGCGTACCGCCAATGCCGGCAATCACGCCCAGGTTGATCTCGGGCTGGCCGAACTTGGCGTTGTCGGCGGCGATGATGAAGTCGCACATCATCGCCAGTTCGCAGCCGCCGCCCAGCGCATAGCCCGCGACGGCGGCGATGATCGGTTTGCGAACGGCAGTGATCGCCTGATGTTCCTTGCTGAAGAAATCCTCGCTGAACACCTCGACAAAGGACTTGTCCGCCATTTCCTTGATGTCGGCACCGGCGGCGAAGGCCTTGTTCGAGCCGGTGAGAATGATGCAGCGCACCTTGTCGTTCGCCGATGCCTCGCCCAGCGCCTTGCAGAGCTCCCGCAGCAACTGCGAGTTGAGCGCGTTGAGTGCGTCGGGCCGGTTCAGGGTGATGGTGGCAACGTGGTCTTCTACTTCGACGGTGATCGTCTCATAGGCCATGTCAGATGCTTTCCGTTGTTTCGGTCGATTTCACGTGCTTATCACTCTGAATGTGCGGTTCAACCTATCTTTGGCAAGCCGGACAGTAGAAGCTCGAGCGGCCGGATTGCACGATCCGCGCCACCGTGGCGGTGCAGCCCGGGGTGCGACAGGGCTCGCCCTCGCGGCCGTAGACATCGAAGCTGTGCTGAAAATATCCAAGCTCGCCATCGGCTTGGCGGAAATCCTTGAGCGACGAGCCACCAGCGGCAATCGCCTGGGTCAGCACCTCGCGGATCGCCGGCACCAGGGTCGCGGCACGGGCCGCCGAAATCTGCCGCGCCTTGCGCCGCGGCGAAATTCCGGTGCGGAAGAGCGCCTCGCAGACGTAGATATTGCCCAATCCGGCGACGATTTTCTGATCCAGAAGCGCCGATTTGATCGGCGTGTTGCGATCCCTGAGCGCCGCAACCAGGACGGATTCGCCAAACTGGTTGCCCAGAGGTTCCGGCCCCAGCTTGGCCAGCAGCGGATGCTCTTCGGCGCGCGCGGTCTCCATCAGGTCCATCGCGCCGAAGCGGCGCGGATCGTTGAAGGTGATCCGCGCGCCGTTGGCCATGTCAAAGACCACGTGATCGTGCTTTTCCGGCGCCGGGTGGTCATGCACGAAACGCCCCAGCGGATCGCCCGAAATCAGGATGCGCCCCGACATGCCGAGGTGAACAAGCAGCGTCTCGCCACTGCCAAGGTCGGCCAGGATGTATTTCGACCGCCGCCGCAGCCGCAGTACCTTCTGCCCCGCCAGCCGCTCGGCCATCCTTTCAGGGAAGGGCCAGCGCAGATCGGGCCGGTTGACCGCCACCTGCGCCATGACCTCGCCCTCCATCACGGGGGCCAGACCGCGACGAACCGTCTCGACTTCGGGCAATTCGGGCATCAGGGCGCCTTCCGTTAGGGGGGCCGCATTGTAACGGCCATTCAGCGCTCTATAAGAAAGCGGGAGACAATAAAACGGCAAGCCCCATGAGCGACGACGAGCAGAAGACAACGCATTTCGGCTATCAGACGGTGCCCGAGACGGAAAAGGCCGGCCGGGTGCAGGGCGTCTTCAATTCCGTGGCCTCGCGCTACGACGTGATGAACGACGCCATGTCGATGGGCATTCACCGCATCTGGAAGGATGCGATGATGGACTGGCTGGCACCGCGCGTCGGGCAGAAGCTGCTGGATGTGGCTGGCGGCACAGGCGACATTTCGTTCCGCTTTCTCAAACGCGCCGGGCGCGGCCATGCCACCGTGCTCGACCTGACCGAACCGATGCTGGTCGAAGGCCGCAAGCGCGCCGAGGCCGAACAGATGGCCGGCAGCCTCGACTGGGTGGTGGGCGACGCCATGGCCCTGCCCTTTCCGGACAATACCTTCGACGTCTACACCATCAGCTTCGGCATAAGGAACGTGACCCGCCCCGAAGAGGCGCTGGCCGAGGCCTACCGCGTGCTGCGCCCCGGCGGCAGGCTCATGGTGCTGGAATTCAGCCAGATCCCGAACCCCGGGCTGCAATGGGCCTATGACCGCTATTCCTTCAACGTCATCCCGGCGATGGGCCAGGTGATCGCGAATGACCGCGACAGCTATCAATACCTGGTGGAGTCGATCCGCCGCTTCCCCGACCAGGAGACCTTTCTGCAGATGGTGCGCACCGCCGGCTTCGAGCAGGCCAAGTATCGCAACCTGACCCTGGGCGTCGCCTGCCTGCATTCCGGCTGGAAGCTCTGATGCGCGGACCGCACAATATCTTTCGCCTGATCCGCACCGGTGCCACGCTGGAACGCACCGGCGCAATGAACGACGTGCTCGATGCCTTTGACGCGCCGCCGTCGCTGCGGATCGCCGCCAAGACGCTGGGCTGGCCGTTCAAATGGCTGGGCTATCGCGGCGACCCCAGCCTGCCGCCGGTGACCCGCGCGCTGACGGCCATGGGCCCGGCCTATATCAAGTTCGGCCAGATCCTCTCAACCCGCCCCGACGTGGTGGGCGAGGACTTAGCGTTGCAGCTGCGCGTGCTGCAGGACAAGCTGCCGCCCTTCACCGTCGAGACCGCCCGCGCCAGCATCACCCAGGCCCTGGGCCGCCCGGCCGATGTGATCTTCTCGGAAATCAGCCCGCCGGTGGCCGCCGCCTCGATCGCCCAGGTGCACAAGGCCGTCGTGCGCGAAACCGGCGAAACCGTTGCGGTCAAGGTGCTGCGCCCCGGCATCGAACGCGCCTTCCGGCACGACATCGACGCCTTCTACTTCGCCGCCCGATGCGTCGATGTGCTGTCACCCTCGTCGCGGCGACTGCGCCCGATGGAGGTGATCCGGCATTTCGAAGGCGTGGTGATGGGCGAGCTCGACCTGCGCCTCGAAAGCGCCGCCGCCTCGGAATTTGCTGCCAACACAAAGGACGACGAAGGCTTCCAGCTGCCCGAGATCAAGTGGCACCTGTCGGACCGCCGGGTGATGACCATGGGCTGGGCCGAGGGGATACCCTTGGGCGACAATGCCGCGCTGGACGCTGCCGGCCATGACCGCGTGGCGCTGTCCGAACGGGTGCTGCAACTGTTTCTCAACCACGCCCTGCGCGACGGCTATTTCCACGCCGACATGCACCCCGGCAACCTCAAGGTCGCGGCCAACGGCGACATCATCGCCTATGACTTCGGCATCATGGGCCATATCGACGAATACACCCGCCGGGTCTATGCCGAGATCCTCTTCGGCTTCATCCGCCGGGATTATCAAAGGGTGGCCAAGGTGCACTTCGAGGCCGGCTATGTGCCCGCCGACCGCAATGTCGATGAATTCGCCCGCGCCCTGCGTGCGGTCGGCGAGCCGATCTTCGGCATGGATGCGACACGGATTTCCATGGCCAAGCTGCTGTCCTACCTCTTCGAGGTCACCGAACGCTTCGGCATGGAGACCCGCACCGAGTTGATTCTGCTGCAGCGCACCATGGTGGTGGTCGAAGGTGTGGCGCGCGCTTTGAACCCGCGCATGAACATCTGGGAAGTGGCCCATCCGATTGTCGAGGACTATATCCGCGGCAGCCTCGGCCCGCGCGCCTTTGCTGGCGATCTCGCCCGCACCGCTCAGGTTCTCGCGCGCTTCGGCCCGCGCTTGCCAGCGCTGGTGGAAAAGGCGCTGCTGTCAGAGGCCGAACGCAACTCGGAACCGGCGCAGGATCGCAATCGCGCCGCCCGCTGGGCCTATCTGGCCGCCGGTCTTTTCGCGGGGTTTGTCACCGCGGCGGTGCTGCTGCCGCTGGCTTGACCGCCAAACAGGCAAAGCTCCAGTCCCCAGACGCAGAAACGGCGGCCAATCGGCCGCCGCATCCGTGTTCAGCAGTAGAAATGTACTCAGTCGGTACCGGACGAGCTGCCGCTGCCGTTGGAGGTAGCCGCGAGGATCGTCAGCATGGTGACGCCGCCGACAACAATCAGTTCAGTGGTGCCTTGAGTGGACAGAAAGGGATTGGCGGCGGTGTCGGTCTGCTGAGCAACAGCAGGCACGGCCGTGACAAAAAGAGCAGCCGTCGCTGCCATGGCAAATTTCTTCATAATGTTCTCCAGACATTCTCGGGTGAACAATCACCCCACGCGGGAAGAACCTACTATGAAGGCCGTGTGGTTTCAAACCCGTTCGTCGGGAAAAAGCCGTCAATTCCGGAGGGTGCGCGGCCTGCGGCAATCGCGCAACAGATACGGGTGACGTAGGGTCTTTTGTCACCAGTATGCATCACCTGGCCGATTTCCATTGCCCAAAAAGCCGGCTTTCGGGTTAGGATTCAGCTGAAAGCGCGAATGCCGGTGACATTTCCCATGTCAACGGACTGGCCGCCCTCGACGATAAGCACCAGTTGGCCGTTCTCGATGCGCGCTTCGTCGACCTGCTGATAGCTGGAAACCGGTGACAGACCAATCGATTCGCCGCGCGAAAAGTTATCGACGACAAAGACATAATGGCCGTCGGGAAGCGGTGTGCCGCTGTCATCCAGACCGGTCCAGTCCATCTCGGTCTGGTCCACATCGATTGGCAGACGCTGCACCAGATTGCCCTGCAGATCGTGGACCTCGAGGAAGGCCTCTTCCGCCAACGGTGACGTCCCGACCGCAAGCGGAATGGACGAAGTGCCGTCGTAAAACGCCGGCGCGTCCGTGCGCACCTCTCGCCCGACCCAGCCGGCCATGTCGCCGAGACCTCCCACTTCCATCAGGGTGATCATGCCGCTCAGCAGGTCGTTGGTGACCACCTGCTGCTCGACCGAGGAAAAGGTCGCCAGTTGCGAGGCAAATTCGGTCGAATCGAGCGGGTTCAGCGGATCCTGGTTGCGCATCTGTGCGGTCAGCATCTGCAGGAAAGTGTCGAAATCCGACGAGAGCGCCCCGGTGGTCGACGCACCTCTCGCGCTGGGCTGAAACTGCGCCATGTTCTGGGCCGTCGGGCTGGTGGCGGTGATCATCTGTCTCTCCTATACACGAATGTCGAGGCGCGTGGTGGCGGTCCGGGCCGGCTCGGACTGCGCTTCGGGCGGTGTTTCCTCGGCCGGGTCGCCGGTGATATCGGCCTCCGGCAAGGGCGTCTCAGGCCCGGGCCGGCGCTTCTGCTGGCCCGAGGTGGAAAACTCGAAGGCGATATCGGTGTAGCCAAGCTCGCGGAACGCCCGCTCGACCACGTCGATGTGGCGCCGCATCAGGTCCTGGGTTTCCGGCCGCTCGGCCACCACCTGCAGCAGAATCTGCCCGTCCTGACCACTCATCCGCATCTGCACGCGGCCCAGCTCGTCCGGCCTGAGGGTGATCTCGGTGAATTCTCTGGGCACGGCGCGCAGGACCGGCGCCAACTGCTGGGCAATATCGCGGGCCATGGCCTGCGCTGCATGAGGCGGAGGCCCCCCCTGAAGCCCAGGCTCCCTGGAGGCCGTTGCCGGGTCTGCCATCGGAAGAGCCTGCGTCTCTGGCATGGGGGCGACTACAGCGAACTGGGCTGTCGGCCGCGTCTGGTCTGGCCCAATTCGCGGCGCGGCCACCATCGGTTTCGGAGCGTCGGCTGTCTCAAGCGCCCCTTTTGGCGGCGCCATCAGACGGTTCTCACCCTCGATTTCTCTGGGTGCGGCCATCACGGTGTCCTTCTGCGTCGGACCTTCCAATGAAAGGGCGGCGAATCGAGTGATCCGATCGCTGAAATCAGTCTGGTCCCGCGCAGGTGCCGCGATTTGGCGTTCGACTTCGACAGGCGCACTCGTTGACCGCACCTCAGACAGGTCCTTCGAGGTCGGTGCCATAGGCTTTCCCGGTGTTTCGGCGAGACCCAGGCTGGCGTGCCTTGGCCGGTTAACGCTTGCCAGGTTCACCGCGTCGGGCTGCGGTTCGTCGGTGTCGATTTCAGACATGGGTGCGCCTGCAGTCGACAATCTTTCAAGCTCGGGGCTGGCGCCCACGACCTTGGATTGCGCGACCTGTTGCGCCAGCAAGTCCGCTGACACAGGCCTCAGCGGTCGCGCCGCATGATCCGGCAGCGGGTTGTCGGGCGTCTTGGTCTCCACAGTCCACGCGACACGGGCTTGCCCTTCGTTGCCCGGTTGACGCGTCATGGCGGCTTCAAGATGGCCAGACTTTCCCGGGGTCGGCTCTGCTGTCAGAGCCTCGGTCGGGCGGGTGATGCGCAGGGTTCGACCAGAATCCATTGGTCTTTGCCGGACATCCACTGGCTCGGGAGTGCCGGAGCGAGCAAAGTTCGGCCGGTTCACGGGCCGTTTCTCAGTGGCGGATTGCGACGGCAGGGCTGCAGGCAAAGCGGATTGTCTTGCCTGATCTGAAGCGTTCGGACGGCCCACGCCGTGCTCAATAGAGGAAGGGCTCGACGCTCCTCCCGCTTGGATAGGGCGGACACCCAGCTCCTGACCACGTGATTTGTGCAATGGCCTCGCGTCGTCGCCGGTCTGGATCGGCACCCTCGCGGTGGCTTCGCGCGCACGAGAATGGCTTGGCAGCGCGAGATCGGGCATGTCCTGCGTTTCCTGCGTTGATCCGCCTGGGCGATTGGACTGCGGGACTACAGAGACTTCTGGGGGAAGAACTCTTCTCTGGAAGCGCTCAGGTTCGGGAGCATGCGGCCTGAGGTCCACAGCAGTGCGACCTGTAGCGCGAGGTGTCGGGTGCATCTTGGCAATGGGATCATCGGCGTGATCACCGGGACTGGCGCGTTCGATCAATGGAGCCGCAGTTTGTACCTGCTGCTGATCCGGAGGATCCCGACTGATCGTCGGGCTCGAATGCAGTTTCAGGCGAGCAGTGCCAGCCGGCCGGACGTCAGTCTCGAGGGCAGCGGCACCACGCTCGGGGCCCCTCTGTCTTGGGGAGGTCGCATGCGGCTCAGAAAGGGCAGGCCTCGGCGGAATTTTCGCATCAAGTTCGTGAGTTCGCACGCCTCCGGGCACCCTTTCGACCGCAACAAATCCTTTGCGCGCGGAGTTCCAGTGCTCTGGCTCAGCAGCGCTAGGTGCACCGGGCGGGTCCTCAGCTTTCGATGTCTCAGGAGCCGGCTGGAGCCTGGCGTCATTGGAACCTGGCCCGTCCTTGAGACCCATCGAAACAGAATCAGTCGATGCCCGAACCTGGACGTTCCGCGGCTCCATGCGGCTTGAGCTGAGCGTGTTCAGCGGACGGGCGTTGTGCGTTCTGTCGACCTGCGAAGGGGCGTCAGGCTGCGTTTCATCGAAGCCACGATCATTCGCTTTAACGGCGAGGAGTGACGGCGCGTCGGTTTGGGTAGAACCGCTCTCGGTCAAATTGGTACTACCGACGTCCTTCGCCACAGCTTGCGTTCGCAAAGGCTGCTCGATGGTCCCATCGGTCGCGGCAGGAGGATCGGCGGGCATTTCAATGGGCTCTGCGGCGAGCGTCGGAAGGCCGGATCGTATTGGGTTCTCCAACCGCCTCGTCATCTCCGGTTCTTCGGAGTCGGGACTGGCGCTCACCCTGCCACGGTCATTTTGCCCTCCGGCGGGAACCGTCCGGGGCGCCTTCGTCACGGCGGTCATTGAAGCAAAATCCGGGTCAGTATTGGTGCTACCGGCCACCTGCACAGCCAGAGGCTCACTTATTTCCGTCGACAAGACCGGGGTGTTGATCTCGCTGAATCGCTCGTCAGCCTCCCAGGGCCGAGTCCCATCCCTGTCCGCTGGCAGAACGTCCTGTGGTCCCCGGAGTGATTCGATGTTGCGACCGTCCGGCG
Organism: Marinovum sp.; assembly: GCF_048263515.1. Taxonomy (NCBI): domain Bacteria; kingdom Pseudomonadati; phylum Pseudomonadota; class Alphaproteobacteria; order Rhodobacterales; family Roseobacteraceae; genus Marinovum; species Marinovum sp. The sequence continues at coordinate 207,525 of NZ_JBLXEC010000003.1, read as the reverse complement.
TTGGCCGAGGTGCCGACGGCGACTCGACCCCCTGCTCTACCTGCCATGGTTCCATCGATCGGGGGGCCATCGTCTTTCGCCTCTCGGGTTCGATCACAGCCCGCTGGGGGTTGTCTTCAGCCAGCGGAGCCGCGTCTAAATCCGCCGCCTCATCGGAGGCCTCGGGTATGTCCCCCGCGCCTCCCGGCCCGTCCTCGGCCTGCTCATCCGCCTCGCCGGCCTGCTGATCAGAGGTCGCAGTGCTCTGGCGCTTCACCTCCAAAGCGCCATCAGCCTCCGGCGTTTGCGCTACGCGATCCTCTGTCGGGTGGCCAGATACCTGAAAGACCTGCGCGAAGCTGGCCGTCGGCTGCGCCCCTGCGGCAAGAGCCGCCGGCGCAGTGGCGCCTTGGCGTAGGGCGGGACCGCCCGCAATTGATTCAATTTGCATAAGGACTCCGGGAATTCTTCCTCTTCCGGTCCCTTATCCGCCATCACGGTTACCAGTTCTTTACCGCTGTCCCGTCAAATTGTGGAAAGCCGGAACAATTTAAAAGGATTGCGCCATGTACCCCGTGATACCCCCGACGAGCCTGCCCGCCCCGGGGCCGTCCGTCGACCCGCCTGAAATGAAAATGGTCGCGCAGGACCTCGAATCCACCTTCCTGGCCGAAATGCTGAAATCCGCCGGATTCGGAAAGCAGCCGGAAAGCTTCAACGGCGGCGTCGGAGAAGAGCAGTTCTCGTCTTTTCTCGTGCGTGCCCAAGCAGATGCAATGGTGCAGGCCGGTGGATTGGGGCTGACGGAACTGTTCGTCAAATCGATGTTGGAGGCCGAAAATGGCTGATCGGGAAGAGACTATTCTGGACGAATTGAACGATCTTCTGGAGCAGGAGCGGGCTTCGCTTCTCAAAGGCGATATCGACGAAGTCGGCCGGGTGCTCGATACCAAGGAAAAGCTGCTGCGCGAACTTACCCGATGCGCCAGCTCCGACACCGAGGGGCTGGATGAGCTTCGCATCAAGCTCAATAGGAATCAGGAACTTATCGAAAATGCCATGAAGGGAATCGAGGCCGTCGCCCAACGCTTTGCCACGATCAGCAAGGTGCGCAAGTCGCTCGAGACCTATGACCGCGCGGGCCAGCGCAGGATGATCGACATCTCGCCCGGTGGCCGCCTGGAAAAGCGCGCCTGAGCCGTTTGAGACAAATTCAGTCGATCCTCTCGGCAGGAATTAGGAAACCCTTAGGACATAGGCTGCAATTTGGCCCTTGCACCACATTGGTGGCGCAACCGACGCGAAGATCGTGAGGGTTGCACGTGTCAGAATGACAAGGACGCCGAGTGATCGGCGATGGCATTTAATTGGCGCAAAAGCGCCTCGCGTATGAGGAAAACCTATGTCCAGTATTCTGACCAACAACAGCGCAATGGTTGCACTGCAAACTCTCAAGGGGATCAACAAGGGCTTGTCCGACGTTCAGTCGCAAATCTCGACCGGCAAATCGGTCGCCACCGCCAAGGACAATTCGGCGGTCTGGGCGATTTCCAAGGTGATGGAATCCGACGTCAAGGGTTTCAAGGCCATCGGTGACAGCCTTTCTCTGGGCCAGTCGACGGTTGCCGTGGCTCGCAACGCCTCGGAAACGGTCACCGATCTGCTGACCCAGATGAAGGGCAAGATCGTCGCCGCTCAGGAAGACAACGTCGACCGCACCAAGATCAACAGCGACGTCACCGCCCTGAAAGACCAGATCAACGCAGTTGTCTCGGCCGCGCAGTTCAACGGTCTGAACCTGGTTGACGGCTCGACCGCCACCGCCTCTGTCCTGGCGTCGCTCGACCGTGACAGCTCGGGCAATGTGACCGCCTCGTCGATCACCGTTGCCGGTCAGGATCTGTCCACCGGCGCCTATGCCGCCAAGGACGTCTTCGGGTCTTCGGGCGGTGTGCCTTCGGCCGCTGGCGACACCGTGACGCTCTCGCTCAACGCGGGCGGCGGCAATGACTCGATCACCATCGACGATTCCGGCGCAGCCTTTGTTGCCGGTGACCGGGTGACACTGAATGTCGGCGGCGAGGAAGTGTCCTATACGGTCACCGCCGACGACGCTGCTGCCACGACCACCTCGGACATCGTCGCCGTCGGTCTGAAGAACGCGGTCGACAATCTGGGCATTGCGGGCCTGACCGTCGACTACGACAGCGGCACGCCGGGCGCACTGGCCTTCACCAATAGCGGCACCACCGACCTGACTGTCAGCGGCCAGTTCACCAATGCCGGTTCCGGCGGTCTCGGCGCCATGTCGGGGATCGATGTCACGACCAGCGGCGGGGCCACCTCGGCGCTGGCCACCGTCGAGACCCTGATCAACACCGCGATCAGCGCCTCGGCTGCCTTTGGTTCGGTCGAGGGCCGGATCGAGACCCAGGCCTCGTTCATCTCGAACCTGACCGACTCGATGACCACCGGCATCGGTGCCATGGTCGACGCCGACATGGAAGAAGCCTCTGCCCGCCTGCAGGCCCTTCAGGTGCAGCAGCAGCTGGGCGTGCAATCGCTTTCGATTGCCAACCAGGCACCGCAGCAGCTGCTGTCGCTCTTCCGCTAACGGTCACGGAGGGGGGCGATGCTTCGCCCCCCGAACCCCCGTTGACAGCAGACCCCACTTCAGAAGGAAGGATGCGGCATGAACGCCCAGTCCATGGCTCAGCGCGCCTATGCGCAATCCGCAGGCCCCACCAAGACCGACCGCCGGGCGGAATACGAAACCATTGCCCGCGCAACGCACGAATTGAAGGCCGCCGCCGAAAAGGGGGCCACGGATTTCCCCCGCCTCGCGGGCGCGCTCCACCGCAACAACCGGCTCTGGACCATTCTCGCCGCGGACGTGGCCGACCGCGACAACCCGCTGCCAAAGGATCTGAAGGCGCGGATCGTCTTTCTGTCGCAATTCACCAAGCGGCATAGCGCCCAGGTTCTGGCCAAGAAAGCCACAGTGGTCCCGCTGCTGGAGATCAACACCGCGATTCTGCGCGGATTACGCAACGGGAGCGCCAGCACATGACCGGCCTGGTTCTCAAACTCGGGCCCAAGGAGAGGGTGCTGATCAACGGCGCAGTGATCGAGAACGGCGATCGACGCAGCCGGCTCAATATCGTCACACCGAACGCCAACATCCTGCGGCTGCGCGATGCCATTCATCCGGAAGAAGCCAATACGCCGGTCCGCCGGGTCTGCTTTGCCACACAGTTGGTCCTGACCGGCGATGCCGAGCCCGGCGAATCCCGGCTGCAGCTCCTGCGCCGGATCGAGGAGTTGAGCCAGGTGTTGACGGATACCGACAGCCGCCGCCATCTGACCGCCGCCACCGATGCGCTCTTGGGCGATCAGTTCTATCAATGTCTCAAGTCGCTGCGCGCGCTGATCCCGCGCGAGGACCGGATTTTCGCCGCGGGGCACAGATGAGCTTTCAGCCGATCCTCTCCGGAACCGGCCTGCTGGGCTGGAAACTCCTCAATCGAACGATGGAGACCCAGCAGAGCGCGCTGAACCGATCTGCCGAGATCTCGCGCGATACGGCCTACTTCGAGGCCAATATCGCCAAGGTCGAAACGGCAGAGCAATTGGTCAGCGACCGCCGGCTGCTGCGGGTGGCTCTGGGGGCCTACGGGCTTCAGGACGATCTCGACAACAAGTATTTCATCCGCAAGATTCTCGAAGAGGGCACCCGCGACAGCGACGCGCTCGCCAACAAGATGGCCGACGACCGCTATACGCAGTTCTCTGCCGCCTTCGGCTTTGACCAGTTCTCCGGCGCCAACACCTATTCTCCGGCCTTCGCGCGCGAAGTGGTGGACAAGTTCAACCGCGCGTCCTTTGAACAGGCGGTGGGCAATCAGGACGACAGCCTGCGGATCGCGCTTTATACCGACCGCACCCTGCCCGAGCTGGCCGCCGACGAAAGCGCCACCGAGGACAGCCGCTGGTTTACCGTCATGGGGGTGCCGGCCCTGCGCGAGATTTTTCAGACCGCGTTGAACCTGCCCAGCAGCTTTTCGCAACTCGATCTCGACCAGCAGCTCGATGTCTTCCGCGAGAAATCAGGCGCCCGCTTCGGCGCCTCGGAAGTGGCGGATTTCGCCGACCCCGAGCTGCGCGAAAAGCTGGTGGAGCAATACCTGCTGCAAAGCCAGCTCAAGGAAAGCACCGCTTATTCCGGCATGTCGGTCGCGCTCACACTGCTGCAGAACGTATCACGCTAGGTCACCGCGGCCTGGCCTGCGGCCGCGCCGCCGGCATCCGGGCGGCCCCCTTCTGCCGCGGACGATAGGCCTCGGCCTCGCGCAGGACCACCTCGAGCCGCTCGAAGCTCTTGTCGATGCCGTCCTGCTTCTGTGAAATCAGTCCATCCAGCTTTTCGAACACCTGCACCGCCTGGTCGAGCACCGGGTCGCCGCCTTCGCTGTAGAGCCCGGCTTTGATCATGGTTTCCGAGCCGTGATAGGCGCTCAGCAGCTTGCGGGCAAAACCGATCCGCTCGTTTTCGCGATCGCTGGCGCAATCCGGCAGGCTGCGCGAGACCGAGCGCAGCACGTTGACCGCCGGATAGCGGCCGCGCTCGGCAATCGCCCGTTCCAGCACCACATGGCCGTCGAGCACCCCGCGCAGCACGTCGGCCACCGGTTCGTTCATGTCGGAGCCAGCCACCAGCACCGTGTAGATCGCCGTGATGTCCCCCGCGGCATCCGGCCCCGGCCCGGCGCGTTCGCAGAGCGACATGATCATGTGCGCCATCGAGGGCGGATAGCCGCGCAGCGCCGGCACCTCGCCACCGGCCACCGCGACCTCGCGATGAGCCTCGGCCAGACGGGTGATCGAATCGGTGAGGAACAATACCTGCAAGCCCTGGTCCCTGAAATGCTCGGCAATGGCCATGGCCGCGGCCGGGCAGCGCCGGCGCACCAGCGGCGAACGGTCCGACGTCGCGGCGACGACGACGCTGCGCGCCATGCCCTCCGGGCCCATCACGTCATCGACGAATTCACGCAGCTCGCGGCCGCGTTCGCCGACCAGCGCCACGACAACCACGTCGGCCTCCATCTTGCGGGCGAGATGGCCCAGCAGGCTGGTCTTGCCGACGCCGGACCCGGCGAAGAGCCCGATTCGCTGGCCGCGCACGATCGGCAGCAGGGTGTTGAACAGCACCAGCCCGGTGTCGAGCCGCCCGCCCAGCCGGCCGCGGCTGGCAGGATCAGGCGGGCGCGCGTGGATCGGGCGCAAATCGGGGCCGCCATGCAGCGGCCGACCGTCGAGCGGCGTGCCGTAGGGGTCGATCACCCGGCCGACCCAGCCGGAATGCGGCGCGATCTGCGCCTCGGGCATCAGAAAGACCTTGTCACCCAGCGCCACGCCCTCGAGCGCGTCATCGGGCAGCATCATCACCCCGCCCGGCGTGATCTTGAGCACCTCGCCGCCTAGCGCCGCCCCGCGCGAGCGCACCAGCCGCAGCTGGTCGCCCATGCGGACATTGTGGCCCAGCCCCGCCACCATCAGATAGGTGCCGTCGACGCTGACCACCCGTCCGAAGGGCCTGACCGGGGTCAGCCCGGAGATCCGATTCTTCAATCCTTCCAGTCGCGGCTTCTGCATCGTGCGCTTCCCTCATCTGTTGGGAACCATTTTTAAAGGAATCAGGGTTAAGCCTTGATTGAAGCCAATCGAGGGAGAAGCCCCGATGTTCGACAATCTCGAAGTCCTGCAACTTTCGCAGGCGATGGCCCGCCATGCGGGCGCCAGACAGGCCATTGCCGCGGGCAATCTGGCCCATGCGGATACGCCCGGCCACAAGGCGCGGGACCTCACGCCCTTTCCCCAGCTTGTCCTGCAGGATCAGGCGTCCTTCGGCCTGCGCGCCACCCGTGACAGCCATCTGGCCGGCGCCCGACATGGCGGCGCATATGAGCCGGTCGAGGACGAGGGCGCCGTGAGCGACCCCAACGGCAATTCCATCTCTCTCGAAACCGAAATGCTGCGCGCGGTCGACATCCGCCGCCAGCATGACAAGGCGCTCGCCGTCTATCGCGCCTCGCTCAACATCCTGCGCTCGAGCCTTGGCCGCCAGTGACCCGGAGCCCTGACCCATGACCGATTTCTCGTCCTCTTTCTCAGTTTCTGCCAGCGGGCTGAAAGCCCAGGCAGCGCGACTTCGCCATGTCTCTGAAAACATCGCGAATGCCGACACCCCCGGATACCGGCGCAAATCCGTGCCGTTCGAAGAGGTTCGCCAGAATGGCGAGACCCGGGGCCAGGTGACCACCGGTCGCGTCAGGCTGGATCAGAATGATCTGGCCACAATCTACGACCCCTCGCATCCGCTGGCCGATGACTCCGGCCATTACGAGGGGTCGAACGTCAACCTGGTGATCGAGATTGCCGACGCCAGAGAAGCCCAGCGCAGCTACGAGGCCAACCTCAAGATGTTCGACCAGGCGCGCCAGATGTCATCGAGCCTGATGGAGCTCTTGCGCCGTTAACCCCTTCCGAGGAGACCCAGAATGGATGTCCGCTCAATCTTTGCCGCCCAGAAATACGCGGCCTCTCGCCCCGCGACCCTGCCGGACGACGCTGCTCCTTCGATGGGCCAGGCGTTTACCGACAATGTCCGCGATTTCGCCCAGACCCTGCAGGAGGCCGAGGCCACGGCCAAATCCGCCATGGTCGGCGACGCCGATCCGCATGCGCTGGTCCAGGCGCTGGCGCAATCCGAGCTCGCGGTCGAGACCGTGGTGACGATGCGCGACAAGGTGGTCGAGGCCTACCAGGAAATCCTGCGGATGCCGGTCTGAGCCGATGGATGAAGCGGTCTTCTACGACACCATGCGCCACGGGCTTTGGATCTCGGTGACGATGTCGCTGCCGATCCTCTCGGCGGCGCTGGTCGCCGGGGTCACCATCGGGCTCTTCCAGGCGCTGACCTCGATCCAAGAGATGACGCTGACCTTCGTGCCGAAACTGGCCGCCATCGTCGCGGTCTTCTGGCTTTCGATGAGTTTCATGACCGAACGGCTCGTGGCCTTTTTCCAGAGCTGGATCATCCCCCTGATTGTCGAGGTTTGACATGGAAAACGCCACCTATACCACGCTGACCCGCCAGACCGGGCTGATGCGCGAAATGCAGGTCGTCGCCAACAATATCGCCAATGCCGCGACCACAGGGTTTCGCGCCGAGAACATGATCTTTTCAGAGCATGTGGTCGGCATCGAAAACGGCCCGTCGATCTCGATGGCCAGCGGCAATATCGGAGCGGCGTCGGACATGCAGGGCGCGCTGACCTCGACCGGCGGGCGCTTTGATTTCGCCATCGAGGGCGCGGGATATTTCCTCGTCCAGACCCCGGCGGGCGAGAGGCTGACCCGCGCCGGGAACTTCTCGCCCAATGGCCAGGGGGACCTTGTCACGAAGGACGGCTACCCGGTGCTCGACGCCGGCGGCGCGCCGATCTTCATCCCGCCGGACGCCAGCGATCTGGGCATCGGCTCCGACGGCACGCTCAGCTCGAACGGCCGGCCCTTGGCGCAACTCGGCGTCGTCATGCCGACCGACGGCCAGGACCTGATCCGGGAGGACGGTGTGATGTTCGCCGCCGAGGCAGGCTTTGAGCCGGTGGAAAATCCCAAGGTTCTGCAAGGGTTTCTGGAAAATGCCAATGTCGACCCGATCCGCCAGATCGCCCGGATGATCGAGGTGCAGCGCGCCTACGAGATGGGCCAGAACTTCCTCGACGCCGAAAACGAACGCATCCGCACCGCGATGCAGACCTTCCTCAAATAAGGAGAGCCGCCATGCGCGCCCTGAAAATCGCCGCCACCGGCATGACGGCCCAGCAGATGCGGGTCGAGACCATTTCCCAGAACCTCGCCAACATGTCGACCACCGGCTACAACGCCCGCCGCGCCGAATTTGCCGATCTGCATTACCAGCAATACGCTCGCGCCGGCGCGGTCAGCGCCTCTGATGGCACGGTCCTGCCCACCGGGGTGCAGCTCGGCCTCGGCGTGCGCCCGGCGGCGGTGTCGGTACAGCTCGAGCAGGGCTCGCTTTCGGCCACGCGCGGCGATCTCGATGTGGCGATCGACGGCAAGGGCTATCTCGAGGTCACCCTGCCCTCGGGCCAGGCCGCCTATACCCGCGACGGCGGGCTGAAACGCTCGGCCGAGGGGCTGATCGTCACCTCGGACGGCTTTCCCGTGGTGCCCGATATCGTCATTCCGCAGGACGCGCGCAGCATTTCGATCAGCGCCGACGGCGAGGTCTATGCCTACTTCAGCGACACGGTCGAGGCGCAGCTGCTGGGGCAGTTCACTCTTGCAGGCTTTACCAATGCCAAGGGGCTCGAGGCGATGGGATCGAACCTGTTTCTCGAAACCGAAGCCTCCGGACCCGCCATCACCACCGCCCCCGGGCAGGACGGGCTGGGCATTCTGCGGCAGGGCTATCTCGAAGACAGTTCGGTCGACGCGGTGCGCGAGATCTCCGAACTGATCGAGGCGCAGCGCGGCTACGAGCTCAACGCCAAGGTCATCTCCGCCGCCGACCAGATGCTGGGCGCGACGACGCAGGTGCGCTGATGCGGATCCTGCTGGCGCTCATATCCCTCTGTCTCGCCGGGGCCGCGCTGGCGGAAACCGTGGTGCCGGTGCGCACCCTGCGCGCCAACACGATCATTGCGCCCGGCGATCTGACCCTGCGCAGCGCCGATGTGCCCGGCGCCCTGTCGGATCCGGCCGGGATCATCGGCCAGGAGACCCGCGTCACGCTTTATGCCGGGCGGCCGATCCGCCCCGGCGACATCGGGCCGCCGGCGCTGGTGACCCGCAACCAGATTGTCACGCTGAATTTCACCGCCGGCGGGCTGCGCATTCTGGCCGATGGCCGGGCGCTGGGCCGCGGCGGCGCCGGTGACAGGATCCGCGTGATGAACCTGTCGTCGCGTACCACGCTCTTCGGCACCGTCCTGCCGGACGGCACCATCAAAGTCAGTCAATGAGGCCCGCGACATGTTGAAGATGACCTGCACCGCCCTGGTGGTCGCGCTGGGCGTGCTGCCCGGATGCGCGCGCCTCGATCATATCGGCCGCCCGCCGACCTTTTCCGAGGCCAGGGAAACGCCCGAACATTTCGCCATGCTGAGCCCCGGCCTGCCGCTCGAGACCGACCAGGGCCGGGTGTTGCCGGAACCGTCGCTCTGGGATGGCGGCCAGGCCTCGCTTTTCGGTGACAGGCGCGCCGCCAAGCGCGGCGACATCCTGACCGTGGTGATCGAGATCGACGAGAGCGCCGAGATCTCCAATTCCTCGAACCGCTCGCGCAACGGCAACGAATCGCTGGGCATTCCGCAGCTGCTTGGCCTGCCGCAGCGGATTGCCGACGACCTGCCGGAGAACTTCTCGCTCGACAACGCGGTCGACCTGAATTCCTCGTCCAGTTCCGGTGGCGACGGGTCGGTGCGGCGCAAGGAAAAGCTCGAACTCAAGATCGCGGCCACTGTCGTCGAGGTGCTGCCCAACGGCACGCTGTCGATCCAGGGGCTGCAGGAGGTGCGGGTCAACTTCGAGCTGCGCGAGCTGATCGTCACCGGCTACGTCCGCCCCGAGGACATCTCGCGCCAGAACGAAGTCACCTACGACAAGATCGCCTCGGCGCGCATTTCCTATGGTGGTCGCGGCCAGATCAGCGACGTGCAACAACCGCGGATCGGCCAGCAAGTGCTTGATGTCGTTCTGCCATTCTGAGGTATTCCGATGGGAAAGATCCTGCCCCTCCTGCTTGCCCTGATCGGCATCGGCGCCGGCGTCGGCGCCGGCATCCTGCTCAAGCCCGCGGAGGACCATGCCGAGATGGACAATCCCTGCGGCGAGCCGGTGCCGGCCAAAGCGGCGTCGGAGGAGGAGATGGAACCGACCGACGTCGAGTACATCAAGCTCAACAATCAGTTCATCGTGCCGGTGGTGAGCGAGGCCAAGGTCGCCTCGATGATGGTGATCGCGCTCAGCGTCGAAGTGCCCGAGGGCCGGTCGGAAGAGGTTTATTCCCGCGAGCCCAAGCTGCGCGATGCCTTTCTGCAGGTGTTCTTCGATCACGCCAACTTGGGCGGTTTCACTGGCACTTTCACCAGCTCCCGCAATCTCGACGTGCTGCGCCGCGCCCTGCGAGAAACCGCGCAGAGCCATTTCGGCGACCTGGTGCAGGATGTGTTGATCACCGATATCGCCCGGCAGGATGTCTGACCGGGCCTAATCCCCCGGCGGCGTCATCCAGCGCTTGTGCACTTCCAGCTCGACCAGCCGCTCGGTCTCCTGCCGGGCCGCCTCTTCCAGCGCCTCCTTGCGCAATTTCGTCTCCAGCGCGCCCAGCGCGGAGTGCCGGCCGAACGAGGCCCGCGCCCGCTGCTTGATGGTCTCCGTCACTGCCCGTTGATTGGCCAGCGCCATCAACAACTCGCGCCGCCGTGCCTCGGCCCAGGTCTGCCAGAGCGCCTCCCCGGTCTGGGCAAAGGCCACCGCCAGGTCACCGGTCAACGCTTCGGCCCGGCGCGCCTCGGACTCCGCGATCGCGTCCAGGGCCGCCTGCAACCGGGTCTCGGCCGCCACCGAGGTGCGCAACTCCGTGGCATCCCGGTCAAACTGCGCCTTGGCGAGTTTCTGCAGATCGGCAAGCTGCGTCACGTCCATGAGCGGCTCTTCCGGCTGAGAGCATCGGCATAGCGAATGGCCACCGCCACCGCCTCGTAGTGTTCGGGCAGGATCTGCTCGTCGAGTCGCACATGCGCGTGAAGCGCCCGCGCGGTCGGCGGATCGCTGTAGACGGCGATCCCGGCCTCATAGGCAATCTCCTTGATCCGCAAGGCAATTTCATCGACGCCCTTGGCCACGCAGACCGGCGCGCCGCCCGCCGTCCTGGACCATTTCAACGCCACGGCGTAGTGGGTCGGGTTGACGATCACCACGTCGGCCTCCGGCACCTGCTTGAGCATCTGGCTGAAGGCGATTTCCTGTGCCTTGGCGCGGCGGGCGGATTTCAGGTGCGGATCGCCCTCGGCATCCTTGACCTCGTCCTTGATCTCCTTGTCGGACATGCGGTTCTTGGCCATGTGGCTGCGGTATTGCCAGAGATAGTCGATGACCGCGATGGCCACGGCAATCGCCAGGACAATTCCCAGAAGCTGCACCGCGAGTTCAAGCCAGAGGGTGATCGAGCTGACCGCGTTCATCTGCATGGCGCCGATGATCACGTCGCTCTTGCCGCGCAGGAAACTGGCGAGGATCGCGGCGTAGATCGCCAGTTTCACCGCGCTCTTGAAGAACTCGAATAGCCCGTTCCAGCCGAACTTGTTCTTGAAATTGCTCAGCGGCGAGATCCGCGAGGCCTTGAATTCCAGCTTCTTGCCGGAAAACACCATGCTGCGCTGGGCGGCGATGGCGCTGAGCACGCTGACGAAGGGCACGGCGACCCAGGGCAGCACGGCCAAAGCCACCGCGCCGATCAGCTTGCCGGCAAAGCCCACGCCTTCGCCGTTGAACACCCCGGCGGCCAGACCGTGCGGCCGCGCCAGCAGCGGCGCCATGGCATCGCCCAGCGCCTGCAGCGAGGCCGCGCCGAAGACCGAAGCGACCACCAGAAAGCCGAAATACATCGCTGCGGTGTTGAGCTCGGCCGATTTGACCAGCTCGCCCTTCTTGCGGGCATCGTCGAGCTTTTTCGGCGTCGGCTCATGCGGCTTGTCGGCGGTTTCCGTCTCTGACGACATCAGGGCCCCCCGAGCGGATGGGTCAGGTATCGCAGGACGGCCGCCTGCCAGAGGCTCAGCATGTAGGGCGCGCTGAGCGCTAGGAACATCAGCCCGCCCAGGGTGATCACCGGCGCGCCGACGAAGGAGACCATGAGCTGCGGCATCGCCTTGTTGATGACGCCGAGCATCACGTTGTAGAGCATCGACAGGATGACGAAGGGCACCGCCAGGCGAAAGGCCAGCGTGAAGGTCTCGCTCACCTGGCCGGCGATCCACATTGCAAATTCGCCGGCGGCCGGCCGGGCGCCGATCGGCCAGACATCATAGAACCCGGCCAGGGTGCCCAGAAACTGCAGGTGCAGGCCCGACAGGAACATCAGCGCCAGCCCACCCACCACCAAAACGTGGCCAATGGCCGGCATCGGCTCGATCCCGGCGGTGCCGAAGATCTGGCTGAGCGATGTGGATTGCGCGGCGATGGTGCCAGCGGTGTGCAGCACGAAGATCATCAGCCGAAAAGACAGCCCGATGGCGAGGCCGATGAGCGTTTCGCTGGCCAGCAGGCCGATCTCGGGCGCGGGCACCGGCGTGGTCGGGTCGAAGAGCAGCAGCGCGAAGAAACCGCTGAGCGAAATCGCCAGCGCCAGCCTGACCCGCAGCGGCAGGCTCTGCGTGCCGATGCCCGGCATGACCGAGATCACCGCGCCGATGCGAAAGAACACCAGCGCCGCGAATTTCAGCCCCTCGCCCAAGGCGTCATAAAGCGCCTCGGGGGTCATGCCGCGACAGTTCCGACCAGCATCGGCTTGGCGTCCAACCCGAGTTCTTCGAAGGAGAGCACCGGCGTCTGAAATCCCTTGGCCCGCGCGATGCGGCTCAGAAAGCGGCGGCGGCGCGAGGAGGTGACGATCGAGGCGGAAAAGCCGCTTTCGCTGCTCTGCTCGATCTGATCGGCCATGGCGCGCGTCAGCTTGGCGAAAATCTCCGGCGGCAGGGCGACGTCGACGGTATTCTGATCGGAATCCACCTGGTAGGTGGTAAAGACATCCTCCCATTCCGGCGCCAGCTGGATCAGGGGCACCGAGCCATCGGGCCGCTTGAGCCCCGCGACGATCTGGAAGCCCAGCCTCTGGCGCACATGTTCGCAGATGCCTTCCGGCTGGGTGGAGAATTTCCGCGCTTCGCCGATGGCTTCGAGGATCACCGGCAAGTTGCGGATCGAGACCTGTTCGTCCAGCAGATGCTTCAGAACCTGATGCAGCAGGTCCATCGGCACCCTGTCGGGGATCATCTCGTCAAAGAGCTTTCGGTTGGCCTCGGCGCGGTCGGGCTCTGAAAGATTGACCATTTCGTCGAGCAGGCGGCGCAGCGCCTTGTGGGTGAACAGCCGGCTGAAACTGGTCTTGATGACCTCGAGCAGATGGGTGGCCAGCACCTCGTTCGGGGTGACGATGGTCAGCCCCTGAAGCGCGAGGTCTTCCTGCTCTTCCGGCTTGATCCAGCGGGCCGGGGCGCCATAGACCGGCTCGTCGACATCGCGCCCCGACGGCAGGTCGGACCCGCCTTGCGGGATCAGCGCCAGCACCAGATCGGGGTGCACCTGCGCCCGCGCCTGTTCGACGCCGTGGATGTGAATGATGTAGGTGCCCGGCGCGGCGGTGACATTGTCGGTCAGGCGGATTTCCGGCAGGATCAGCCCGAAGGCGGTGGCGATATGGGTACGCATGTTGGAGATCCGCGCGTCGAGCCCGGCGGCGGGATCGAGCACCATGTCCACCAGATCGCTGGCAAATTCGAGGTGGATGTCGTCGAGCGAGAGGACATCGCCAATCGGCCTGGACTGCGGGGTATCCGTCGTTTCGGGCTCCTCCGGCACCGCGGTGGCCTCGTCGTGCTTGCGGAACCGGTGCAGGCTCATCCCGATGAAGAGCGTCGCCCCGAGCAGGAAGGGCACCATCGGCAGTCCGGGCAAGAGCGCGAATAGCAGCTGCAGGATGCCCACGGCCATCAGCGCCGCGGGATGCTTGCCAAGCTGGCCCAGCACGGCGATGTCGGCGGTGCCGATATTGCCCCCTTTTGCCAGCAGCAGCGCCGAGCCGATCGAGACGATGACCGCCGGGATCTGCGTCACCAGCCCGTCGCCGACGGTCAGGATGGCATAGGTCTGCAGGGCGATGGTGAACTCCATCCCGTGCGACAGCACCCCGTTGGCGGTGCCGACGACGAGGTTGAGAATGGTGATCAGCAGCCCGGCCACCGCATCGCCCTTGACGAATTTCGACACCCCGTCGAGCGAGCCGAGAAAGGTGGTTTCGCGCTGATCATGTTCGCGGCGCTGCTTGGCGGTGGCATGGTCGATCGCCCCGGCAGAGACGTCCGAATCGATCGCCAGCTGCTTGCCCGGCATGCCGTCGAGCGCAAAGCGGGCCCCCACCTCGGCCATCCGGGCGGCGCCCTTGGTGATCACCATGAAATTCACGATAAGGATGACACAAAATGTAACGATCCCGATGACGAAATTGCCGCCCATGATGAAGCTGGCGAAACCGTCGATGACATTGCCGGCAGCCTTGGTGCCAGTGTGCCCCTCACCGATGATCAGCTTGGTCGAGGATACATTGAGCGCCAGCCGCAGCATCAGCCCGGCCAGAAGGATCGTCGGGAAGGAAGAAAATTCGAGCGGTTCGTCGATGAAGAGCACGATGACAAAGACAAGGATCGCCAAAGCGAAGGAGAAGGAGAGCCCGAGATCCAGCAGGAAGGCCGGGATCGGAAAGATCATCATCGCGACGATGCCGAGCAGGCCGACGGCCAGCAGCACCGTGTGATTGAGCATCATCGCGGTCAGGCCCCGTATCGGGCTGGTGCCGAGGTTCCTGGCCATTGTCAGCGCGCTCCCGCTTGCCTTGCCTGCATCATGGGTCGAGCCTCAGCGCCGGATCGGCCAGCACGGTGCCCACCAATTCGGCCAGCTCCGCGGTGGCATCGGTCAGGGCGCTGGCGTTCTTCAGGGTCAGTTCGGGTGCCGCATCTGCGTCCACAGGTTTTGACGCAAGCTCCAGCAGGGGATCGACCGGGTCGGGCTTGTTCAGCCGCAGCGCCACCTGCTTGGCCTCGGCAAAGCGGCCGGCGTCAAGTAGCGCGGCGTAACGGGCTTCGGCGGCTTCGGTAGTGTCGTCCTGCGGCGTTTCGAAAAGCACCTCGTCAGGGATGCCGACATCGCCGTAGTAGCGCGCGCCCAGCGCCTCGGCGAGAAGCGCGCCGCTCAGCGGTTCGGTGCGATCAAGCAGCCGGGCCGCGGGCTCGGGGAAGCGGTTTTCATACAGCCGCGCGGCCAGGGACTGTCGCACCTCTGCCGACGCGGTGGCGGCCAGATCGGGTCTGGCCAGCGCAATCCGCAGGAAGGTGACCGTGTCTGCGCTCTCGGCGAGGGCGCGGAAAAATTGTTCGGTGACGGCAGCCTGGGCCTTGGGCTCCAGGGTCTCGGCGGCCAGGATGGCAAGCGCGGCTTCGAAGTTCTGTTTCGAGATCAGCGAATAGGCCTCGGCCTTGCGCAAGAGGCCGCCTGTGTCGCTGTGGCGCTGCTCTTCGGCATGGCTCGCCACCAGATCGGCCAAGTCGTCCGACACCGTCTCGCCGGCCTCGATCTGGCGCTCGACCAGCATGGCGCTGGCCTCTGCGGCCTCCTCGCCAGTGGACTTCGCGATTTCGCCGAGGATTCGGGTCTGATCCGAGGGCGCATCGGCGAGCAGCACATCGGCCATGGTCGGGGTCTTGCCGGTGCCCGAACGGTCGAGGATGCGGGCGATCATGTTGGCCGGGTCCTTGCGGCCGGAACTGATCAGATTGGCCACGACCCGCGGCCCGACAAGGCGCAAGAGCGGACGCGGCAGAGATTCGGCGGCCCGGGCGATTTGCCAGGCGTCTTCCTCTGCCATCGGCTGGCGCGGTGCGGCCAGCACCGGCCAGATGGCACTGATCTCGGAACAATCTCGATAGGGCTCGAAGGTACTGCGCGGCAGGCTGTCGGGGTCTTCGATCAAGCGGGCCAGTTGTGCGAGAAAGGCGCGGCCGTCGTTTGGGCGCAGGATCATGGCAAGCATCTGCCGCGCCTCGGCGCCGAGCCCCTGCGACAGGTGCAACTGCGCCAGTTCCACTGCCACCGCCGGATCGAGCGTAAGCTGCTCGGTAAAGAGGCTGGCGGAAAGCTGCGCCTTTTCAGCGAAATAATCAATTTCCTCGGCAAATCGACCCAGCGGGGCCTCGACCACGCCGGAACAGGAGGCCAGGCGTTTTTGCGCCATCGCGCCGGAAGAACCTTCGGGCGCGTCCCCCGAAAAGGCGATATTCGGCAGGTCGATATTGCGGAACTCGGTACCCAGCGCGACCTGGCGTTCCGGTCTGGGGCTGTCTGGGTCGCCAACGTCGAGGATCTGCCGCGTGGTGCGGTCCGCCAGCGCCTCGGCGAACCGCGAGACGCTGCTGGTGGAATAGGTGTGGCGGGTGACCAATGGCGCGCGCAGGGAGGCTTCGAGCGCCGGCGGCGCGGCGTCTAGCGCGGGGGCTTCGAGACCTTCCTTGACGACGGCAGGTGCATCCTTGGTTTCCGCCACATCGATGATCAACAGTCTTGGGGGCTCGAAAATCGCCTTGGCCTCGCAGGCGCAATTCAGCGCGACGACGAGGCTGTTGCCGCCCGGCTGCGAGAGGCTGGCGATGCGGTTGCGGGCGATCCGGTCAAAGACGGTGGAGGTGTCAAACTTGTGCGTGGCCGTACCGCCGAGGGTCAACGTGGCACTCCGGCCCTCGCTGGTCATCCGCCATTGCGCGCCGTCCGGCAGAAAGGCGACGAGGCGGGTAAAGCTCCCATGCTCGCCGGATTTCACTGTCACCGTCGCGGCCTGGACCGCGGCGGCGACAAGCGTGAGGGCAAGGATGACCAGGGCGCGGATCATGCAGCATCCTGTTTCAGGGACTTCAACGCCTCTTCGAGATCGTTGAAATCGGGGCGAATGTGGGTCGGCGTGTTCTGCCGCCCGACCTCGATGCAGATGTTGGTCGGGTGGGAATGCAGGTTGGCCACCAGCACCTCCCGGATCAGCTGGTGAAAGTGCGAATCGTCCTCGACCACGGTCTTGACCCGCGCGGCGAAGGGGCCGACGAGGCCATAGGCCAGAAAGACGCCGAGGAAAGTGCCGACCAGCGCGCCGCCGATCATCTTGCCCAGCACCTCTGGCGGCTGGTCGATCGAGCCCATGGTCTTGATCACGCCGAGAACCGCGGCGACGATGCCCAGCGCCGGAAGCCCGTCAGCAATGGTCTGCAGCGCGTGGCTCGAGTGCATCTTGTGGTGCAGGCTCGCCTCCATGCGCTTTTCCAGCACCTCCTCGACCTGGTGCGGATCGTCGTAATTCATCGTCGCGGCGCGCAGCGTGTCGCAGATCAGATCGACCGATTCCTTGTCACCCTGGATCTTGGGGTATTTCGAGAAGATCGCGCTCTCGCCAGGGCCCTCGATATGTTCTTCGAGCGCCACCGGGTTCTGCTTGGCGATGCGGATCAGTTCGAACAGCAGGCAGAGCAGATCGCGGTAATCCTCCTGCTTCCATTTCGGGCCCTTGAAGACCTTGCCGATGTCCTTGACCGTGTGTTTCGCGCCGGCGCCGTCGTTGCCGATCAAGAAGGCGCCCAGCGCCGCGCCGCCGATCATGATCATCTCGAAAGGCAGCGATTTCAGGATGATGGCGAGCTTGCCACCCGCCAGCAGATAGCCGCCAAATACCATGACGAAGACCACTGCGATACCTACGAATCCGATCATCACTGCACCTGTTGTTTGCCTTCCCCTTCAATCGCATGGAAACCTAAACAAAGCGTTCGCTCACTCCTTGGGAACCTCGGCATTTCGGCCTGCCAGCACGACGCTGACCATGTAGGCGGTCTCGGGTGTGAGCCCGGTCATGATGCCGGCGGCGGCATCGGGGCGCATGCGGCCGAGGAACCCGGCGGCGAACTCGGGATCCATCGTCTCGAAGAGAGCAGCAGCGTCCTTGGGCTTCATGTTCTCGTACACCGTGGTGAGCCGGGTGAGATCGGATTCGGCAGCCTCATCGGCCAGGGCAATCGTCGCCCGCAGCGCCTGTTCCGAGGCCTTGAGCTCGGCCAGCTTGTCGGTGATCCGGTCGTCGGCCACCTGCAGCGCGCGCATCCGCATGGTCAGCCGTTCCTCACGCGTGCGCAGACGTTCCTCGCGCGCCTCCATCGCCTCGAGCAGGGGCAGGAGGTCGGGGTCGCTCACGCATTGCGCGGGTTCCGAAAGCGGCTCGGGCTCGGGCAGGCTCTGCGCCAATTCGGCGGGCTTGGCCTCGCGCGCGATGCCCTCGGTCGCCTGCAGCCCGACCCGCAAGAGCGCCGATCCCAGCAAAAGCACGGCAATGATTGACAAGGTGCCGCGACCGGGGCGGCGCGGGCGTTTACGGCGTTGCGTCATCTATTGGGCCCTCCCGTTGTCGCGCGGATGGCGGGCAAAGACCGGTGTCGGCGGCTCCTCTTCGGAGAGATCGGGCGGCGCGGCCTCCTGGTCGGAGATGTCATGCATCGAGGCGACCAACAGTTCGAGCTTGCGAGAGACGTTCTCGGCGCGCCCGGTCAGTTCCTCCAGCGACTTGCTGGAGCCGTTGGCTGCCGTCTGCGCCGCCTGCAATGTCCGGGTCAGATCATCGACCTGGGCCGAGAGCACCGCCACCGCGCCGCCGACCCCGGTTTCCAGATCGTTGAACCGGCTCAACCGCTTGGCCAGCACGTAACAATAGACCCCGGCGCCCAGCGCCCCGGCGACCAGAAGTACATCGGCAATCATTTCCACCATGTCACCCCCGTCAATTCACCACAAATTCCATGACCAGCAGGTTGTTCACCCGCTCGTCGCCCAGCACCAGCTGCGCCCGTCGCAAGAGATGCGAGCGGAACCGCAACAGCGCCGTCGGCTGTTCCAGATCGGCCACCTCGACGGCGCGCAGGTAGCTGTTGAAGACGTCCACGACCCGCGGCAGCAACAGTTCCACATCCGGTTTCGCGGCGATCGGCACTTCGAGTTGCGCGGTAAAGCGCAGGTGCCTGGCGCCGCCGCCGCCCTGAAGCGAGATCACCATCGGATCGAGCGGTACAAAGGCCACATCGGGCAGCACCATCGCCGCCGCCAGCTCTTCTTCGCTCTTCGGTTTCTCGGCCTTTGCCCCGTCGGAGGGTGGGCCGAGGATCATGCCGGAGCTGACCGCATAGAATCCACCACCGCCGCCGGCCAGCGCCAGGACGACGCCCAGGATCAGCGGCAGCTTGGATTTCTTCTTGACCGGCTCTTCTTCGATTTCCGCGTCCGACATGGGCCACCTCGATAACGGTTTCGAGTTTTATAACCTCAGAGGAACTAACCGATTGTTAAGGCTGATCGGCGAAACCGGAGGGGCACTGTCGTGCAGAACGCCGACCCGACGGAGGAAGCAGTGGACCAATTCGCCAAGACCTGGGCAGCGCTCAGCATGCAGAAGAAGATCGGCGCCCTGGTGGCCGGTCTGGGCATGTTCGCGGCTGTGTTCTTCATGAGTCGCATGGCGGCAACGCCCAACATGGCCCTTCTGTATGCCGGCCTCGAAAACGGCGCGGCGGGCGAGGTCGTGCGCTCGCTAGAACAGCGCGGGCTGGACTACGAGATCAGGGGCGGTTCGATTTTTGTTCCATCCAATCAACGTGATGAGCTGCGGCTCACGTTGGCGAGCGAGGGTCTGCCGGCCAACAGCACCAAGGGCTACGAACTGCTCGACCAGCTCAGCGGATTCGGCACCACATCGCAGATGTTCGACGCCGCCTATTGGCGCGCCAAGGAGGGCGAGCTTGCCCGCACCATCCTGTCGAGCCCCGGCGTTTCGGCCGCGCGGGTGCATATCGCCAATGCCTCGACCAACCCTTTTCGCCGCGATTCGGAAAGCTCGGCCTCGGTCTTTCTGACCACCGCCAGCGGCACGCTGTCGCCGCAGCAGGCCAAGTCTCTGAAATACTTGGTGTCTTCCGCCGTTCCCGGGCTCTCGCCGGAAAAGGTCGCGGTGATCGACAGCGCCGGCGGGCTGGTCTCGGCCAGCGAGGATGATGCCCCGGCCTCGGTCGGCGACGAACGCGCGGCGGCGCTGCGCGACGCGGTGACCCGGCTGGTCGAGGCGCGGGTCGGCTTCGGCAATGCGGTTGTCGAGGTCAGCGTCGACACGGTGACAGAGAGCGAATCGATCCGCGAACGGCGGATCGATCCCGATAGCCGCGTCGCCATCAGCACCGACACCGAGGAAAGATCGAACACCGCGCAGGAGGCCGGCGGAGGCGACGTCACCGTGGCATCGAACCTGCCCGACGGGGATGGCGGCGCCGGTGGCGAGTCGCAATCGCAGGGCAACGAGACCCGCGAGCGGGTGAACTACGAGGTGTCGCAGACCGAGCGTGAGGTGATCCGCGAACCCGGCGCCATCCGCCGGCTGACCGTCGCGGTGCTGGTCAATGGCACCCGCGCGCCCGACGACACCGGGACCGAGGCCTTTACCCCCCTGCCCGAGGCTGAAATCGAGGCGCTGCGCGAACTCGTGGCCTCGGCCGTGGGTTTCGACGAGGCGCGCGGCGACGCGATCACCATCCGCTCCATGGCGTTCGAGCCAATCTCAGAGATCGGCACCGAAGCCGCGCCGGGCCTTCTGGCGCAGCTGCCCTTCAACATCGGCACGCTGATCCAGATGGCGGTGCTGGGGGTGGTGGCGCTGATCCTCGGGCTCTTCGTGTTGCGGCCGATCTTCCGCAATCCGCCGGCGCCCGACGTGCTGGCCCTGCCGCCGCGCGACGGCCCTGCCCCGACCCGAGCCGAAGCCGCGCCGGTCACCGCCCTGGACGGCGAGATCGACGATGGCGAGGGCGGTTTCATCACCCTCACCCCGCGGCCCGACGAACAGGCCGCCGCCAAACCGCTCGCCCAGAAGGAGCCTCCGGCCGACCCGGTCGAACGGCTGCGCGGGCTGATCGGCGAGCGACAGGAAGAAACCGTCGAGATCCTGCGTGGCTGGCTCGATGACACCGGGGAGAAAGCCTGATGTCGATCCTGCACCTGGTGGAAGATTTCGGCGGCGCCCGGCGCGGCACCGGCCCCGGCGGCATCGCCATGGATGACGAAGAGATCGAGACCCGCCGTCTCGCCGCCTTTGAAGAGGGGTACCAGGCAGGTTGGGACGACGCCATCCAGGCTCATACCCGGGACAAGATGCGGATCACCTCCGATCTGGCCCAGAATCTTCTCGACATGTCCTTTACCTACAACGAGGCCTATACCCACCTGTTCCGCGAGCTTCGACCGCTGCTGGTCGAGATTGTCGACAAGTTGCTGCCGCGGATGATGCGCCGCTCGATCGGCCCCCGTATCGTCGAGGAGCTTCAGGCTGCCGCTTCCGACAACCTGCGCGGCGAGACGCATATCCTGGTCAATCCAGACCTCGTCGACATGGTGTCCGCGCTGGTCGAACAGGACGGCGCTTTCCCGGTCTCGATCCGCGGCGATGCCTCGCTGGCGGAAGGCCAGGCGCAGCTGTCGCTGCCCGACCGCGAGATCGAGATCAATCTCGACGAGATGATCGCCGAGATCTCCTCAGCGCTCGAAGCATTCACGCATGATCTTCAGAAGGAAGACAAGGATGAGCGAAAACAAGCCGTTTGACGCGGGCAAGAGCCCGTTCACCAGCGTTCCGATCGAGATCACCATTTCGGTGGGCAAGGCCCGCCCGACGGTGCGTGACCTGCTCCAGCTTGGCCCCGAGTCGGTTCTGACCCTCGACAAACGGGTCGACGACCCGGTCGAGCTCTACGTCGGCACCCGGCTGATCGCCCGCGGCGAACTGGTCGAAGCCGGCGATGACGCGCCCGGCCAGCTTGCCGTCAGGCTCACCGAGGTCGCCGATCTCCGGGACAACCTGGACCAGGGCTGATGGCCGGTCGCAAAGTCGCCCTCGGCGCGCTGTTCCTCGCCAGTGCCCTGCTTGCCGGCGGCGCGGCCGAAGCGCAGGAATTCTCGCTTGATCTCGGCGACGGCGGATCGCTCACACTGCGGTCGGTACAGCTGATCCTGGTGATCACCGTGCTCAGCCTCGCCCCCGGCATTGCCATCACCGTCACCTGTTTTCCCTTCATCGTGACGGTTTTGTCGATCCTGCGCCAAGCGCTCGGCCTGCAGCAGGCGCCGCCGAACATGCTGATCATCACCTTGGCGCTGTTCCTGACCTACTACGTCATGGACCCGGTCTTTACCGCCGCCTGGCAACAGGGCCTCCAGCCGATGATGGAGCAGGGCTTGCCGGTGGAAGAGGGCTTCGAGCGCACGCTTGCCCCCTTTCGCGATTTCATGGCCGCGCGGCTCGACCCCGAGACCTTCGAAGCCATGGCCGCCCTGCGCGCCGACGTGGCGGCGGATCAGGTCTCGCCGGAAGCGCCGCTGAGCGTGTTGATCCCAAGTTTTTTGCTGTCGGAAGTGTCGCGCGCCTTTCAGATCGGCTTCCTGATCTTCCTGCCCTTCCTGATCATCGACCTGGTGGTCGCCGCGGTGCTGATGTCGATGGGCATGATGATGGTGCCGCCGGCGATCGTCTCGCTGCCGTTCAAACTGGCTTTCTTCGTGGTGGCCGATGGCTGGGCGCTGGTCACCAGCAGCCTCGTGCGCGGCTATCTGGGGTAATTCAACCTCTTGCACGGGAAATTCCAATTCCGCAGCGACGTCGGAATGCGGTTGCTCGGCGTTCCCACGAACGCCCCACCCGTCGCAAACGGTGCGGCGCCGCCTCTCTGCCTTCATCATTATTGGCGAACCAACACCACGCCCCTCGGAGGGGCGTGCTTCCGTGTTGTTTCGCCCAAGCCGGAGCGGCGAGGCCGTCTCAGCGTACGATGAACTCGGCATGCAGCGCCCCGGCAGCCTTGATCGCCTTGAGGATGTCGATCATGTCGCGCGGCGCGACGCCCAGCGCGTTGAGGCCGGCGACAACCTCCGACAGCGAGGTGCCATCGGGCACTTCCGCCAGGTTGATGCCGGGTTCTTCCTCGATCTCGGCACGGGTTCGCGGCACCACCACCGTCTCTCCTTCTGAGAAGGGATTGGGCTGCACTGCCACCGGTGCCTCTTCGATCCGCAGGGTCAGGTTGCCCTGAGAGACCGCGACGCGGGATATCCGCACATCCTCGCCCATGACAATCGTGCCGGACCGTTGATCGACGACCACCCGCGCCTTGCGTTCCGGCTCGACGAGAATGTTCTCGATCCGGCCCAAGGCATGGGCCGGCGAGGCCATGCGGGTCGCCAGGATATCCAGCCGCACGGTGCCGGAATCGAGCATCAGCGCCACCGGTCGGCCAAAGGCCTGGTTGATCGCCGTTTCGATCCGGCCGGCGGTGGTGAAATCAGGCTCCCTCAGCGCCAGGCGAAGGATGTCCAGCGAGGAGAGGTCGAAATCGACTTCGCGCTCGATCCGCGCGCCGGCGGGAATGACCCCGGCGGTGGGCACGCCAAAGGTGACCTGGGCGGCATCGCCTTCGGCCTTGGCGCCGCCAGAGATTACCGTACCCTGCGCCACCGCGTAGATCTCGCCATCAGCGGCATTGAGCGGAGTCATGATCAGCGTGCCGCCGAGAAGGCTCTTGGCGTCACCAATGGCCGAGACGGTCACGTCGATCATGCTCCCGGACCGCGCGAATGGCGGCAATGTCGCGGTCACGAAGACTGCGGCCACGTTCTTGGGGCGGAACTGCTCGCCGGTCACGTTGACGCCGAGGCGTTCGAGGATGTTGGTCATGATCTCTTCGGTAAATGGCGCGTTGCGCAGCCCGTCGCCGGAACCGTCGAGCCCCACAACCAGGCCGTAGCCCACCAGGTCGTTGCCGCGCACACCGTCGAATTCCACCAGGTCCTTGATCCGGATCGGGTTGGCGGCGACATGGAGCGGCGCGATCAGCGCAACGAGGAGCAGCAGGCAGGTTCGCAGCATGGAAATCATCTCATGTAATCCAGAAGGCTCATGCGCGAGGCGCGCACGGTGACGGCGTAGAGTGTCTCGATCTGGGTCTGCACCAGCTCGAAGCGGGTGGCAGCCTCGTATTGATCCGCGGCCAGGAGCGTGTTGCGCGAGACCTCCAGCGCGAGGCCAGCGGCGGCGTTGCGCACCTGGCTGTCCTCGATCCGGGCCTGAACGACGCCAAGGCCGGCCATCGTCTCGGTCAGCGCCGGTTGCAGGGCGATTAACTCGGTTCCGGCGGTCTCGACCATCTGTGCCTGCAGATCATCTGCGAACCCGAGGCTGTCGTCAGCGGCAAGGGCGGCCATGGCTGTGGCCTTGAGCGTGTCGCGGAACACCTGATCGTCGGCCCGGATCGACAGGCCGATGCGCACGTCTTCGGAGAGTTGCAGAGGCGTGCCGTCCTCGGTCACGCCGAGATAGCCGAGGGTCTCGAAATCGCCGCCGCTGCCGAACCAGCTGTCGAGCCTGGCCTGGACCCCGGTCATCGTCACCTCTCCGGCGAGGGCGCCGCGCAGGGCGGCGAGCATCTCTTCCGGCGCGGCCAAGGCGGCACTGTCATAGGCAGCACCTGCAAAGAGCGATCGGCCTCCCGCGCGAGTGTTGAGCTGTCCGACGAGGCTGGCAAAGCCCAGCGCGGCGTCGCCGGAGACGTTTCGCACCGCCATCGGCGCGTCGGTCTGGGCAGCGAGCACGAGGCTGGTGGAGAGGTCCGACGTGACTTCCTGCATGGCGCCCAGCGCCGTCTGCATCATGGTGGTCATCGTGTCGCTTTCGGTGATGGCGACATCGTAGCTGTCGAGCATCGACAGGCTGCGCTCGATATCGGCGAGCTGGGCGTAGTCGCCGCGAAGGTGGCTGCGGGTATCCGCCGCCAGCCCGGTCGTCAGCTCGGTCTGACGCTGGAGCGATTCGGCCTGCAGGGCGGTCTGGCGGTGGCGCAGCATGTAGCTTTGCGACAGGTCGCCGATTGTGGTCAGGTTCATCAGGTAATCCCCAGCAAGACATCGATCATTTCATCCACTGTCCGAAGCACCTGTGCATTGGCGGCATAGGCCTTTTCGATCTGCATCAGCTTCTGCAGCTCGGTGTCGGAATCGACGCCGGATCGCAGTTTCTGCTCGGTCAGCTCGTTGCTGCGGGCGGCGGCAAAGCTCAGCCGATCCTCGTTGCGGGTCAGGTCCGCGCCGACCGTCGACAACAGCGCCCCGGTCAGCGCGGCGACGGTGCGGGACAGGCCGGACTGGCTGCCCGAGGCGATGGTCTCTGACGCAGTGAGCCGGTCGATCATCGACAGCAGCAGGCCGCCCTCGCCGGAATTGCCGGGCGTCGCGGCATAGAGCCCGTCGCGCAACCGCCAGGGAGCGCCGCCGGCCTCCACATCGACCTGGCTGTTCAGGGCGATGCGGCGGGACAGGCCGGTCTCATTGGCAGGATCAAAAACCAGGCCACCGTCGCTGAACAGCCCGGCATCGCCGGGGGCAATGGTGGGGTCGAGGCCGCTGTCCTGAAACCTTTCGACCAGGGTGCGGGCCAGAGCGTCGACCTCGGTCTGGTAAGATGGCAGCGTTTCGTCGCGCAGTTCGAAAAGTGCGGCGAGGCGGCCGCCGCTGATCCGGCTGATGGTGTCGCCGTGAATGTCGAAGCCGTCGATGCTCAACCCCGACAGGCCGCCATTGGCCAGGGTCCTGAACTCGGTCACCACATTGGTGGGCGTGAAGTCGAGTTCGGCGGCACTGCCGTCGAGCAGCACGGCGCCGGCGGTGGTGACCAGTGCCACCGCCTCGCGGTCGCGCGGCAGCACCCGCAGCGGCACGATCTCTGCGACCGTGTCGATGACCTCCTGCCGGAGGTCATGCAGCGCCTGGGTGTTCTCGCCATTGGCATTGGCGCTGATAATCCGGCTGTTGAGCGTGGCGATGTCGGACAGGTGACCGTTGAGAGCCTCGACGGTCTGGCCGATCGCACCGTCGACCTCGCTGCGCAGTGTCTGAAGTTCCGACGAACTGCTGCGCAGCGCCGCGGCGACGTCGCCGGCCGAGGCCGCAACGGCATCGAGACGTTGGCCGATGTCGGGCCGTGCCGCGGCCGAGACCAGCGAGGCCTCGAACCGGGTCATCAGGTCGGAAAGCGAGCCGGGCGTCTGCGGTGTGCCGAAGATCCGCTCGACCCGCGAGAGATAGCTGTTGCCGGTCGAGAGCTCTGCCGTGCTGGCCTGAGCGCGGCGCCATTCGCCCAGCAGCGTCGAGTTGACCGACCGGGTGACCCCGACAGCCTCGACCCCGCCCGAGCTGCCGTTGGTTCGGGCGGAGATCTCGAGATTGCGGGTCGCGTAGTTTTCGTTGGTGGCATTGGCCAGGTTGGACGCCACCAGCTCTGCCGCCAGCGACGACGTGCGCAACCCCGACAGGGCATTGGAAATCGATCCTGAAAAGGACATGGGTCACCTCGGTCCGGCGCGCTGCGCCCTAGCGTTTGATGTTGGTGGTTTCCTGCAGCATCTCGTCCACCGTCTGGATGACCTTGGCATTCGACGAATAGGCCCGCTGGGTCTGGATCATCGAGGTC
This sequence comes from Marinovum sp., assembly GCF_048263515.1. Taxonomy (NCBI): domain Bacteria; kingdom Pseudomonadati; phylum Pseudomonadota; class Alphaproteobacteria; order Rhodobacterales; family Roseobacteraceae; genus Marinovum; species Marinovum sp. Next base: position 181,103 of record NZ_JBLXEC010000003.1, on the reverse strand, counting down.
AGCTCGGTCGCCACGTCGGTGGTGGATTCCTCGCGAGAGAAGGACTTGATGTCGCCGGTCGGGCCTTCACCGGAGTCCCACAGGAAGAACGAACCGCTGTCGGGCGAGACGCGATAGGTCTGCTGGTCGAGCGCCTGCAGACCGTTGGGGTTGGGCATGTCGACCAACGGGATCTGATAGAGCCGCTGGGTCACGCCGCTGTCGAAGAGCGCGTGCACATAGCCGTTCTCGTCGACCTCGACCGAGGTCATGTTGCCCACCGGCGAGCCGTCCTTGGTGATCGAGATCGGCGCGAAACTGTCGGACAGTTGCGACAGCCCGCGTGTGTCGCCGACCGCGCCGATATTGATGTCGATCGGACCGCCGGCCACCGTCACCGGGATGACGCCGGTGACCGGGTCATAGGCGCCGCCGGAGACATCCACCACCGAGGCGATGGTGCCGCCGGTGTCGCGGCTGTCGTCGAAGGTGATGGTATATTCGCCGACCACCGCGCCGGCCTGGGCGGAATCGGTCATCACCACGGTCCATTCGTTCGAAGCGCCGGTCGCCGGCACCGTTGGCGTGAACGTCATGGTGATGCTCTGCGAAGTGCCGAGGTTGTCGTAATATTCGACCGAGAGGTTGTAGGGATCGCCGGTGGCACCGGTGCTGGTGGCGGTGGCCGGCAGATTGAGGCTCATGTCAACCGCGGTGGTCGGATCGCCGGTCAGGTTCTGCGAGAACTGGATCGGCTCCAATCCGTCAGAGGTATCGCGCGAGAACGAAGGGATGGTGCCGTCGATATTGGCCGGCCAGCCCATGATGACGAGGCCAGAAGGCGTGCTGAGATAGCCATCCTCGTCCAGCCGGAACGACCCGGTCGAGGTCAGCAGCATCTCGGCATCGGAGCCGTTTGTGCGCACGTCGCCACCGGTGGCCACCGGCAGCATGCCGCGGCCGCGCACCGCCAGATCGGTCGGATTGGAGGTGGTGATCAGCGACCCGCTTTGATCGATCAGCCGCTGCGTGCTGGTTCGCACGCCGCCCGCCGTATAGGAGCGCGAGCTTTGCGTCAGCACCAGCGAATGGAACTCGGTCTCGACCCGCTTGTAGCCGTAGGTCGAGGAATTCGCGATATTGTCGGAGATGCCGGCCAACCGCGTGGCATTCGCGGTCAGCCCCGCCACACCGGCATTGAGGGAGGAAGAGATCGTCATGGACACGCCTTTCTGCTGCATCGGAGTTGATGCAACAGATAGACGCCGCGGCCTTAACAGCGCGCTAACAGCTAAAATCCTACGGGCTTTGAGTTCTGAGAAAGATCACCTCGAGCCGGCTGTTGCGCAGAGCCAGCGGGTTGTCATCGGCCAGTTCGCGGTCGGCATGGCCGGTCACCCGCGCCACATCGCCGGGCGGCAGGCCCTCGAGCTCGAGCATGTTGCGAAACACCTGCGCCCGCTGGACCGAGCGGTCCCAGGCGACATTCTTGCGCACCACGATCGGGCTGGTCGGCACATGGCCTTCGATCGCCAGCGGATTGTCGACCGTGCGCGCCGCCTCGGCCAGGGCATCGGCCAGCACCGCGAGGATTTCGGTCGGCTGACCCAAATCGTCGAACAGCCGGCTGTCGGCCAGTTCGAACAGTTCGAGCACAAGGCCTTCGTCGGTGGTCTTCATCACCACGTGTTTCAGCGCGTTTTCGGCCACCATGCTTTCGCCGCCGCGTCCGTAAAGCGCCTCCTTGATGGTGTTGACCTGTTCCTCGAAGGCCTTGCCCGCGCCATCCTCGCCAGAGGCATAGGTGCCGGTGGCGCCACGCGCCTTGTCACCGTTCGTCGGATGCTTGCTCGAGGCGCCGGTGCCGTTCTGCGGCAGGGTTTCCTCGGAAAACACGCTGTCGCCGCCAAAGGCGCCGCTGCCGCCGCCCGACACCCGGTTGATCGGAATGGTCGGCGCAAAGTAATCCGCCAGCCCCTTGCGTTGTTTCTCAGTTGTCGCGTTCAACAGCCACATCAGCAGGAAAAATGCCATCATTGCGGTCACGAAGTCCGCGTAGGCGACTTTCCAGGCACCGCCATGGTGCCCGTCGCCTGCAACAACCTTTTTCCGTTTGATGATGACCGGCGCGACGTTTCCGTCAGCACTCATGGTCTCACCACCCTTATTCACCCAAGGACTGGGATAGCAGGGAAGCTGTTACCGCTGGCTTAACATCTACAATTCGCCGAGTTTCGCAGGCCCCGGAGGCAATCGTTAATATGTCACAACTGCCAGCAATCGCCTTCGCTGTCATGGACTTGGAGGGTTTTGCCACCTATCACTGGGCCAAGACTATTGGGACGGGGCGATTTCATGCCAAATTCGTTGAAAGCTACCCTGCTGGGAAGCGTCGCCGCGATGCTGGCGGGGCTGACAGTGCTGAGCGCACCAAGCGCCACTGCCGAAAGCATTCCATCCTATAATCTCTACGGTATGCCCGGCCTGATCGACATGCCGACGGCGGAAATGGCGCCCGATGCGACGCTGTCTACCACTTTGGGCGGCGGTGGCACGCAAGCTCGCGCCACGCTTAGCTTCCAGATCGCGCCGCGGTTGACCGGTTCGTTCCGCTATTCGCGGATCTCTGATTTCAGCGCTGCCGGCTCGGTCAATGGCGTCTTCTACGACCGCAGCTTCGACCTGCGTTACCAGCTGGTGCGCGAAGGCGACCTGATGCCCGGCGTCACGGTCGGCCTGCAGGATTTCATCGGCACCGGGCTTTATGGCGGCGAATACATCGTCGCCACCAAGGAGGTCTACACCGGCCTCCAGGTTACCGGTGGCATCGGCTGGGGTCGGCTTGGCTCTCGCAATCCGCTGTTCCAGACCGGCGACCGACCGGAAGAGCTTCTGGGCGAAGGCGGCCTGCCGACCGTGGACCGCTGGTTCCGCGGCGATGCGGCGGCCTTTGGCGGGGTGCGCTATGCGCCGACTGAACGACTGGCCTTTACCGCTGAATATTCCTCGGACACCTATGCGACCGAGCGCCGCCTCGGCAAACACGACGATGGCTCGCCCTGGAACTTCGGGGTCGACTACCGCCTGCGCAGCGGCGGACAGCTGTCGCTCTATCACCTCTACGGCAATACTGTCGGGGCGCAGGTCAGCTTTCACACCAATCCCAAGACTGCTGCCGTACCCGGCGGTGGCGAAAGTGCACCGGTGCCGGTTGCGCCCCGGGCACCCGGGGCGGCCCGCGATCTGGGCTGGGTCAACACCGACACCGGCAGCTATCGCACCTCGCTCAACACCGCGATGACCAATGACGGGCTGGTGCTCGAAGGCATGAGGCTTGAACCGCGCCGGGCCATGGTGCGGATGCGCAACCCGCGTTATGGCGAGGTGGCCCAGGCCGTCGGCCGGACCGCCCGCGCCATGACCCGCGTGCTGCCCGCCTCGATCGAGACCTTCGAGATCGTGCCGGTGCTCAACGGCATAGCTCTGTCTTCGGTGAGGCTGCAACGCTCGGACCTCGAGGCGCTGGAACACCGCGACAATGCCGAGATCCTGGCGCGCACCGCCATTGCCGACGGGTTCGGCCGGGCGCCTTCGGCCTTTGACGATCAATTTCCCAGCTTCGGCTGGGCAATCGCGCCTTACACCCAGCTTTCGGCCTTCGACCCCGAAAGCCCGGTGCGGGCCGACCTCGGCATTCGCGCCAAGGCCACCTATCGCCCGACTGCCAGCCTCGTGCTCTCGGGTTCGGTCATCAAGCGGCTGGTCGGCAACCTGGCAGACAGCAACCGCCAGGATGACGACGCCCTGCCGCTGGTACGGACCGAAAAATCCCGCTACTCGCGCGAAGGCGACCCGGCGATTGAACGCCTGACACTGGCGCATTACGGACGCGTTGCGCCGAATGTCTACAGCCGCGTCACCACCGGCTACCTCGAAGAGATGTATGCCGGTGTCTCTGGTGAGCTGCTGTGGAAACCGGTCGACAGCCGCCTGGCGCTGGGCGCTGAACTCAACTACGTCAAGCCGCGTGATTTCGACCAGATGTTCGGTATCCGTTCGTCAGAGACCCGGACCGGCACCATTCCCGACCTCAATGGTCATGTTTCGGCCTATTACGATTTCGGCAACGGCTTCCACGGACAGCTCGATGTCGGCCGCTACCTTGCCGGCGATTACGGCGCGACGGTCACCGTCGACCGTGAATTCGTCAACGGCTGGCGCGTCGGCGCCTATGCCACCGTGACCAACGTCAAGTTCGAGGACTTCGGCGAAGGCTCGTTCGACAAGGGCATCCGCGTCACCATCCCGCTGGGCGCGGCCTCTGGCCGTCCCTCGACCCAGCGCAGCACCTTCAACATCCAGTCGCTCACCCGCGACGGCGGCGCCCGCCTTAACGTCGAGGACCGGCTGTATGAGCAGGTGCGCGACTACCACGAGCCCGAAATGGCCAAGAGCTGGGGCAAGTTCTGGAGATGAGCGTGACCTACGAGCAAAAGCAGATCCGCCGCTTTAGTGCCGGCCCGTTGGTGGCGCTGGCCTGTGCCTCGGTGCTGGCCGCCTGTTCCGGCGGCGAGCGTGTAGGCTCGGACCGCGGCGATATCATCCGCAACTCGCTGACAAATCGGCTGTCCGGCAAGACCGCGCAGGCGCCGAGCCGCATCACCCCCGAACAGGCAAGCCAGGCGGCAGCCCTGGCCACCCAGCCGTTGATGCTGATCGAACTGCCTCAGATCGGCTCCAATGCGCTGATTGCCAAGATCGGCGAAAACGGCCCGGTCGAGACCTTTGCCACCGCCAGCCGCCAGACGGTTTCCACTCAGAACGGTCTTGTCCGTGGCACACGCGGGCTGGGCGGTGATCTGATGTCGGCGGATCTCGGGTCCCTGCCCCACCTGGTGGCCAACCGCCGCTCCGGCACGACCCAGCGCGAGCTGCGCTTCCTCAATGGCGAAGACATCACCGTACGCTATCGATTCACCTGCGAAGTTCAGGTCGAAGGGCCCTCATCGGTCATCAAGGGCACCACGACCCTGCTCGAGACCTGCCAAGAAAATGGCACTTGGTTCCGGTTCAAGAACAAGTACCACGTCGACGGCCGCGGCCGCGTCGCAGGATCGGAGCAATGGCTCGGAAACGGGAACGGAACGGTCACGCTGCGGCAGCTGCGCTTCTGATTTGACAGGATAACGCTGCGGGCCTTAGCCGGCGCCAAGGCTTTCGCCGGCTTCAGCCGTCGCGACATTGCGGTCGCTTTCGACCCAACGTTCGGCAATCAGGCCGGCGGCTTCGACGTCATGGGTATCGACCGCGCGGCGCACCTCTTGCAGCACATTGGCCATTTCCAGCTCTGACAGGTGGGTTTCCTGTGCCCGCAGGATCTTGGGATGCGGCGTGGTCAGCATGTCGGTGCCGATCAGCAGTTCCTCGCAAAGCTTTTCACCAGGGCGCAGCCCGGTGAACAGGATCTCGATATCGCCGTCGGGATTGGCGGCATCTCGCACCCGGTAACCGGCGTTTTCGATCATCTTCCGCGCCACTTGCCAGATCGAGATCGGCTTGCCCATGTCGAGCACAAAGACATCGCCGCCGCGCGCAAAAGAACCGGCCAGCAGCACCAGCCGCACCGCCTCGCTCACCGTCATGAAATAGCGGGTCACGTCGGTATGGGTCACCGTCACCGGACCGCCATTGGCGATCTGGTCCTCGAACAGCGGAATGACCGAGCCGGATGAGCCCAGCACATTGCCGAAGCGCACCATGGAATACATCGTCCCGGTCGAGCGGGTCGCCAGATCCTGCACCAGCATCTCGGCCAGCCGCTTGGACACGCCCAGCATGCTCTTGGGTCGCACCGCCTTGTCGCTGGAAATCAGGATGAAGCGCTCGGCCCCGTGCCGCCGTGCGGCGTCGGCCACCACCTTGGTGCCCAGCACGTTGTTTCGCAGGCCTTCGATGGTGTTCAGCTCGAGCAGCGGCAGATGCTTGTAGGCCGCGGCGTGCAGAACGACCTCGATGTCATGCTCATCAAACATCCGGTTGACGAGACCCGGCTCGCAGATCGAGCCGAGGATCGGCACGATCTCGACGTCCTTCTGAAAGGCATTCAGCTTGCGCTGGATCTTGTAAAGCAGCAGCTCGGAGTGATCCATCAGGATCAGCTTGGACGGCTGGCACATCGCGATCTGCCGGCTCAGCTCGGACCCGATCGACCCCCCTGCCCCGGTGACCAGCACACATTTGCCTTCATAGGTCTCGCTAACCCCCGGCAATTCCGCCTCGAGGTGGTTGCGACCAAGCAGCTTGGAGAAATCCAGCGGCTTGGTTTCGGTGCGTTTGCCGTGGTCCATCAGCATCTGCGCAAAGGACGGCATGATGTGCACTTCGCAGGCCAGATGGCTCAAACGGCGGGCAATCCGCGCCTTGTCGGCCTCGCTGGCGCCTGGCATGGCAAGGATGATTCGGTCGATCCGCAACTTCTCGACCAGCGGTTCGATGCGGTTCGGCGAGTAGACCCGGAAGCCGGAGACGGTCATTCCATGGGTTGCCGTGTTGTCGTCGATAAAGCCATGCAGCTGCAATTCGATATCGGTGATCAGCGCCGAAGCCAGCTGTTGGCCGGTACGCCCGGCGCCGTAGATCAGCACACGTTTGCGCGATTTGCCCCGAAGGTAAATCCGCACAACAAGCTCGCGTAGCAGCAGCCTGACACTCGCCGAGGCGATCAGAAGGATCATCGACGCGATCACGAAGAGCTGGACAGAGATATATGTACCTACAGCAATGCTGGTGGCCAGACCGGCGAGACCTACCACCACAGCTACCAAAGCCGACTGCATCACGCCCTTCAGCTCGTAGGTGATCAGCTTTTTGCGGTGCAATCCGAGGTAGAGAATAACCGCCAAGCCGGCTGGCAACATCACCGAGAGGTAGGGCAAGCTGGCTCGCAGCACGGCCAAAGTAGGCACCTGTCCGGTCAGAAGAGAGTTGGCGCCGAGAAAAGAGAAAACGATCAGGGAAAGATCAATGGAGGCAATCACGGCGCCTTTCTGGCCCCGGCTCATTCGAACCAAAACACCGCGCAGCATCAAATGTCCCCCTAGAAATATTCAGTCTTCGTAATTTGTTACCAGCAGGTCTTGCACCGTCCGGGTTAGCATAAAATCCTGCACAGGATATAACCTTGATGACGATCCGGCTAGTCTTTGGGGGCATCTGCATATTTCTGCGGCTCCAACGGCGGATTCCCGCCAATCGAAGGATCAGCTGCCGCGCGCCCTGCCCCGGTGAATGCTGATTCGGCGAAACACCGTTGCGAACATCAACCGCAGGTCGAAACAGACGCTCTGGCGCCGGGCATAGATCATGTCGAGCCGCGCCTTCTGCGGCACGCATCGGCGGGAATATGCTGCGTCGGTCTCTTCCCGCGTGCCACAGGCGCCGAGGATGTTCTCTTCGTGGCCGTGATAGACCAGCGTGGCGAGGCCGGTAATCCCGGGGCGACATTTCAGCACCTCTGAATAGAGCTCGGGGAAGCGTTCGACATACATCCGCAATGGCGGACGCGGGCCGACAAAGCTCAGATCACCCTTGAGCACGTTGAAGAGCTGCGGCAGCTCGTCCAGCCGCTTGGCCCGCAGGAAGCGGCCGATCGGGGTGATCCGCTGGCTCTTGTCACCGCCGGAAACGCCGGAATCCGCGTCGGAATTGGTCATCGTGCGGAACTTCAGCAGCCGGAAGGGCTCGGTCGGGGTTTTCATCCGTTCAGAGACATAGAGCACCGGCCGACCGTCCTGCAGCAGGATGGCAATCGCCACACCCAGGATCAGCGGGCTGAGCACCACCAGCAGGAACACCGCGCTGAGGATGTCGAGAAGTCGTTTCTGCGGGGTCATTGTCTTCTGCCGATCCTGCGCCATTCGTCGACGATCTCTGTGGCATCGGTGCTGGGCGGGTCAAGCTCGACCAGCGAGGTCAGCCGCGCGACATCCAGCGCCATCACCGGCAACGCGCCCCTTGGCGCCGGTTTCCAGATCAGGTCGCAGCCAGTGGCGCGGACCAATTCCTCCATCGACACCGGCGCGCGCCCGCCGACATTGAGGATATCAGGCAGATCCCCCACCGGCAGCCAAACCAGCGCATCGACCACCTGCGCCATGGTCGCCAGTTGCAGGTAACTGCGCACCGGGCCGCGGCCGTCGGGAAAGCGATCCAGCGTCACCGCCGGCTTGTTGGCAATCGTGGAAAGCAGCCCGTCGGCGCCCGCAACATTGCCGATCCTCAGGCAGACGGCCTTGGGCTCGGCCCCGCGAAGGGCCTGTTCCATCCGCAGCTTGGCGGCACCGTAGGCATTGCGCGGCGCACATTCCGCTGCCTCATCGACCGGCAGAAGCGAGGGCGAATAGACCGCCGAGGACGAGGCATGCAGCACCCGGTCGGCGCCGCAGGCCAGGGCAATCCGCTGCGCCTCGAAGGCCAGCGAGATATTGCCATTCAGCGCCGCCTCGCCCCCAGATACAGCGCCCCAGAGCGCAAGAACCGCATTGCACTGTGGTAAATAGTCAACATCGCCACCGGACTGGTAAACTTGGTCGACCCCGGGCACCATGCGTCTCGAAACCCAGAAAAACTCCGTGTTTTCCAATGGCTTGGCCTCGACCTGCCGGCGCAGCAGGCGCGCGACACGCCCGGTTGCCCCGAGAACGAGCACTTTTTTCTTCTGCTGGATGCCTGACACGTTTGCGAGCCGTTGATTTTATTGAATTCACAGACTGTTTATCATCCTAAAGTGTCGCTAGAAAGCTGACGAAACAAGCGTCGATATTCGGGAGAAGTCTACGTGGACAAGTTCTTGCGTTTTTTCATTATTGCATTGGTCCTCGGTGTCGCGGCCTGTGGCCCGCTGCCGCGCGGTGCGGCGCTGGAACGCGAGGTCACCAAAGAGGCTCGTGCCGAAGATGCGCCCTTCGATCTTGTCCCCGTCACCCGTCTGAATGCCGCGCTGATCTCGAAATGGCCGGTCACCGGCTGGAGCGGCAGTTTCCACTGGATCGCCGCCAGCCGCGGCCCGCAAAGCCAGGTGCTGCGCCCGGGCGATCAGGTGAACATCCAGATCTGGGACAGCCAGGTCAATTCGCTGCTCACCCAGAACGGATCGAACATCGCCAAGATGGACGGGCTGGTCGTGTCGCCCAGCGGTGCGCTCTTCATTCCCTATGTCGGCGACGTCGTGGTCAACGGGTTGACCGCCGATGGCGCCCGCAGCCGTATCCAGCGCTCGCTCGAAGCGATTGCTCCGGATGCGCAGGTCCAGCTCACCGCCGCGCCGGGCGTGGCCCATGCCGTCAGCGTCGTCGGTGGGGTTTCGAGCCCCGGCAATTACCCCCTGCCCGACCGCAACACCTCGATCCTTACCGTTCTGGCCACCGCCGGCGGCATCAGTCCAAATCTGCGCAACCCGATTGTCACCCTCAATCGCGGCGACTCGAAATACTCGATCCCGGCCAAAGATCTGTTCGACAGCCCGGCCAAGAACACCCGCCTGCACGGCAACGACAAGATCATCGTCCAGCAGGACGAACGGGCCTTCAGCGCGCTCGGTGCTTCGGGCTCGGAAGAGCTGATCTATTTCCCCAAGGAATATGTCACCGCGCTGGAGGCCATGTCGCTGATGGGCGGGATCAACGACCAGCGGGCCAATCCCAAGGGCGTGCTGGTGCTGCGGGAATATCCGGCCAGACACGTGGTCCAGGAGCCGGCGAATGGCCCGAAAAAGCAACAGGTTATCTTCTCGCTCGATCTGACCAGCGCTGACGGGTTGTTCGCGGCGCGGAATTTCCTGATAAACCCCAACGATACCGTCCTGGCCACTGAATCGCCGGTTGTCGCCATCCGCACCGTGTTGTCGCTCTTCGGCACCGCGCTTGGCACCGCCTCAGACGTGGCCAGCACGGCACAAGCCTTGTCCAACTAGTCAAACGCGCCGGTCCCCCTGCTGCACGGGTCCGTGCCGCGGGGAGCCCCGTTGTGAGTAACCGATCTTTCCTGGTGCAGAACGCGCCCTGGCTGGGGGCCGGCGCGCTTCTGGCACTGATGTCCAGTTTCGGACAGACCTTCTTCATCTCGCTCTTTGCCGGCGAAATCCGCGCCGAATTCGGCCTGTCGCATGGCGCATGGGGCGGGATTTACTCGCTGGGCACCACGCTGTCGGCCGCCGTCATGATCTGGGCCGGGGCACTGACCGACCGGTTTCGCGCCCGGGTTCTGGGCTCGGGTGTACTGATCCTGCTGGCTTTCGCCTGTCTCGCGATGGCCTTTTCCACCGTCTGGCTGCTGCCGCTGGTGATCTTTGCCCTTCGGCTGACCGGCCAGGGCATGACGATGCACATTTCGGCCGTCGCCATGGCGCGCTGGTTCGTGGCGATGCGCGGCCGGGCGCTGTCGATTGCCGCCTTGGGCTTTTCCTTTGGCGAGGCGCTGCTGCCCATCGTCTTCGTCGCGCTGCTCGGGGTGTTTGACTGGCGCCTTCTCTGGGTCTTCTCGGCGATGATCGCGGCGGCGAGCGTGCCGCTGCTTCTGCTGCTGCTGCGCCGGGAACGCACGCCGCAAAGCCATGCCGAAAGCGATCATTCCCTCGGCATGGAAGCGCGGCACTGGACCCGGAAGCAGACACTGAACCACCGGCTGTTCTGGTTCATGGTGCCGGCATTGCTCGGGCCTGCGGCCTTCAACACCGCGTTCTTCTTTCAGCAGGTGCATTATGCCGAGATCAAGGGCTGGGCGCATCTCGACCTGGTGGCGCTGTTTCCGATCTACACCGCGATCAGCGTCGGCGCGATGATCCTGTCGGGCTGGCTGCTCGACCGACTGGGCACCGCGCGGCTGATCCCGTTCTACCAGCTGCCGATGGTCGCGGCTTTCATCTGTTTCGCCTATGCTGGCAGCCCTTCGTCGGCGCTGTTCGGCTTCTTCTTCCTGGCGCTGACCACCGGCGCCAATTCGACGCTGCCCAATGCCTTTTGGGCCGAATTCTACGGTACCGCCCATCTTGGCGCGATCAAGGCGATGGCAGCGGCGGTGATGGTGCTGGGCTCGGCGCTGGGGCCGGGGCTGACCGGGGTGCTGATCGATGCAGGGCTAGGCCTCGAGACGCAATACCTTGGCGTTGCAGGCTATTTCGTCTTTTCCAGCGCGATGATGGCGTTTGGCGTGATGCAGGCGCGGCCCAACCTCAGCGTCGCCGCCTGAGATAGACGTAATAGGCCCCGCCGCCACCGTGGCGGATATGCGCCTCGCTGATCTGCAGCACCAGCGGGCCCAGTGGCGGCATCCGCAGCCATTGCGGCACCTGGTGGCGCAAGACGCCGCGGCGCTGCGGGATCGGGCCTTCGTCGGGGCGGCTCTTGCCCTTGCCGGTGATTACCAAGACCAGCCGCATGTCGCGGGCCGACGCACGCTGGATAAACCCCACCAACGCCGGATGCGCCCGGTCGAGCGTCATGCCGTGCAGGTCGATCCGCGCCTCGGGCGTGAGCTTGCCGCGCTTGAGCCGGGTAAAGGCCTTCTTGTCCATCGCCACCGGATCGCCGGCAAGCGAGGCCGAGATCGACGGCGCCAGCGAGTGCCCCGGCGGTTTGGGCTTGGAAGACTGGCCGATCTGAAACGGCGGGATCTGCGGCGTCGGAGCCTGCGGTGCTGGCTCGGGCTTTTTTGGCGCGGCGCGGGTGCTGTCCATGCCACGCGCCTTGTCGAGCGGCGTGGCCGAGCGCGCAACCTGTCCCCAAAGCTCTGCTTCTTCCGGCCGCAGCTTGCGCTTGCGGGTCATTGCACCGATTCCGGCAAGAGCGCATAGGCCCGCTGGATCGGCATCAGCACCACCATCCGCCCCGGATCGCGCAGCCGCCCGGCCTTGCGGCCCGCATCGTCGCCGGTGCCGACAAAGATGTCGGCGCGCTGCGCGCCCTTGATCGCCGATCCGGTGTCCTGGGCGATCATCAACCGCCTGAGCGGCCCACGCCCGTCCTTTTCGATCCAGACCGGCGAGCCCAGCCGCACGATATCGGGGTCGACCGCGATTGAACGCATCGGCGTGATCGACCGGTTCATCGCCCCAAGCGGCCCCTTTTCGGCGGGTACTTCCGAGACTTCGCGGAAAAAGACGTAAGACGGGTTGTGAAACAGCAACTCTTCGCCGTCGATCGGGTTGCGCCGCACCCAGTTCTTGATGACCTGCGCCGAAACCTGGTGCGCCTGATAGACGCCGCGCCGCACCAGTTCCTGACCGACCGAGCGGTATTCGTGGCCGTTCTTGCCGGCGTAGCCCACCCGCACGACCGACCCGTCATCCATGCGGATGCGGCCAGAGCCCTGGATTTGCAGGAAAAACAGCTCGACCGGATCGTCGACCCAAGCAATCTCAAGGCCCCGGCCATCCATCACGCCCGATGTCAGAATCTCGCGCCGCGACAGCCAGGGTCGGTTCTGCGCCTCGCCCGGCATCCGGTAGACCGGCCAGCGAAAGCGGCCGCCGGCATAGCGCGACCCTTCGAGCTCGGGCTCGAAATAGCCGGTAAACAGCATCTCGTCACCGTCTTCCATCAGGACCGGGCGGAACATCAGCTCGAAGAAGGCCTTGCCGTCCTGCATGTCATGCGCCATCGCGCAAAGCGCCTTCCAGTCGGGGCCGCGCATGTCGATGCAGGTGTTGCGAAAGACGCGGAGCGCCGCGTCGTGGTCGTCCTTCTCCCAGCCGTCAAGCTGGTCGAAGGACAGAACCTTGTAGGAAATCTCGGACGCCACGGCCGGGGGACTGCCCATCGTCAGTCCGATCAGGCCGAGAAGACCGAGCAACCTCCGCATGGCACCGGCTCACTCATCCGTTGCCACAAGCAGCCAGTTGGGATCGTCGCTGCCCATGGTGCGGGCAAAGGTCCAGATGTCCTTCTGTTTCTTGACCTGCGTCGGGCTGCCTTCGATCACTTCGCCGGAGTTGTCGCGCACCACCTGGGTGAGCTCTCCGATGAACTTCATGGTGATCTCGGCCCGGTCGCTGGCCTTGTCAAAGGTCGCGCCCTGCAGCGCCAGCTCGCGCACGCCGACAAATTCCGCCTCGATGGTCAGACCCTGTTCCTCGCGCGCCTCGACCACCTCGGCAAAGGTTTCGTAGACGTCTTCGGCCAGGAACGGCTTGATCTCGGCCAGGTCGCCGCGTTCGAAGCCCATCAGGATCATCTCGTAGGCGCCGCGCGCCCCGCCCATGAATTCCGACACGTTGAACGACGGCTCCACCCGCTTCATCTCGGTCAGCGCCTGCGCCGCGGGCGAACCTTCGGGCACGTGATCGATGATGTCGTGATCCGGCCCGCCTTCGATCACTTCGAAATCGCGCTTGGTTTCTTGTGGTTCAGCCCCACGAGGCAGCGGCGGCTTCTCAAAGCCGTCGCGCGTGCCCAGCACGGATTTCAGCCGCAGAATCAGAAAAACGGCAATCCCAGCAAGGACAAGAAGCTGGAGCAGGGGCGAATTCATCAGGACCTCATGAGTGACACACTTTGAAAGCGGATGCTGTTGCACTTATGTAAGCGCAAGGTGGGTGCAAGTCCACCACACCATCTTTCACCTTCGGGGTATCGCCTAATGTATCTTCTGCTGGCCTTTCTGCTCGTTCCGCTGATCGAGATCGCGCTCTTCATCCAGGTCGGGGGTGCAATCGGTCTGTGGCCGACGCTGGCCATCGTGGTGATCACCGCGATCCTCGGCACCTTCATGGTGCGTCAGCAGGGGCGGCATGCCATCGCCAACCTGCAGCGATCCTTCTCGGAACTGCAGAACCCGACCAAGCCGCTGGCCGACGGGGCGATGATCCTGTTTTCCGGCGCGCTGCTGCTGACGCCGGGGTTCTTTACCGATGCGGTGGGCTTTGCCCTGCTGATGCCGCCGGTGCGCGCCGTGGTCTACGACTTCATCCGCAAGCGGGTGAAGGTGCAGCATTTCGAGATGGGCCAGCGCCCCGATCCGCGCCAGCCGCCGCGGCCCGGCCCGCGCGACACGGTGATCGACGGCGATTATTCCGAGGTTTCCGAGGAAAACGACAAGCGGGGCGGCCCTTCCGGCTGGAGCAACCATTGAGCCTGTAACAGCAGACTGGTAAAGCACCTCAAACGCATTTGGGGAGACAAACCATGGCCGAAAACGAAACCGCCGAAAACGGCGCCGCCGCACAGCCGCAACAACAGCAGCAATTGCAGCAGCCCAAGATGAACGTGCTGGCGCAATATGTCCGCGACCTGTCGTTCGAAAACATCCTGTCGCAGAAGGGCACCACCGGCGAGGTGCAGCCCGACATTCAGGTCGAAGTGAACCTCGACGCCAAGAAACGCCAGCTGGAAAACCAGTACGAAGTGGCGCTCAAGCTCAAGATCACCTCGAAGTCCAAGGGCACCAGCGATGTGCTGTTCCTGCTGGAAATGGATTACGCCGGTGTCTTCCACATCGAGAACGTGCCAGAAGACCAGCTGCACCCCTATCTGCTGATCGAATGCCCGCGGATGATCTTCCCCTTCGCGCGCCGCATCGTATCGGACGTGACCCGCGACGGTGGCTTCCCGCCGCTGAACCTGGAAACCATTGATTTCGTTTCTCTTTATCGCAACGAGATCATGCGCCGCCAAGCCGCTCAACAGGCCCAGGCGAAAGCCACGCCGGACGCGTAAGCCGTCTGACAATGCGCTACCGGCCGGGCTTATGCCCGGCCTTTTTCAATACCGGTTCCAGAGCGCGTTTTCGCCCATCGCCGCCACAAAGGCTGCATGGGCGGCGCGCTCTTCTTCTGTCAACCGCGAGGGCAGGGGCGTCGGGCGGGGTTTCGGCTTCCAGACACCGCCGCCGCTGGCGACATTGGTCCGCTCGACCGAGGCCAGCACCAGACCGGGCTGCCGCCCGCCGATCAGCTCCAGATAAACCTCGGCCAGGATTTCACTGTCGAGCAGCGCGCCGTGCAGCGTCCGCGCCGAATTGTCGATGTTGAAACGGCGGCAGAGCGCGTCGAGCGAGGCCGGCGAGCCGGGAAACTTCTTGCGCGCCATCGCCACGGTGTCGAGCGCCCGGTCAAAGGGGATCTGCGGCAATTTCAGCCAACCCAGCTCGGCATTGAGGAATTTCATGTCGAACGAGGCGTTGTGGATCACCAGGATCGAGTCATCGGCGACGAAATCGAGGAAATCCTGGGCGATCTGCTTGAACACCGGCTGCTGGGCGAGAAATTCGTCGCCCAAGCCGTGCACTTCGAAGGCCTCCTGCGGCATCGACCGCTCGGGGTTGATGTACTGGTGATAGGTCCGGCCGGTGGGCATGTGGTTGTACAGCTCGACCGCGCCGATTTCGACGATCCTGTCGCCGCTCTCGGGGTCAAAACCGGTGGTTTCGGTGTCCAGAACGATCTCACGCATCACCCAGCCTCTGTCTTATGTCTTTCAGCACATCCTGAACCTGCGCGCGGGCATGGTCCAGCGTATCGGTCTCGATCTCATAGTCGGCGCGGCGGCGCTTTTGGTCGATCGGCATCTGCTTGGCAAGGATCTGCGCAAATTGCGCCTCCGTCATCGTGCCCCGTGCCAACACGCGTTCGCGCTGCACCTCTGGCGCGACAAAGACACAGGCCACCGCGTCCATCGCGGCCTCGCCGCCGGTCTCGAAGAGCAGGGGGATGTCGAAGACGGTAATCGCGGCGCCATTGCCCGCGCCGAAGTCTGCACGATCCTGCGCCACCAGCGGATGCACGATCTGCTCGATCCGGGGCAGGGCGGTGGCATCGGCCCCTATGATTTCCTTCAGAACCGCCCGCGACACCGCGCCGTCGACAATCGCCTCCGGCCAGAGCGCGCCGATCGGCGCAATCGCCGCGCCGCCTTGGGCATAAAGCTTGTGCACCGCGGCGTCGGCATCCCAGACCGCACAGCCTTCTTCCGCAAACAGCTGCGCCGTGGTCGATTTTCCCATGCCGATGGAGCCGGTCAGCCCGAGGCGAAAGCTCATCCCAACACGGCCTGCCGCAGCTCGTCATCCACCTCGGGCCGCCGGCCGAACCAACGCTCGAACCCCGGCACGCCCTGATGCAGCAACATGCCCAGCCCGTCGACGGTCGGGCAGCCGCGCTCAGCCGCTACTTCCAGCAAGGGCGTGCGCAGCGGGCTGTAAACCAGGTCGGTCACCAGCGTGCCGGGCCGCAAACCGTCGAGCGGCACCCGCAGTTCCGGCTGGCCGACCATGCCAAGCGAAGTCGTGTTGACCACAAGCCCTGCGTCTTCCAGCACATTGCCAACCTGCACCCAGTCGACCACCTGCACCCGCATGCCGAACTCGTGCTGCAACTGCTCGGCCTTGATCCGCGTTCGGTTCGACAGCAGCACTTTCTCGACCCCGGTCTCGAGCAGCGAGGAAATTACCGCGCGGCAGGCGCCGCCAGCGCCAAACACCACCGCCGGCCCGGCCTTGGGGTCCCAGCCCGGCGCATTCTGCCTCAGGTTTTCGATGAAGCCGTAGCCATCGGTATTGTCGGCCATGATCGTGCCGTCGCGGCGCACGATCAGCGTGTTGGCCGCGCCGATGATGGTGGCGCGGTCGGTGACGCTGTCGACCAGATCGAGCACGTTGATCTTGTGCGGCAGGGTGACATTCGCGCCGACAAAACCCATGCGGGGCAGGGCGCGGATCACCTCGGCCAGGTCGGCCGGCTTGACGTCCATCGGCACGTAATGGCCGCGAATGCCGTAGCGGCGCAGCCAGTGGCCATGCATCTGCGGCGATTTCGACTGGTGGATCGGATGGCCGATCACCCCGGCCAGCGGCACATTTTCCGTCATGTCGCAATCTCTCCTCTAATCGCCAGCCAATTCAACAGAGGCAGAAGCGGAAGTCCAAGCACGGTGAAATAATCGCCCGAGATCGTGGTGAACAGGCGGCTGCCTTCCTCCTCGAGCTTGTAGGATCCGACGGAATGACGGATCGACGGCCAGTTCCGCGCCACATAGTCCTCTATATAGCCCGGGCTCAGCACCCGCATGCTCAGGGTGACGACGCCGACATGACGCCAGACCGGCGCTCCATTGTCAAAGGCCACGCAGGCCGAGAGCAGTTTGTGGCGTTTGCCGCTGAGATCAGAGAGCTGCGCCACCGCCCCCTCGGGCGTGTCGGGCTTCGACAGCAGCGTTCCGTCGAAGTCGAGCACCTGGTCGCAGCCCAGCACCAGCGCGTCAGGGCGTTTGCCGGCGACCTTGGCGGCCTTCATCTCGGCCAGCAGATCGGCAATGTCCCGCGGCGCGGCCTGATCCGCCAGCATCCCCTGTTTGACCGAATCTTCATCGACCCGCGCGGGCATCACCTCGACCAAGAGGCCGGCACGGCGCAACATCTCGGCGCGGATCTCCGAGCCCGAGGCCAAGACAAAGGGTTTCGGCATGTGGATGACTCCGTGGAAGGGCGGCGGATGAGACAGGGAATACATCCGTGAAATCCGAAGGTCGAGCGCCCCCGAGGCTCTGAAAGCCGAATTTCACCGACTTGGCCGCGAAGCGGACACAACGGGAAAAGGACAAGTCGGGATCTGTGAGCGGCCCGGACCGTGCCCGGACTATCCCGGGGCTTATCCCCAAGCTTGAAGGTCATTGAGGGGGCGTCAATAAATTGGAATCGCTGAAAGATTCAGAAATGCCGCGCGAACGCCGCCAAGATTTTCCACCTCCGCCCCGGGACTTCCTGCACAATGTTGATAAATACCGGGATGACAGCGTAATCCACAGAAAACCCGCGCCCTACACTCCAAATCAAACCTTCTTTTCTTTAATTTCTATGAAAGGGGTTCAGGACGATCCGCCCGGGGAAAAGCCGCTCCCGCGAGGGAGATTGACTTCCTGCGCCTCCATGGCTACCTAGAAGCTCCATACCGTCCGGTATGCGATTTTCCCATTCAGACGATGCCATGGCGCCGACATGCGGCGCAGGCCCGGATATGCCATGACAGAAGACCACCTGAACCTTGCCGACCTCAAGGCGAAAAGCCCCAAAGACCTCCTGGCCATGGCCGAGGAGCTCGAGATCGAGAACGCCTCAACGATGCGCAAGGGCGAGATCATGTTCCAGATCCTGCGCGAACGCGCGGACGAGGGCTGGAAGGTGTCAGGCGACGGTGTGCTCGAAGTGCTGCAGGACGGCTTCGGCTTCCTGCGTTCGCCCGAGGCGAACTATCTGCCGGGCCCGGACGATATCTATGTCTCGCCAACGATGATCCGCAAATTCTCTCTGCGCACCGGCGACACCATCGAGGGCGAGATCTGCGCCCCCGACGACAATGAACGCTATTTCGCGTTGGTGAATGTCACCGCGATCAACTTCCAGGATCCGGAACGCGCCAAGCACAAGATCGCCTTCGACAACCTGACACCGCTCTATCCCGACGAGCGGCTGAAGATGGAAATCGAGGATCCGACGATCAAGGACCGCTCTGCGCGGGTGATCGACCTGGTCGCGCCCATCGGCAAGGGCCAGCGGGCGCTGATCGTGGCGCCGCCGCGGACCGGCAAGACCGTTCTGCTGCAGAACATCGCCCATTCGATCGAAACCAACCACCCGGAATGCTACCTGATCGTCCTGCTGATCGACGAGCGCCCGGAAGAGGTGACCGACATGCAGCGGAGCGTGAAGGGCGAGGTGATCTCCTCGACCTTCGACGAACCCGCCGCGCGTCACGTGGCTGTCTCGGAAATGGTGATCGAAAAGGCCAAGCGCCTGGTCGAACACAAGCGCGACGTGGTGATCCTGCTCGATTCCATCACCCGCCTCGGCCGCGCCTTCAACACCGTGGTGCCGTCGTCGGGCAAGGTTCTGACCGGTGGTGTCGACGCGAATGCTCTGCAACGGCCGAAGCGCTTCTTCGGTGCGGCCCGGAACATCGAAGAGGGCGGCTCGCTCACCATCATCTCGACCGCGCTGATCGACACCGGCAGCCGCATGGACGAGGTGATCTTCGAAGAATTCAAGGGCACCGGCAACTGCGAGATCGTGCTCGATCGCAAGGTGGCAGACAAGCGCGTTTTCCCGGCGATCGACATCCTGAAATCCGGCACCCGGAAAGAGGACCTGCTGATCGAGAAGCTCGACCTGCAGAAAACCTTTGTCCTGCGGCGTATTCTCAACCCGATGGGCACGACCGATGCGGTGGAGTTCCTGCTGTCGAAGCTGAAGCAGACCAAGACCAACTCGGAATTCTTCGATTCCATGAACACCTGACCCGGAGGCAGATATGGACACGATCTTTGCCCTGGCATCCGCCCAGGGGAAGGCCGGTGTTTCGGTCATTCGGATTTCCGGCCCGCAGGCATTCGCCGCGGGCCGTTCGCTTTGTGGCACCTTGCCGCCGGTGCGTCAGGCCGGGCTGCGGCTGCTCAAGGATGCCGCCGGCACCCGGATCGACGAGGCGCTGGTGCTCTGCTTTGCCGAAGGCGCGAGCTTTACCGGCGAGGATGTTGTCGAGCTGCAGGTGCACGGCTCCGTCGCCGTGGTGCGCAAGGTTCTGGCCGACCTTGGCCAGATGGAAGACGTGCGGCTGGCCGAGGCGGGGGAATTTACCCGTCGCGCCTTCGAGAACGAATGCCTCGACCTGGCGCAGACCGAAGGCCTCGCCGATCTGATCGACGCCGAGACCGAGGCGCAGCGGCGCCAGGCCCTGCGCGTCCTGTCCGGCGATCTAGGAAAGCTTGTCGCGACCTGGCGCGAAGACCTGGTGCGGGCAGCGGCGCTGCTCGAAGCGGTGATCGATTTCGCCGACGAAGAGGTGCCGGTCGACGTCTCGCCGGAAGTGAACGATTTGCTGGCACGCGTCGAGGAGAGCATTTCGCGGCAGGTTGCCGGCGTCGCGGTTTCCGAACGCATCCGCAGCGGCTTCGAGGTCGCCATCGTCGGCAAGCCCAACGTCGGCAAGTCGACCCTGTTGAATGCCCTGGCCGGGCGCGCCGCCGCGATCACATCCGAAATCGCCGGCACCACCCGCGACGTGATCGAGGTCCGGATGGACCTGCGCGGCCTGCCGGTCACCTTGCTCGACACCGCCGGTCTGCGCGAGACCGAGGACCAGATCGAAGCGCTTGGCGTTGCGCTCGCGCGGGGCAGGGCAGAAGCCGCCGATCTGCGGGTTTTCCTGCTGGCGCCCGGGGATCAGCCTGAGCTAGAGGTGTGTCCCGGAGATGTGCTGGCCTACTCCAAGGCGGATCTACATCAAGTGGGTGAGTTCTCCATTTCCGCCAAGTCTGGTGAGGGCCTGGATCATCTTGTGGATCGGATTGCTTCGGTGTTGACAGAACGTAGCGCCGAGGCCGGTCTCGCCACGCATCTGCGGCATCGGCAGGGGATGGAGCGCGCCCTCGCTCATCTGTCGGTGTCGAAGGATTGGGTTCGAAATGGCCCGGATGGCTATGATATAGCAGCAGAAGAATTGCGCATCGCGATTCGAGCGCTGGGGAGCCTGTTGGGCAAGGTCGACGTTGAAGACCTGCTTGACGAAATCTTCTCGCGGTTCTGCGTCGGTAAATAGGAGTGTTTCACGTGAAACATTTTGACGTCATCGTTGTTGGCGGCGGCCACGCCGGTTGTGACGCGGCCCATGCCGCGGCGCGAATGGGGGCGAAAACCGCTCTCGTGACCCTCAAGCTCGAGGGGATCGGCGTGCTGTCCTGCAACCCCGCGGTCGGCGGGCTGGGGAAGGGGCACCTCGTCCGCGAGGTCGACGCGCTTGATGGCGTCATCGGCCGGATTGCAGACCGTGCCGGCATCCAGTTCCGCTTGCTCAATCGCCGCAAAGGTCCAGCCGTCCAAGGCCCGCGCGCCCAGGTCGACCGCAAGGTCTATCGCGAGTCCATGCTGGCCGAGATGCAAGCCTGCGAGGGCCTCGAAATCATCGAAGGCGAGGTCACCGATCTCCGGATGACCGGCGAGACCATCCAGGGTGTCGTCCTCGCCGACGGCAGCGAGATTTCCGCCAAGGCGGTCATCCTGACCACAGGCACCTTCCTGCGCGGCGTCATCCACATAGGCGACGTCTCCTATTCCGGTGGCCGCATGGGTGACGAAGCTTCCAACAAGTTGGCCGAGCGTCTCTACGCCATGGACCTGCCGATAGGTCGTCTGAAAACCGGCACGCCGCCGCGGCTCGACACCAAGACCATCAAGTGGGACCACCTCGAGAGCCAGCCGGGCGATGACGAGCCCGTGCTGTTCTCGTTCCTGTCCGAGGCACCATACCTCAAGCAGGTCTCCTGCGGCATCACCCACACCAATCCGCGAACCCATGAGATCATTCGAGACAATCTCGACCGCTCCGCGATGTACGGCGGCCATATCGACGGCATCGGCCCGCGCTATTGCCCCTCGATCGAAGACAAGATCGTGCGCTTCGCCGACAAGGAGAGCCACCAGATTTTCCTCGAGCCCGAGGGTCTCGACAGCGAGACGGTCTATCCGAACGGCATTTCGACCAGCTTGCCGGAAGATGTGCAGGAGGCCTACGTCCGTTCGATCGCCGGCCTCGAGGATGTGAAAATCCTGCAGCCGGGCTACGCCATCGAATACGACTACATTGATCCGCGTGCGCTGAACTCACGTCTCGGCCTGAAAGGTGTGGAAGGCTTCTTCCTCGCCGGCCAGATCAACGGCACCACAGGTTATGAAGAGGCCGCCGCGCAAGGTCTCGTCGCTGGGCTCAACGCCGCGGCCTTTGCACTCGGTCGCGATCCGGTGTTCTTCAGCCGCTCCGAGAGCTACATCGGCGTCATGGTCGACGATCTGATCACCCGCGGCGTCTCCGAGCCCTACCGGATGTTCACTTCGCGCGCCGAGTTCCGCCTGTCGCTTCGGGCTGACAACGCAGACCAGCGTCTCACCCCGCTCGGGCTGGAGATCGGTTGCGTCGGGCAGGCGCGTCGAGAGGCCTTCGAGGCCAAGCGCGAGAAACTGTCAGCAGGTCTCGATCTGTTGCAATCAACCACCTTCACACCGCGCCAGGCCGCTGAAGCTGGCATCACGCTGACCAACGACGGCGCGCGCCGCACCGGCTTTCAACTTCTGGCCTTTCCGGATGTTACCTTGGCACAGCTGGAGGCACTGCTGCCGGAGCTGTCGGAGGTGGAGCCAGATATTGCGATCCAGCTGTCGCGTGACGCTCTATATGCCAATTATGTCGAAAGACAGCGCCGCGATGTCGACGCACTGAAACGCGACGAGAGCCTGCAAATTCCTGCAGATTTCGATTACGACGGCATTGAAGGCCTGTCAAATGAGCTCAAGACCAAGCTGAAGTCGGCCAATCCCGAGAATATCCTGCATGCCTCCCGGGTCGAAGGGATGACTCCGGCAGCGCTGACGCTTCTGCTGTCGCGTATTCGCAAGCTCGATCAGCGCAGGTCCGCATGAGTCAGCCCTCAGCGTCAGCGCTGAATGTTTCACGTGAAACATTCGAGCGGCTCGAAATTTATGTCGCGCTTCTCCAAAAGTGGTCTCCGAAGATCAACCTGGTCTCCAAGGCCACGCTCGAAGACGTCTGGGAACGCCACATTCGTGATTCCCTCCAACTGCGCGAGGCAGCGGTCGGGCTGACAGGCTCCTGGGTCGATCTCGGTTCGGGCGGCGGGCTTCCTGGCCTCGTTATCGCGCTTTTGCGGTCCGAAGAGCTCTTGCCATTGGTCTTGATCGAGTCAGATCAACGCAAGGCGGCCTTTTTGCGCACAGTCCTGCGCGAAACCGAGAGCCCGGGCACAGTCATCGCAGAACGCATCGAGGCCGCCGAGCCTCAGAATGCCGCGATCCTCTCCGCCCGAGCGCTCGCCTCCTTGCCAAAGCTCCTCGAATTCGCCGAACGGCATCTGGCGCCGACCGGAACCGCGCTCTTGCCCAAAGGCATCACTTGGGAAAACGAAGTCGCCGAAGCCCGGAAGTCATTCCAATTTTCGTGGGAGGCGATTAAAAGCTGTACCCAAGAAGGCGCTGTCATCCTACGCATAAGAGAGATTTCCCGTGTCTGATCCGATCCGCCCCGTCGGCCCGAAAATCATCGCCATCGCCAACCAGAAGGGGGGCGTCGGCAAGACGACCACGACGATCAACCTCGGCGCCGCCCTGGCGGAGCAGGGCTACGAAGTGCTGATCGTTGACCTCGATCCGCAGGGCAACGCGTCCACCGGCATGGGTGTGGTACCTCAGGATCGCGACCTGACGACCTATGAATTGCTGCTCGAGGATGTCTCTCTGGCCGAGGCGATCAAGCCCACGGCAGTCGATAAGCTTGCGATCATTCCGGCCACGGTCGACCTCTCTTCGGCGGATATCGAGCTGATTTCCAACGAAAAACGCAGCTTCCTGCTGCATGACGCCCTGCGCCAGACCTCGATCGATTCCTTCGGCTTCGATTTCGTCCTGATCGACTGCCCGCCATCGCTGAACCTGCTGACCGTCAACGCCATGGTCGCGGCGCATTCCGTGCTGGTGCCGCTGCAGAGCGAGTTCTTTGCCCTCGAGGGCTTGTCGCAGCTAATGCTGACGATCCGCGAAGTGCGCCAGAGCGCCAATCCCAACCTGCGGATCGAGGGCGTGGTTCTGACGATGTACGACTCGCGCAACAACCTGTCGCAGCAGGTCGAGATGGATGCGCGCGACAACCTTGGCGATCTGGTGTTCCAGACGCTGATCCCGCGCAATGTCCGCGTCAGCGAGGCGCCGTCTTATTCGGTGCCGGTGCTGGAATATGATACCAACTCCAAGGGCGCGATGGCCTATCGCGCCTTGGCACAAGAACTGGTGGGTAAAAACGCTCGCCGCGCTGCATAGGGGGAGAGCAGATGAAACAGGAAAAACGTCGCGGTCTCGGCCGCGGATTGTCGGCCTTGATGGCGGATGTCGAGCCGGCCGCAAACGAGACCGGCGAGGGGACGCGACGGGCTGATCGCTTTGTTCCGGTCGAGCGGATTTTCCCGAACCCGGACCAGCCGCGCCGGCAGTTTACCCAGGATGCGCTGCAGGAACTGGCCAATTCGATTGCCGAAAAGGGCGTGATCCAGCCGCTGATCGTGCGTCCGCGCGGTGACGACGGTTACGAGATCGTTGCCGGTGAGCGCCGTTGGCGCGCCTCTCAGATGGCGCAGCTGCACGAAGTTCCGGTAATCGTCCGCGAATTCACCGACACCGAAGTGCTGGAAGTCGCGATCATCGAAAACATCCAGCGCGCCGATCTCAACCCGGTGGAAGAGGCGATGGGCTTTCGCCAGCTGATGGATCGCTTCGGCCATACGCAGGAGAAGCTTGCCAAGGCTCTGGGCAAAAGTCGCAGTCATATCGCGAACTTGCTGCGTCTGCTTACGCTGCCGGATGAAGTGCGCGAGATGCTGCAGAAGGGCGAGATTTCCGCTGGCCACGCCCGCGCACTGGTGACCTGCGAGGATGCGGTAACCCTGGCGAAGCGCGTTGTGGCCCATGGGCTGTCGGTGCGCGAGACCGAGAAGCTGGCAAAGCAGGGCGTCACGCCGCCAGAGGCGACCACGCCCACCACCAGTTTCCTGTCAGAGCCGAAAGGCAAGGATGCCGACACCCGCGCGCTGGAAGGCGATCTTTCGGCGCAGCTGGGTCTGAAAGTCTCGGTCGAGCACAAGGCAGGGACCGAAGGCGGCAAGCTGGTGCTGAATTATACGTCGCTGGAGCAGCTTGACGATCTCTGCCGTCGTCTCGGCAGCGATTGAGCTTCAGTCGAGGTCGCGGATCAGTTCTGAAATCACCGCATTGAGGATCGGTCGCCCCGTCGGGGTGACCGAAATCATGTCGCCTTCGACGGCGATCATTCCCATTTCCTGTAGCTGCGCCAACCGGGCAGGCGCGATCTCGGCGCCGGTCCGGGCCTTCAGTCGCGCCAGATCGAGCGGTTCGACAGTTCGTAGCCCCATCATGATGTATTCCAACACGATATCTGGTGTTGTTAACGTATCACGTGACTCTGCAGAGCCTTCCGACACACCCAGAAGCCAGGCGCCCGGGTTGCGGCGCGCCTCGGTGGCGATGCGTTGACCGTTCAGCGTCAGCCGGCCATGAGCGCCGGGGCCGATGCCGGCATAATCGCCGCCGCGCCAGTAGATCAGGTTGTGCCGGGATTGCCGGTCTTCGCGCGCGTGGTTCGACACCTCGTAGGCTGGCAGGCCCGCGGCCTCGCAAATCTCCTGCGTCAGCGCATACATATCGGCCGAGAGCTCTTCCTGCGGCAGGCCGCGCAGCTTGCCGGCCTTGAATCGGTCGCCAAAGGCGGTGCCGTCCTCGATCGTCAGTTGATAGAGCGACAGGTGATCGACGCCCATCGACAGGGCGCGGCGCAGCTCGGCCTCCCAATCGGTCAGGCTCTGGTCTTGCCGCGCATAGATCAGGTCGAACGACATCCGCTCGAAGGTGTCCTGCGCGATGGCAATCGCGGCTTCGGCCTGGGCCACGTCATGCAGCCGGCCAAGCCGCCGGAGATCGGGGTCGTTCAGGGCCTGCACGCCGAGAGAAACGCGGTTCACCCCGGCGGCGCGATAGCCGCGAAAGCGACCGGCCTCGACGGATGAGGGGTTGGCTTCAAGCGTGATCTCGACGTCGTTCGCCAGCGTCCAGCGCTGTGCCACGCGGTCGAGGATCGCCTCGACGGTCTCGACCTCCATCAGCGACGGTGTGCCGCCGCCGAAATAGACCGAGCGCAGCACGCGGCCCGGTGTTTCCGCGGCCACGCGGTCGATCTCGCTCAGATAGGCGGTGCGCCAGGCCTCATGGTCGATGCGGCGGGCGACGTGGGAATTGAAGTCGCAATAGGGGCACTTGGCCTCGCAGAACGGCCAGTGGACATAGAGCCCGAAGCCGCCGATCTGCCAGTCCTCAGTCAAAGCAGCCGGCCACCAGCTTGGCGAAGGCATCGGCGCGGTGGGAAATCTTGTTCTTTTCCCAGCGATCCATCTCGCCAAAGGTGATCTCGTAGCCCTTGGGTACGAAGATCGGGTCATAGCCATGGCCCTGCGCGCCGCGCATCGGCCAGACCACCTTGCCCGGCATCACGCCGGGGAAAACCTCGTCATGACCATCAGGCCAGGCCAGAACGAGGGTGCAGCAGAACCGCGCCAGCCGCGGGTGCGGGGCGTTCACCGCCTCGAGCTCTTCGTGGGTGCGGCGCATCGCCATTTCGAAGTCGCGGCCATTGGGCGTTTCGGCCCAGTCGGCGGTAAAGACGCCGGGCGCATTGCCCAGGGCGTCGATCTCGATGCCGCTGTCGTCGGCAAGGGCGGGCAGGCCGGTGGCCTGCGCCGCCGCATGCGCCTTGATCCGCGCATTGCCGACAAAGGTCGTTTCGGTTTCCTCGGGCTCGGCCAGCCCGAGGGCCGCGGCGCCCACAACCTCGACGCCATAAGGCGCGAGCAGGGCCTGGATTTCATCCAGCTTGCCCTGGTTGTGGGTCGCGATGACCAGCTTGTCGCCCGAGAACTTCCGGCTCATGCCACGGCTGCTTTCTGCGCGGCGGCAAGCTCCTCGACACCTTTTTCGGCGAGGTCCATCAGCGCGTTCATCTGATCGCGGGAGAAGACCGAGCCTTCGGCCGACATCTGCACTTCGATCAGCTGCTTGTTGCCCAGCATGATGAAGTTGCCGTCGACGCCGGCTTCGCTGTCCTCGGGGTAGTCGAGGTCGAGCACCGGCTGGCCGGCGTAGATGCCGCAGCTGACCGCCGCCACAGGATCGACCAGCGGATCGGAAACCACGTCGCCCACCTTCATCAGCTTGTTGACCGCCAGTTTCAGCGCAACCCAGCCCCCGGTGATCGAGGCGCAGCGGGTGCCGCCATCGGCCTGGATCACGTCGCAGTCGACGGTGATCTGGCGTTCGCCAAGGGCTACGCGGTCGACACCGGCCCGCAGCGAACGGCCGATCAGACGCTGGATTTCAACCGTGCGGCCGCCTTGCTTGCCGGCGGTGGCCTCGCGGCGCATCCGGGTGTTGGTGGCGCGCGGCAGCATGCCGTATTCTGCCGTCACCCAGCCCAGGCCCGATCCCTTGATGAAGGGCGGCACGCGGTCCTCGATTGTGGCGGTGCACAGCACGTGGGTATCGCCGATCTTGATCAGGCAAGAGCCTTCTGCATGTTTGGTCACACCGGTTTCGATTGAAACGGCGCGCATTTCGCTTAAATTCCGTCCAGACGGTCGCATGATCTTGTCCTTGCTGGTTTCTCCGCCGGGATACGGGGGGGCGACCTGTTTCGCAACCCTGTCGTGATATGCACCAGAGACAGGAATGGAAGGGGTCAGAGCCGATGAGCGAAGGCTCGAAGATACTCGAAGAGATGAATGATCGCTCGCGCGAAGTCTTTCGGCGGGTGGTCGAAGGCTACCTCAGCACCGGCGAGCCGGTGGGGTCGCGCACCTTGACGCGGACCCTGTCGGAAAAGGTCAGCGCCGCCACGGTGCGCAACGTGATGCAGGACCTCGAATACCTCGGTCTGCTCGACAGCCCACACGTCAGCGCCGGGCGCATCCCCACTCAGCAGGGGCTGCGGATGTTCGTCGACGGGCTGCTCGAGGTCGATGAGCTTGCGGTCGAGGACCGCGAGGCGCTGGATCAGACCATGGGCGACAATGCTAGCGACGTGTCGAACCTGCTCGACCGGGTCGGCTCGGCGCTGTCGGGGGTGACGCATGGCGCCTCGCTGGTGCTGACGCCCAAGCACGAGGCGCCGATCCGCCATATCGAGTTCGTCTCGCTGGCGCAGGACCGGGCGTTGGTGGTGCTGGTCTTTGCCGACGGCCATGTGGAGAACCGGATCTTTACGCCGCCGCCCGGCCAGACGCCCAGCTCGATGCGCGAGGCGGCGAATTTCCTCAATGCGTTGATCGAGGGCCGGACGCTGAGCGAATTGCGCAGCCAGTTCAGCAAGGAGATCAAGAAGCGCCGCCAGGAGATCGACAGCATTTCGCGCGAGCTGGTGGAAAGCGGTCTGGCGATCTGGTCCGACGATTCCGCCGATTCAGCGCGGCTGATCGTGCGGGGCCGGTCGAATCTGTTGGGCGAGCAGGGCGCCGAGGAGGACCTCGAGCGGATCCGCGTGCTGTTCGACGATCTCGAGCGTAAGCGGGACATTGCCGAATTCCTCGAACTGACCGAAGCAGGCGACGGTGTGCGGATTTTTATCGGCTCGGAGAACAAACTTTTCTCACTTTCGGGTTCCTCTTTGGTGGTCTCTCCTTATATGAACGCGGATCGAAAGATCATCGGTGCGGTTGGTGTGATCGGTCCCACGCGGCTGAACTACGGGCGCATCGTTCCGATCGTGGATTATACGGCACAGCTGGTCGGCAAGCTGATTTCCGACCGAAGTTAGAGGTGAAGAATGGCAGAGCCGGAAAAGGATTTCCTCGACGATATCGACGAGGCCGAAGCCGAAGAACTTGCAGGCGAGATGGAAGAGATGGACAACGCAGCGATCGAGCTGGACACGCTGCGGGCCGAGCGCGATGCGCTTCAGGACAAATTCATGCGCGCCCTCGCCGATGCCGAGAATTCGCGCAAGCGGGCGCAGAAAGAGCGTCATGACGCCGAGCGCTACGGCGGCTCGCGGCTCGCTCGCGATCTCCTGCCGGTCTACGACAACCTCAAGCGCGCCGTCGAGGCGACGCCCGAGGAGCAGAAAGAAGTGGCCGGCGCGCTGATCGAAGGCGTCGAACTGACCATGCGCGAGCTGGTTTCGGTGCTCAAGAAGCACGGGATCGAGCCGATCGCGCCCAAGGTCGGCGACAAGTTCGACCCGCAGCACCATGAAGCGATGTTCGAAGCCCCGGTGCCCGGCACCAAGGCCGGCGAGATCATCCAGGTCTCGGCCGACGGTTTCATCATGCACGACCGCCTGCTGCGCCCCGCGCAGGTCGGCGTCTCGTCGAACACCGGGGCGTAAGGCTTCGGGCTGCCTGCGATCAGGTCAGATGAATTCAACGCCGTCCCGCATCCGGGGCGGCGTTTTGCGTTTGCAAGTCCGGTCAAGTCGCCTGTGCCTTGCCCAGCCCGGAACAAGGCCAAAGGCCGCCGGGCCAGCGGCTGCCCGCCCCACCGGGCTGCCGCTTTGGCCAACGCAAGCGCGTCGCTCGACGGTCTTCCGGATATGGCTAAAATAAAGCGCCGCCGAACCAAGGCTGCAGCGGCACCCCGCGGGCAGCCGCTGTCCCGCCTCGGGCTTAGCTCACCAGCCCTTTGAGCTCGTAGATCAACTGCAACGCCTCCCTCGGTGACAGATCGTCGGGGTGCAAGTCCCGCAGCCGCGCCTCAGCCTCCGACGGCTCCGCCTGAGCCACCGGCGCCGGGGCCGCGGCCATTGCCGAAAACAGCGGCAGATCGTCGATCACCGCCTTGGCCTTGCCGCCTTCGCGCTCGCCCTGTTCCAGCGCATCGAGGATTTCCCGCGCCCGGCCGACAACCACCTTGGGCAACCCGGCCAGCTGCGCCACCTGCACGCCATAAGAACGATCCGCCGCACCCTTTTTGACCTCGTGCAGGAAGATCACCTCGTTCTCCCACTCCTTGACCGCGACAGTCGCATTCTCGACCCCCGCCATCCGCGAGGCCAGGGTCGTCATCTCGTGGTAATGCGTGGCAAACAGCCCGCGGCAACGGTTCACGTCATGCAGATGTTCCAGCGTCGCCCAGGCGATCGAAAGTCCGTCATAGGTCGCCGTGCCACGACCGATCTCGTCGAGGATCACCAGCGCCCGGTCGTCGGCCTGGTTGAGGATGGCGGCGGTTTCGACCATTTCGACCATGAAGGTCGAACGCCCGCGCGCCAGATCATCAGACGCCCCGACCCGGCTGAACAGCTGCGAGACCAGCCCGATCCGCGCCGCCGAGGCCGGCACGAAGGAGCCCATCTGCGCCAGCACCGCGATCAGCGCGTTCTGCCGCAGGAAGGTCGATTTACCGGCCATGTTCGGACCGGTCAGCAGCCAGATCGCCGAGGCGCCGTCGGCGTCGTTCAGATCGCAGTCATTGGCGACGAAGGGCGCGCCCTCGCGTTTCAGCGCCGCCTCGACCACGGGGTGACGGCCGGTTTCCACGTGAAACATCCGGCTGTTGTCGACCACCGGCCGGGTCCAATCCTCTTGCGCGGCCAGTTCCGCCAGCGCGCTGCTGACGTCGAGCTCGCTCAGCGCCCGCGCCAGATCGCCCAGCGGCCCGGCCGCGTCGAGCACCGTCTGGCGCAGCGCGGCGAACAACCGTTTCTCGATCTCCAGCGCGCGATTGCCAGCGTTGAGGATGCGCGTCTCCAATTCCGACAACTCGACCGTGGTGAAGCGCACTTGATTGGCGGTGGTCTGGCGGTGGATGAACCGTTCCGACAGCGCGTGCATCTTGTCCGCATGGGTCGCGGTGCATTCGATGAAATAACCCAGCACGTTGTTGTGCTTGATCTTCAAGGAATTGATGCCGGTCTCGGTGACGTATTCCTGCTGCATCCTTGCAATCACGCCGCGCCCCTCGTCGCGCAGCGTGCGCGCCTCG
Organism: Marinovum sp.; assembly: GCF_048263515.1. NCBI lineage: Bacteria > Pseudomonadati > Pseudomonadota > Alphaproteobacteria > Rhodobacterales > Roseobacteraceae > Marinovum > Marinovum sp. The sequence goes on along the minus strand of NZ_JBLXEC010000003.1, from coordinate 150,545 downwards.
TCGAGGTCTTCATCATACCCCGGCGCGATAAAGCCGCCATCGCGCGCCAAGAGCGGCGGTTCCGCCACCAGCGCCTGATCCAGCAGATCGAGCAGGGTGTCATGGCCTGACAGCCGCGCCACAGCACCGCTCAGGCGTTCCGGCAGGTCGGCGTCGCCAAAGCGCGCGCCGATCTCACCCGCCTGTTCCAGAGCATTGCGCACCGCGGTCAGATCGCGCGGCCCGCCACGGTCGAGCGACAGGCGCGACAAAGCGCGATCGACGTCGGGCACCCGGCGCAGGGCGTCCCTAAGAGCAGAACGAAAGGCGGTTTCATCATGTGAAAAACGCACAGCCTCCAGCCGCGCGTCGATCTCGGCCAGATCGCGCGAGGGGCTCGACAGCCGCCGCTCCAACAGCCGCGCGCCGCCCGCCGTCACCGTCCGGTCGATACAGGCCAGCAGCGACCCGGCGCGCCCGCCGGAGAGCGCTTGGGTCAACTCCAGGTTGCGCCGGGTGGCGGCGTCGATCTGCATGACGCCGCCGCTGGCCTCTTTCACCGGCGGGCGCAGCAGCGGCAGTTTCCCTTTCTGGGTGATCTTCAGATAGTCGACCAGCGCCCCCATCGCCGAAAGCTCCGCCCGCTCGAACGACCCGTAGGCGTCGAGCGAGGCCACGCCGAAGACCCCCGCCACACGTTCCGCCGCCAGCGAGGAGTCGAACGACCCGCGCCCCAGCGCCGTGATCGCTGCGCCGGCCTCGCCGATCACCTCGGCCAGCTCGTTCTCCTGCGCTTCCGACACAAGCACCTCTGACGGGGCCAGCCGCGCCAGCTCCGGTCCCAACCGCACCTGCGGCAGGGCCATCACGTGAAACGCCCCGGTCGAGATATCGACCCAGGCCAGCGCCGCCTCGTCACGCACCAGCGCATAGGCGGCGAGGAAGTTGTGCCGCCGCGCCTCGAGCAGGCTCTCTTCGGTCAGGGTGCCCGGCGTCACCAGCCGCACCACGTCGCGTTTGACCACCGATTTGCCGCCACGCTTCTTGGCCTCGGCCGGGCTTTCCATCTGTTCGCAGACCGCCACGCGAAAGCCCTTGCGGATCAGCGTCAGCAGATAGCCTTCGGCCGCATGCACCGGCACGCCGCACATCGGGATATCGTCGCCATCATGCTTGCCGCGCTTGGTCAGGGCGATGTCCAGCGCCTCGGCCGCGGCCTTGGCATCGTCAAAGAACAGCTCGTAGAAATCGCCCATCCGGTAAAACAGAAGTGCGTCCGCATGACCGGATTTTATCTCCAGATACTGCGCCATCATCGGCGTCACGGTGGATTTGCCGCTGCTCATCGAGGCCCCCTTTGGTGTTGTGGCGGACCTTAAACTTCCGCGATTGTCGGGAAAAGCTGAAAGGCCCCTTAGCGATCTGTGGCAAAGCTTGCGCTTTGCATCGCCATGGGCCTTGGTTACAAACCGCGAAACAGCAATTGGGAGGCCTGCCACATGCCGAAAGCCAAGATCACCCGCGAAGAGGCCCTGGCCTTCCACCTCGAGCCCACGCCGGGCAAGTTCGAGATCACGCCCTCGGTGCCGATGACCACGCAGCGCGACCTGTCGCTGGCCTATTCGCCGGGCGTCGCCGTGCCTTGCGAGGAAATCGCGGCCAATCCCGAGCTGGCCTATGACTATACCAACAAGGGCAACCTGGTTGCGGTGATTTCGAACGGCACGGCGGTGCTGGGCCTCGGCAACCTCGGCGCGCTGGGCTCGAAACCGGTGATGGAGGGTAAGGCGGTGCTCTTCAAGCGCTTTGCCGACGTCAATTCCATCGACATCGAGCTGGATACCGAGGATCCGGACGCCTTCTGCAACGCGGTGCGGCTGATGGGGCCGACCTTTGGCGGCATCAACCTCGAAGATATCAAGGCGCCCGAGTGTTTCATCATCGAGCAGCGGCTCAAGGAAGAGATGGATATCCCGGTCTTCCACGATGATCAGCACGGCACCGCGGTGATCTGTGCCGCCGGGTTGATCAACGCGCTGCACCTGTCGGGCAAGAAGATCGAGGATTGCCGCATCGTGTTGAACGGCGCCGGGGCGGCGGGGATCGCCTGTCTCGAGCTGGTGAAATCCATGGGCGCCAAGCAGGACAACTGCATCATGTGCGACACCAAGGGGGTGATCTACCAGGGCCGTACCGAGGGCATGAACCAGTGGAAATCGGCGCATGCGGCGCAGACCGATCTGCGCACGCTGGAAGAGGCGATGAAGGGCGCAGATGTCTTCCTTGGCGTCTCGGCCAAGGGCGCGGTGACCCAGGAGATGGTGATGAGCATGGCCGAGGATCCGGTGATCTTTGCCATGGCCAACCCCGATCCCGAGATCACGCCGGAAGAGGCCCATGAGGTCCGCCCCGATGCCATCGTAGCCACCGGCCGCTCGGATTATCCGAACCAGGTCAACAACGTGCTGGGCTTTCCCTATCTCTTCCGCGGCGCGCTGGACGTGCACGCGCGCGCCATCAACGACGAGATGAAGATCGCCTGCGCCGAGGCGCTGGCCGAACTGGCGCGCGAGGATGTGCCGGACGAGGTGGCGCTGGCCTATGGCAAGAATCTGACCTTCGGGCGCGATTACATCATTCCGACGCCGTTTGATCCGCGGCTGATCCACCGCATTCCGCCGGCGGTGGCCAAGGCCGGCATGGACACCGGCGCGGCGCGCCGCCCGATCGTTGACATGGAGGCCTACGAGCTGTCGCTGAAATCGCGCCTCGATCCGACCGCCTCGATCCTGCGCGGCATCAACGCCCGTGCCCGCGCCAACCAGGCGCGGATGATCTTTGCCGAGGGTGACGATCCGCGCGTGCTGCGCGCCGCCGTGATGTACCAGCGCAACGGGCTGGGCAAGGCGCTGGTGGTGGGCCGCGAAGACGACGTGAAGACCAAGCTGAACGCCGCCGGTCTGGGCGATGCGGCGCGCGAGCTGGAGATCATCAACGCCGCCAACACCCGCCATCTCGAGGTCTACAAGGACTTCCTGTACAACCGCCTGCAGCGCAAGGGCCACGACGAGAAGGACATTCACCGTCTCGCCGCCCGCGACCGGCATGTCTTTGCCGCGCTGATGCTGGCGCATGGCCATGGCGACGGTCTGATCACCGGTGCGACGCGCAAATCGGCGCATGTGCTGGAGCGGATGAACTATGTCTTCGACGCCGACGCCGAACATGGCGCAGTGGGGGTCACGGCGCTGCTGCACAACGGTCGGATCGTGCTGATCGGCGATACGCTGGTGCAGGAATGGCCTGACGAGCATGACCTCGCCACCATCGCCGAACGCTCGGCCGACGTGGCGCGGCACCTGGGGCTCGAGCCGCGGGTGGCCTTTGTCAGCTTCTCGACCTTCGGCTATCCGGTGTCGGAACGCGCCACCAAGATGCATCTGGCGCCCAAGGTGCTGGACGCCCGCGGCGTGGGCTTTGAATACGAAGGCGAGATGACCGTCGACGTGGCGCTGAACGCCCAGGCGCAGAAGGCTTATCCCTTCTCGCGGCTGACCGGCCCGGCGAACATCCTGATCGTACCGGCGCGGCACTCGGCGTCGATCTCGACCAAGCTGATGCAGGAAATGGCCGGCGCCACGGTGATCGGCCCGATCCTCGCCGGCGTCGACAAGTCGATCCAGATATGTTCGTCTGTCTCGACGGCCAATGACATCCTGAACATGGCGGTGCTGGCGGCGTGCAAGGTCGGCTGACCGCCTTCGGGTGCCGGCACTCTGGCTGAGTGCGGCAGGCGCGGGCAGGGTGCCAGAATTTGAAGGGGGAGCGGCGTGACCATTTTCAACCTCGGCTCGATCAACGCCGACCTCTTCTATCACCTGCCGCATCTGCCGGCCCCGGGCGAGACGCTGGCCTCGACCCGCTTTCACCGCGGTCTTGGCGGCAAGGGCGCCAACATGTCGGTGGCGGCGGCCCGGGCGGCCGCGCATGTGGTGCATATCGGCGCGGTCGGGCCTGATGGCCGCTGGGCGGTCGAGCGGCTGCTGGAATACGGCGTCGACACCCGGCACATAACCGAGCTGGACGAGGCCACCGGCCATGCGATCATCCTGATCGACGCCGAGGGCGAGAACCAGATCGTGCTCTATCCCGGGGCCAACGTGGCGTTGGGGCAGGGGCAGGTGACGGCGGCGCTGGCCGGGGCCACGCCCTCGGATTCGCTTCTATTCCAGAATGAAACCAACCTGCAGAGCTTCGTCGCCGGTCTCGGCCGGCAAAAGGGCATGCGGGTGGTCTATGCCGCGGCCCCCTTTGATGCCGACGCGGTGCGCAGCGTGATCGACCGGATCGATCTGCTTGTTCTCAACGAGGTCGAGGCGGCGCAGCTTGCTGCCGCGCTAAAGCACCAGCTCGAAGACCTCGGGATCGCCGATATCGTGGTGACGCTGGGCCCTGACGGCTGCCGCCATCTCGATGCGCGCGCCGGCACCGATCGGCATTATCCCGGCATCGAGGTCGAGGCCGTCGACACCACCGGTGCCGGCGACACCTTTACCGGCTATCTGGTGGCCGGGCTCGACAGGGGAATGCCGATGGAACAGGCCATCGCCCGGGCGCAACGCGCCGGCGCGCTGATGGTGACGCGGCAAGGCACGGCGGATGTGATCCCCGATCTCAAGGACCTCGAGAGCTTTCGCGGCTGATCAGCCGCCGGCAAAGGGCGCGGCATCACCCCAGAGCGCCCGCACCCGCGCGTCGCGGCCACAGGCCTCGCGATAGCGCTTGTAGGCCTCGGCCCGCGAGATGCGGCCAAAGCGGGTGAAGGTGGCCTTCTGCGACTTGTAGTAATTCTGATGCGCGGCCTCGGCGGGATAGAACGTCGCGGCCGGAAGCACCGGCGTGACCACGGCCTTGCCCAGCTTCGCCTGCGCCTGCGCCTTGGCGCGGTCGGCATCGGCCTTGGCTTGCGCTGAGTCGAAAAACACTGCCGTTCGGTAGCTCTCGCCCCGGTCGCAGAACTGACCGCCGGCATCGGTCGGATCGACCGAGCGGAAGAACAGGTCGAGCAGTTGCGCCCGGCTGATCTGCGCCGGGTCATAGCGGATCTGCACCGCCTCGTAATGGCCAGTGCCACCGCGGGTGACCTGCTTGTAGGTCGGATTGGCGACCCTGCCGCCGGTAAAGCCGCTCACCGCCTCCTTGACGCCGCGCACCTTCTCGAAATCGGCTTCGACACACCAGAAACAGCCGCCGGCCACGGTCAGCACCTGAAGCTCTGCGGCGCGGGCCTTGCCGGCATTCACCAAAAGCGCGAGGAGGATCAGCACCCCCAGCAGGGCGGGTTTGAACGAGAAACGGGACATGGGCGGTACCTCCTGTCTCGAACCTGTTGCAAGAGCCCGGCACCGCGCAAGCGCTTCGCAGCCCTGTCACGCAGAGGTGAGCCAACGTGAGTGCCCTGACCCGGAAATTTCGCGCCGAGGGTGAAACTCCGCCGACGAACGCCTCGTATCTGCCTGTGCCGGACATGATCCGGACCAGATAACAGATTGTATTGGGAGACTACCGAATGACACGTTTCATGATGACCCTCGCCGCCACCGCCCTGACCGCCACTGCCGCCCTTGCCGGCGGCCACGGCATGACCCCCGCCGTCGAAGCCTCCGATCAGGACGTCTCGAACGGTGTGGTCTCCGCCGACAAGGTGACCGCCTCGGAAAACGGCTGGCTGGTGGTGCACCGCACCGATGCAGAGATGAAGCCCGGCGCAGTTGTCGGCTACGCCCCGATCCGCATGGGTGAAACCATGGATGTCGCCGCCATCCTGCAGGAAGAGGTTGCCGCAGGCGACATGCTGATGCTGATGGTCCACGGCGAAACCGGCGGCATGGAAACCGGCCGTTTCGAATACACCCTCGGCGCCAAGGAAGACGGCCCCGTCAAGGTGGACGACAAGCTGGTGATGGGAACGATTACCGCCCAATAACGTTGACACGACACGCCCGGCGCGGGCCGTGAGCCCTGCCGGTGCGTGTGTGTTAACGAGTAGAGCGCGGGACCGTCAGCCCTTCAATCGGCGGTTCCGTGCTGCGAGCAGTTTAAGCCGCAGCGCGTTGAGCTGGATGAAGCCCGCCGCATCCTTCTGGTCATAGGCGCCGGCATCGTCCTCAAAGGTCACATGCGCCTCGGAATAGAGCGAGTGATCCGACCAGCGGCCCACCGTGCGGGCCATCCCCTTGAACAGCATCAGCTTGACCGTACCCGACACATGCTCCTGGCTCTTGTCGATTAGGGCCTGCAGCATCTCGCGCTCGGGGGAGAACCAGAAGCCGTTGTAGATCAGCTCGGCATAGCGCGGCATGATCGAATCCTTGAGGTGACCGGCACCGCTGTCCAGCGTGATCTGCTCGATACCGCGGTGCGCCTCGAGCAGGATGGTGCCGCCGGGCGTTTCGTAGATGCCGCGGGACTTCATGCCGACAAAGCGGTTTTCCACGAAATCCAGACGGCCGATGCCGTGACGGCGGCCATATTCGTTCAGCTCGGTCAGGATCGTCGCCGGGCTCTTGGCGGTGCCGTTGATCGCAACCGCGTCGCCCTTTTCAAAGGTGATCTCGATGTATTCCGGCTGGTCCGGCCCGGTCACCGGGTCCTCGGTGCGCTGATAGACGTAGTCTGGCGCCATTTCCGCCGGGTCTTCCAGCACCTTGCCCTCTGACGAGGTGTGCAGCAGGTTGGCGTCGACCGAGAAGGGCGCCTCGCCGCGCTTGTCCTTGGCGACGGGGATCTGGTGCTGCTCGGCGAACTCCAGCAGGCGGGTGCGCGAGGTCAGGTCCCATTCGCGCCAGGGCGCGATCACCTTGATGTCGGGGTTGAGCGCATAGCAGGCCAGCTCGAACCGCACCTGGTCGTTGCCCTTGCCGGTGGCGCCATGGGCCACGGCATCGGCGCCGGTTTCCTCGGCAATCTCGACCAGCCGCTTGGAGATCAGCGGGCGCGCGATCGAGGTGCCCAGCAGGTAGAGCCCCTCATAGACCGCATTGGCGCGGAACATCGGGAAAACGAAGTCCTGGACGAATTCCTCGCGCAGGTCCTCGATGTAGATTTCCTTGACGCCCATCATCTCGGCCTTCTTGCGCGCCGGATCGAGCTCTTCGCCCTGGCCCAGATCGGCGGTGAAGGTGACGACCTCACAGCCGTACTCGGTTTCAAGCCACTTCAGGATGATCGAGGTATCGAGGCCACCGGAATAGGCCAGGACAACTTTCTTGGGCGCGGACATGGGGCGTTTTCCTTCTTGAAAGACGCAAGCGCGATACCGGGTTTTCGGGCGCGGGGCAAGGTGGCGGCGTTGACCTTGGCCGGGCTTGCGCCCAATGTGCGGCCGAAACCGGTGTCCAAGGAGTGCCCGATGAAAGCCTGGTCGATGTTCGTCCATTCCCTGCGGCTGGTGATCAACAATATCGACGTGGCGCTCAGGGTGTCGCTGGTGCTCTATTCGGTGCAGGTGATCTCTCAGGTCTACACCCATGCGGTGGATGACGGCAGCGTCATCGGTGGGCCCGACGGCATGCCCGTGCCGGACATCTCGGCCGGCGAAGGGCTGATCATGCTGGTGCTGGGCATCGCCGGGCTGCTGGCCTCGCTCTGGATCGCGGTGGCCTGGCATCGCTATGTGCTGCTGGGCGAGGTGCCCGAAGGCTGGCTGCCCGCATGGCCCGGCGCGGCAATCCCGGGATACCTCTGGCGCTCGGTGCTGCTGGGGCTGGTGGTGGCGCTGGCGGCGGTGCCGGTGGGGGCGGTGGTCTCGCTGATCCTGCCGCCGGTGCTGATGCTGGCGGTGACCGTGGGCGTTGCCTCCTTCGTCTTTTTCCGCCTCTCGCCGATCCTGCCGGCCATCGCGCTGGGCCAGAGCCTGAGCTTTGGCGAGGCCTGGCGCGCCACCGCCGGCGAGGCCGGCACCATCGTGGGGCTCGCCGGTCTGATGATCCTCGGCTCGCTGGCACTGCAGGTACCGACGATGCTCTCGGGTGATCCGAATTCGATGCTCAGCCTGATCTATTCGGTCGTCGTGGGCTGGTTTGCCACCATGATCGGCGTCTCGCTTCTGACCACGGTCTACGGTCATTGCGTCGAGGGGCGCGGCATCGACTAGGCTTGTCGCGCGGCATTTTCGCCCCATTTTCGCCCGGTAACCGCGGTATATGGCAGCGCATAGCTTTACCCCGGAGCCCGTGAATGCGATGTGCCTATGAATAGACCTGTCTGGACCATGCCCATGATCACACCCATTCCGTTCCGGCCCGATGATGCGCACCGGCGGCTCTACCGCACCGCGCTCGGCCAGTTCGCGACGGGGGTGACGGTGATCACCACGATGACCGACGACGGCCCCACCGGCATGACGGTCAATTCCTTCACCTCGGTCTCGCTCGATCCGCCGCTGGTGCTCTGGTGCCTGGCCGACAATTCGCAGCGCTACGATGTCTTCAGCGCGGCACAGACCTATGCGATCAACGTGCTGCATTCGGGGCAATACGATCTGGCGATGCTGTTCGCCAAGGACGGCGGGCATTTCACCGAGGCCAATTCCTTTGACGGCGCGCTGGGCGTGCCGGTGCTGCGCGATGCGCTGGCGGTGTTCGAATGCCGGCTGGAAAGGTCGGTCGAGGTGGGCGATCATTCGGTGATCGTCGGCCGCGTCGAACAGCTGAGCTACCGCGAGGGCGATCCGCTGATTTTCCAGGGCGGGCATTTTGGCACCTTCGCCGGATAAGCTTCCCGGGTTTGTTGATGGGCTCGAGGCCGTGGCACAGCCCGCCGGCCGCTGTCTGCTCTTCGCGCGCTACGACATTTCCCTTTATAAAGACAGCGATTACCCTGAGGCCGGCTTGGAGCTGCCGGAGTTCCTGTCGCGCGCCGTGGCCAAGCGGCGGGGCGAGTTCCTGGCTGGTCGGGCGCTGGCGCAGGCGGCACTGTCCCGGCTTGGAGCGCAGGGCGGTGTCGGTCGCGACGACAAGGGAGCCCCGCTCTGGCCCGAAGGCGTGCAAGGCTCGATTTCCCACAGTCACGGTTGTGTCGGCGTCTGGCTGGGGCAGGGGACAACAACCCTCGGTCTCGACATCGAGGCGCTGGCCGATCCCCGCGCCACCCGCGCCATCTGCCACTCGGTGCTGACCCCCGGCGATACCGCGCTGACAGGCCAGACGCCCGAGCCTGCCGTGGCCACCGCCGTGTTTTCCGCCAAGGAGGCGCTCTACAAGGCGCTCTTCCCCCGTGTCGGGCGGTTTTTCGGCTTCGATCACGCCGAAACCGTGGAAATCCGGCCCGACGGGCTGGTGCTGCGGCTCACAAAGCCCTTATCAACGGATTGGCCGGCCGGCCGCGATTTTGCCATCGCGCAGCACTGGCGGGCCGGCAAGATCATCAGCCAATGCGAGATTGCATCATGACCCCCGATTTGCGCCAGAGCGCCCTGCATCTTTTCGACAAGGCCGTCGAGGCCGCCGATCCGGCGATCGCCCTGCGCCGCGCTCTTGCAGAACATCCGCTGCCGGCGCCCGGGGGCCAACTGCACCTTATCGCCATCGGCAAGGCCGCGCCGGCGATGCTGCGCGAGGCCATGGCGCATGTCGACGGCGACGTGCCGGCGCTGGCAATCACCCATTACGAGAATGACATGGAGGTGCCGGGCGCCGAGGTGATCCGCGCCGCCCACCCGGTGCCCGACGCTGAGGGCCTGCGTGCCGGCGAAGAGGTGATCGCTCGGCTGGCCGGTCTCGGGGCTGACGACGCGGTGGCGGTGCTGGTCTCGGGCGGCGGTTCGGCACTGGTACCGGCCCCGGTCGAGGGCGTGACGCTGGAGGAAAAGGCCGAGGTCAACCGGCTGCTGCTGGGCGCGGGCCTCGATATCGTGAAGATGAACCTGGTGCGCCAGCAGCTCTCGCGGCTCAAGGGTGGTGGCCTGCTGCGCCATGCCGCGCCCGCGCCGGTGACCGCCTATATCCTGTCCGACGTGATCGGCGACGACCTGCGCGCCATTGCCTCCGGTCCCACCGTCGGCCCGATCGGCACCCGCGCCGAGGCCAGGGCGATCCTCGAAAAGGCCGGCGTCTGGGAGGCCTGCCCGGCCTCGGTCCGCGCGCATCTGTCGGCAGATGTCGCCCCGCCAGAGACACCCGCGGCGGCCAATCACCTGATCGGCTCCAACCGGAAGAGTCTCGAGGCGATGCTCGCTGCCGCCGAGGGGTTTGACGCCCGAATTGTCTCTGACGCGCTGGAAGGGGACGTCGATGATGCCGCCCAGGAAGTGCTGCGCGCCGCTGCCGCGGCACCCAAGGGCAAGGCGCAGGCGCTGATCTTTGGTGGCGAGACCACGGTCAACCTGCGCGGCGACGGTCGGGGCGGTCGCAACCAGGAACTGGCCCTGCGCGTGGCGCTGGCCGCCAAGGACTTTGACCTGCCGAAAGACTGGCTGTTTCTCTCAGGCGGCACCGATGGCCGCGATGGTCCCACCGATGCGGCCGGCGGCATCGTCGGGCCCGGCACCGCGGCGGCGATCGGGCCGGAGGCGCAGGCGCTTCTGGCCAACAACGACAGTCACGAGGCGCTGCGTCGCGCCGAGGCGCTGCTGATGACCGGGGCGACCGGCACCAACGTGGCCGATGTGCAGGTCTTCCTGATCGGCGCGGCCTGACCACGCCCCTTACCCCGCGCGCCGGGTTTGCAGACCATTGGCAAACTCGGCCCGCGAAGACGCATAACAATCGCGCACCCGCGTGACGTCGACCTGGGCGCCCTCGCCGGCGTTGGCGGCGCTCTCGCCTTCCTGGCACAGTCTGGCGAAGGCGTCGAACCCGAGGTTCAGCGCGCTGCCCTTGAGGAAATGCAGCTGCGCCTCGAGGTCCGCCATGCCCGGCGTCAGGACCTCGATCACGCCGTCAACCTCGCCCAGGAACAGCTCGACCACCTCGGCGAAATCCTCTTCGCCCACTTCCTCGCGCAGTTCGGAGACCCGGGACCAGTCGATCATCATGTCTTTCTCCTGACGTCTGACCCTCAGGCTAGGGGCCCCGGCCTAAGATATCGTTGCGGATTTCGGTAGGTTTTTCGGTAAATCCCGGCCTTCACCCCGGGTTAACATCAGCCCCCCATACCGGATGCCGAAGACACCAGGACGGAATCAGCAGGCGATGGATTTGGCAGCCAGACAGACACTTCCCGGCGCGGCCGCACGCGCGCCCCGGCCCTTGCGGATTCTGGTTGTCGATGACAGCGGGTTGCAGCGCAAGATCCTCTCGAGCTCGCTGTTGAAACAGGGCCATGACGTCGTGGTGGCCGCCGGCGGCGAAGAGGCGCTGGCGCTCTGCGAGGCGACGCCGCCGGATGTCGTGCTGTCGGACTGGATGATGCCCGGCATGGACGGGCTGGAATTCTGCAAGCGGTTCCGCGCGATGGAGCGTGAGGGCTATGGCTATTTCATCCTGCTTACCTCCAAGAGCGAGAAGGGCGCCGTGGCACGTGGGCTCGACAACGGGGCCGATGATTTCCTGACCAAGCCGGTGCATCCCGACGAGCTGCGCGCCAGGATCACCGCCGGCGAGCGCATCCTGCAGATGCAGCGCCAACTCAGCGATCAGAACCGGGTGATCTCGCGCACGCTGGACGAGTTGCAGGGGCTGTACGATGCGCTCGACAACGACCTGATCGAGGCCAAGAAGCTGCAGCAATCGTTGGTGCGCGAGCGCTATCGCCGCTTCGACACCGCCGATCTGTCGCTGTTGCTGCGCCCCTCGGGCCATGTCGGCGGCGATCTGGTGGGCTTCTTTCCGGTCGGCAAGACGCGGCTGGGGATCTTTGCCATCGATGTCTCGGGCCACGGCATTTCCTCGGCGCTGATGACGGCCCGGCTGGCGGGGTACCTCTCGGCCACCACGCCCGATCAGAACGTCGCCCTGCGCGAGGCCGGCGATGGCAGCTACGTGATGAACCCGCCTGACGAGGTGATCGAACGGCTCAACCGGCTGGTGCTCGAGGAGATGGAGACCGAGCACTACTTCACAATGCTGCTGGCCGATGTCGATCTGGCCACCGGCCATGTGCAGCTGTCGCAGGCCGGCCACCCGCATCCACTGGTGCAGCGCGCCGATGGCACGGTCGAGCTGGTGGGCACCGGCGGGCTGCCGGTGGGTCTGATCGAGGATGCCGAGTTCGACAAGTTCGAGCTGGAACTGGCCAAGGGCGACCGGCTGCTGCTTTATTCCGACGGCATCACCGAATGCCCTGACGCTGGCGGCGGGTTCTTCGAGGAGGACGGGCTGATCCGGCTGGCCAAGGCGCAGCGCCACCTGCCGGGGCGCGAGTTTCTCGAAGCCATGGTCTGGACCCTGGCGGAAAGCACCGGCACCGACGATTTTCCGGACGACATTTCGGCGGCGCTGCTGGAGTTCTAGCCGAGCGCGCCGGCGGCCAAGGCTCGGGCCAGGGCTGCACGGTCCACCGGGTTCGACAACAGCTTGCCGGCCTCGGTGATCGGCACAAAGATCACCTCGTGGCCGTCTTCCTCTGGCGGGCCAAGCGGCCGGACCGGGTGTGCGACGTAGATGGTGCAGAGCTTCTCGGCCCAGAGATCGTATTCAGGCATGAAGACAAAGCGCCGCCAGGCGCCGATCCGCCGCGGGGCGGCGATCTTCCAGCCGGTCTCTTCGCGCACCTCGCGGTGCAGCGCCGCAACCGGCGCCTCGCCCGGATCGATGCCGCCGCCGGGCAGTTGCAAAGGCTCGCTTGACCGCCATTGGCAGGTCAGAAGCAACTGATCCTCGAGCGGCAGCAGCGTATAGACCCCCGGCCGCAGCCGATGGCGTTTTTCACGCTCGGGTGCGGCGCCGATGCGTCGGATCATGGTAAACCCCTTTAATGCTGCGCTTTCGCGGCTATATAGAGGCGATATGCCAAATCCGGGCAACAAGGAACTCCCATGACCTCTGTGAACGCCATCGCCTGGGACGATACCGTCCTGCCGTTTCAGCTTGACCGATCCGACATCCGAGGCCGCGTCGCGCGGCTGGACGGCGTGCTGGAAGGCATCCTGAAACAACACGACTACCCCCCGGTGGTCGAGGCGCTGGTGGCGGAAATGGCCCTGCTGACCGCGCTGATCGGCCAGACCGTCAAGCTGCGCTGGAAGCTGTCGCTGCAGGTCCAGACCAAGGGCGCGGTGCGGATGATCGCCACCGATTACTACGGCCCGACCGAAGACGGCGAGCCGGCGCGCATCCGCGCCTATGCCAGCTTTGACCGCGAGCGGCTGACCGAGGGCACGCCTTTCGAGCAGCTGGGCGAGGGCTATTTCGCCGTGCTGCTCGACCAGGGGCAGGGGATGCAGCCCTACAAGGGGATCACGCCGATCGCCGGCGGCAGCCTCAGCGCCTGTGCCGAGAGCTATTTCGCCCAGTCCGAGCAGCTGCCGACGCGATTTTCGCTGAGCTTCGGCAAATCCTCGATGCCGGGCGAGGCCGAGCGCTGGCGCGCCGGCGGCATCATGCTGCAACACATGCCGAAAGCCTCTCCCTCGGTCACCGGCGAGGGGGGCTCTGGCGAGGGTGGTCTCTTGTCGGTCGAGGATCTGCTGGGGGACGAGGAGACGTCAGAGAACTGGAACCGCGCCAACATCCTGCTCGATTCGGTCGAGCTGATGGAGCTGATCGGCCCCTCGGTGCCGCCGACCGACCTGCTGGTACGGCTGTTTCACGAGGAACAACCGCGGGTCTATGACACCCAGCCGGTGAAATTCGGCTGCACCTGTTCCGAGGACCGGGTACGTCAGAGCCTGTCGATCTATTCCGCCAAGGACATCGAAAAGATGACCACGGAAGAGGGCCGGGTGACCGCCGATTGCCAGTTCTGCGGCGCGCATTACGATCTCGACCCTGCCACCGTCGGGTTCGAGGCGAATGACAAGTGATCCCCTGGCTCCGGTCATCGCGGCGCTGTCGTGCACGTCCGCGGCCTCGTCCGACTTTGACCTGAACCCGGATTTCCGGCTGCCCGAAGGCCGCAAGCTGCGCCCCGCCGGCGTGCTTGCGGCCTTTGTGCTTCAGGACGGCGTGCCGCATGTGATCCTGACCAAGCGCTCTTCGGCGCTCAAGCACCACCCCGGGCAGATCGCCTTTCCGGGTGGAAAGCAGGACGAGGGCGATGCCGACGTGGTGGCCGCTGCCCTGCGCGAGGCACAGGAAGAGGTCGGGCTCGATCCGGCGCAGGTCGAGGTGCTGGGCACGTTGCCGACGCATGAGACGGTGACCAGCTTTCTGGTGACGCCGGTTCTGGCGCGTGTCACGGGCGATTTCACCCCCCGGCCCGAACCGGGCGAGGTGGCCGAGGTATTTACCGTGCCGCTGTCGCATGTCTGTGATCCGGCGCGATTTTCCGTGCAATCTCGACGCTGGCGCGGGATGCGGCGATCCTATTACACTGTGCCTTACGGGCCCTATTACATCTGGGGCGCGACGGCCCGCATCCTGCGCGGGCTGGCAGACAGGATGGCCCAGGAAACGGCGTGATGAGGTTCGCATGAGGATCACCGGCGACTGGCTGATCGCACCAGAGACGCAGGCGGTCTGCGCCATGCTGACCGAGGCCGGGCATTCGGCCTATTTCGTCGGCGGCTGCGTGCGCAATGCGCTGATGGGCGCGCCGGTGTCCGACATCGACATCAGCACCGATGCCCACCCCGAGCGGGTGATGGAACTGGCAAAAGCCGCCGGCCTGAACGCCGTGCCCACCGGCATCGACCACGGCACCGTCACCGTGATCTCGCGCCGGGTGCCGCATGAGATCACCACCTATCGCCGCGACGTAGAAACCGACGGCCGCCGCGCCGTGGTGGCCTTTGCCGACACCATCGAGGAGGACGCGAGGCGGCGCGATTTCACCATGAACGCGCTTTATGCCGATGCGTCGGGGGCGGTGCGCGATCCGGTGGGCGGTCTCGAGGATCTCAAGGCGCGCCGGGTGCGATTCATCGACGACCCGGCCGAGCGCATCCGCGAGGATTACCTGCGCATCCTGCGATTCTTTCGCTTCAACGCCTGGTATGGCCGGCCCAAGGGCGGGTTCGATCGCGAGGCGCTGGCGGCGATTGCCGACAACCTGGATGGGCTGGAAAGCCTGTCGCGCGAACGGGTTGGTGCCGAGATGGTCAAGCTGCTGGCCGCCCCCGATCCGACCCGCGCAGTGGCGGCGATGGACAAGGCCGGCGTGCTGCTGCGCATCCTGCCCGGCGCGGTGATCACCGCGCTGGGCCCGCTGGTCTATGTCGAGGACGAGGCCGGCATCGCGCCCGACCCGATGCTGCGGCTGGCGGCGCTGGGCGGCGAGGATGTGGCCGAGCGGCTGCGCCTGTCCAAGGCGCAGGCCAAGGCGCTGGAGTTCTTTCGCCACGAGGTCGGCGCCGCGACGCCGCCGGCCGAGATCGGCTATCGCCATGGTGCGGAACTGTCGGAAAAGCTGCTCGCCCTGCGCGCCGCGATTCTGCAGGAACATATCGACGGCCGCGCCTTTGCTGAGATGGAAGAGGGCGCGGCGGCGATCTTTCCGATCCGCGCCGCCGACCTGATGCCCGACTACGAGGGCCCGGCGCTGGGCGCGCGGCTCAGGGCGCTGGAAACGCTCTGGATCACCTCGGGATTCACTCTCACCAAGGAAGAGCTGCTGGGCCGTCAGACCCCCGGGGGGTGACAAACCGGCGCTTTCGGGCTATCAAGACCGCACACGAACTGGAGAGTGCAGCATGGAAACAGAGACCCGCTTTCGCCTAGGCTAAGCCACGTTCTCTGTCTGCGTGGAATTTTCGCCACGCATGTCCACAAGTTGCCCTTTTGCGCGCAGGAGCGCCGCCATGTTCAAGTTTTTCGAAAATCTCGTTGATCCCTACCGCCCCTATCCGGCCTCTGATCACCCGCCGCAACGGCTCTGGCCGTTCCTCTGGGCCTATGCCCAGCCGTTCAAGCGCATCTTTGCCTTGGCCGCCATCATGTCGGTCATCGTTGCCTTGATCGAGATCGGGCTGATCTGGGCAATGGGCTGGGTGGTCGACATCCTGTCCGGCGCGCCGGAGCAGGTCTGGGCCGAAAATGGCGGCTGGCTGATTGCCCTGGCGGTGTTCCTGCTGGTGCTGCGGCCGCTGTTGCAGGCGGTGGACGTGGCGCTGCTCAACAACACCATCCTGCCGAACTTCGGCACGCTGATCCGCTACCGCGCCCATGCCCATGTGCTGCGCCAGTCGGTGGGCTGGTTCGAGAACGACTTTGCCGGCCGCATCGCCAACCGCATCATGCAGACCCCGCCCGCCGCCGGCGAGGCGGTGTTCCAGGTGTTTGACGCCATTACCTTTTCGCTGGCCTATGCGGTGGGCGCGGTGGTGTTGCTGGGGCAGGCCGACTGGCGGCTGTCGCTGCCCTTGCTGGCGTGGATGGGGTTCTACGGCCTGCTGATCCGCTGGACGGTCAAGCGTGTCGGCCCGGCCTCTCAGGCCGCCAGCGATGCGCGTAGCGAGGTGACGGGCCGGGTGGTGGATGCCTACACCAATGTACATTCGGTCAAGATGTTCGCCCATCATGGCCGCGAGATGGCCTTTGCCAAGGAGGCGATCGAAGGCGCGCGCCGGACCTTTCAGGTCGAGATGCGGATTTTCACCAGCATGGACGTGATGCTGAACCTGCTGAACGGCTTCCTGATCGTCGGGGTGGTCGGCTGGGCGCTGTACCTCTGGATGCAGGGGCTGGCCAGTGTCGGGGCGGTGGCGGCGGCAACGGCGCTGACGCTCAGGCTTAACGCCATGACCGGCTGGATCATGTGGGCGCTGACCTCGTTCTTTCGCGAGTTGGGCGTCGTCAAGGAAGGCATGGAGACCATTGCCCAGCCCATCGCCCTGCGCGACCGCGCCGATGCAGAGCCGCTGCGCCTGACCGAGGGGCGGATCGAGTTGCAGGATCTGTCGCATCATTACGGCCGGGGGCGCGGCGGGCTCGACCGGATCACGCTGACAATCGCGCCGGGCGAAAAGGTCGGTCTGGTGGGCCGCTCCGGTGCCGGCAAGTCGACGCTGGTGAAGCTGCTCCTGCGGTTCTACGACGCCGAAAAGGGCCGCATCCTGATTGACGGTCAGGACATCGCCCATGTCACCCAGGACAGCCTGCGCCGGCAGATCGGCATGGTGCAACAGGACAGCTCGCTGCTGCACCGCTCGATCCGCGACAACCTGCTTTATGGCCGCCCCGACGCCAGCGAGGCCGAGATGATCGCCGCCGCCAAACAGGCCGAGGCGCATGACTTCATCCTCGATCTCGAAGATCAGGCCGGTCGGCGCGGCTATGACGCCCATGTCGGCGAGCGCGGCGTCAAACTGTCCGGCGGTCAGCGGCAGCGGATCACTCTGGCGCGGGTGATCCTGAAGAATGCGCCGATCCTTCTCCTGGACGAGGCGACCAGCGCGCTCGACAGCGAGGTCGAGGCGGCAATCCAGTCGACGCTTTACGGCATGATGGCGGGCAAGACGGTGATCGCCATTGCGCACCGGCTCTCGACCATTGCCCAATTGGATCGCATCCTGGTGATGGATGACGGACGCATCGTCGAACAGGGCAGTCATGACGAACTTTTGTCCCGCGGCGGGCTTTACGCCGGATTCTGGGCGCGTCAGTCTGGCGGCTTCCTGACGGTGGATACACCCGAGCAGTCAGGCGAATCGGAGGCAGCGGAATGAAGGCACCCTCGTGGATCGATCCCTTTGCCGAGGCAGAGGCCCCGCCGCCGCGCACGCTTGGCGCCTTCATGCGCTGGGCGCTCAGGGGCAGCTTCGGCGTGATCGCCTTGGCCGGCGCGGCCTCGGCCTTTGCCGGCGTGCTCGAGGTGCTGGCGGCGATGACCTTGGGGCTGGTGGTGGACGCGGCGCTGAACGGCTCTCCCGAAAGCGTCTTTGCCGAGAACCTCTGGCTTCTGGTCGGGGTGACGCTGTTTTTCCTGCTGCTCAGGCCGCTGGTGCTGATGGTTTCGGCCTGGCTGCAATCGATCGTCATGCAGCCCAACCTGCTGAGCCTCGTGCTGTCGCGGCTGCACCGCTACACGCTGGGGCAGGACGTCACCTTTTTCGACAATGATTTCGCCGGCCGCATCGCGCAGAAGGAAATGCAGACCGCCCGCGCCATCATCGACGTGGTGGTCGAGGTGGTGCATACGGTACTCTTTGCCCTGGCCTCGGTTCTGGGATCGATCCTGCTGCTGGGCACGGTCGATACGCGGATCGCCTTTGGCCTGTTGCTCTGGATCGTCGGGTACCTGCTGATGATCCGCTATTTCATGCCGCGGATCCGCAAGCGGTCCAAGGCGCGGGCGGCGGCGCGGGCGATGGTGACCGGCCAGGTGGTGGACACGGTGACCAACATCAAGACCGTCAAGCTGTTTGCCCATGCCGATCACGAGGACAAGGCGGCGCTGAATGCCATGGCGCGGTTCCGCGACCGGCAGCTCGATTTCGGCCATGTCTCGGTGCAGTTCCGTTTCTGGCTGATGGCGCTGGCCGGGGTGCTGCCGGTGCTCTTGGTGGGCGGCGCGCTTTGGTACTGGTCGCGCGGGCTGGTCAGTGCCGGCGACATTGCCGCCACCGGTGCTGTCAGCCTGCGTCTGGCGCAGATGACAGGCTGGGTCTCCTTCACGCTGATGGGACTTTACGCCAACGTCGGCGAGGTCGAGGACGGCATGCGGACCCTGACCCCGCCGCACGGGCTGACCGATGTGGCCAATGCCCGGCAGCTCGAGGTGACCGAGGGCCGGATCGAGTTCCGCGACGTGGATTTCGCCTATGGCCGCGATGTCGGCGGGGTCGAGCATATCGCGCTGAACATCGCGCCGGGCGAAAAGCTGGGGATCGTCGGCGCCTCGGGGGCCGGGAAATCCACGCTCGTGGCGCTGCTCCTGCGGCTCTACGATGCCGAAAAGGGTGCGGTCTGCATCGATGGTCAGGACATTGCCGGCGTCACGCAGGAAAGCCTGCGGCGCCAGATCGGCATGGTCACCCAGGAAACCGCCATGTTCAACCGCTCGGCGCGCGACAACATCGCCTATGGCAAGCCCGACGCCACCGAAGAGCAGATCATCGAGGCGGCAAAACGGGCCGAGGCGCATGAGTTCATCCTCGGGCTCGAGGATCACGAGCATCGAAAGGGCTATGACGCGCATCTCGGCGAACGCGGCGTGAAACTCTCCGGCGGGCAGCGCCAGCGTATTGCGCTCGCCCGCGCGATCCTCAAGGACGCGCCGATCCTGGTGCTGGACGAGGCGACAAGCGCGCTCGATTCAGAGGTCGAGGCGGCGATCCAGTCGGCGCTGGAACGGGTGATGGAGGGCAAGACGGTGCTGGCCATCGCGCACCGGCTTTCGACCATCGCGCGGATGGACCGGATCGTCGTGCTCGACCGCGGCCGCATTGTCGAAGAGGGGAGCCACGAGGCGCTGCTCGAACGCGGCGGGCTGTATTCCCGCTACTGGGAACGGCAGTCGGGAGGGTTCCTCAACCTGGTCGAAGCCGCCGAATGAAGCGCATCATGATCGTCGGCCAGCCCGGCAGCGGAAAATCGACGCTGGCGCGCAAGCTGGGCGCGCGGCTGGGCCTGCCGGTGGTGCACATGGACCACATCCACTGGATGCCCGGCTGGGTGGAACGGCCCCAGGCCGAGAAGGCCGTGCTGGCACGGGCCGCCGAGGCGCAGGAGGAATGGGTTTTCGAGGGCGGGTTTTCCGCCACCTGGCCCTCGCGGCTGGCGCGGGCCGAGATGCTGATCGTGCTCGACTTGCCGTTCTCGCTGCGCTGTTGGCGGGTGTTCTGGCGCACCCTCCGGCATTGGGGGCAGAGCCGGCCGGATCTGCCGCAGAACTGCCCGGAACGCTTCGACCGTGAGTTCTGGAGCTGGATCTGGCGCACCCGCAAGACCAACCGCAGCCGCATCCTGTCGCTGGCGCGAATGGCCGCCAAGGGCAAGCCGGTGCATGTGCTGCGCAGCCCGCGCGAGGTGCGTGCCTTTCTCGCCTCACTCGACAGTGGCGGCGTTTGAAGGCAAAAGCCGGGCATGAGCACATATGATATCATCCGCCTCGGTCACCAGGGCGACGGCATTGCCGAAGGCCCGGTCTTTGCGCCGCTGACCCTGCCGGACGAGACGGTGAGCGGCGACCGCGAGGGCGACCGCCTTTACGACATCAAGATCCTGACGCCGTCAGAGCATCGGGTGGCGCCGCCCTGCCGGCACTTCAAGGCCTGCGGCGGTTGTCAGCTGATGCATGCCTCTGATGGCTTCGTGGCGGGCTGGAAGCAGGAGGTGGTGGAGCGCGCGCTTGCCACCCAGCGCATCGAGACCACGTTCCGGCCGATCGCCACCTCGCCGGCACAAAGCCGGCGTCGGGCGACGTTTTCCGCCCGACGCACCAAGAAGGGCGCGATGGCGGGCTTTCACGGCCGCGCCTCCGGCGTGATCGTCGAGATCCCCGACTGCCAGCTGCTGCACCCCGATCTGCTGGCCGCGCGGCCGGTGGCCGAGGCACTGGCGGCGCTGGGCGGCAGCCGCAAGGGCGAGCTGTCGGTGCAGATCACCCTGTCCGAGGCCGGGCTCGACGTGCTGGCCCAGGGCGGCAAGCCGCTCGACCGTGGGCTCGAGGTGTCGCTGGCCGAACTGGCCGGGCAATTCCCCATCGCCCGGCTGGTCTGGGAAGACGAGCCCATCGCCATGCGCAGCCCTCCGGACCAGCGCTTTGACGGTATCCGCGTGGTGCCGCCGCCGGGTGCGTTCCTGCAGGCCACGGCGCATGGCCAGGCGGTGTTGACCGCCGCCATGCTCGAGGCAGTTGGCAAGGCCGATCACGTCGCCGATCTCTTTGCCGGCTGCGGCACCTTTGCCCTGCCGCTGGCGCGCGGCGCCGAGGTGCATGCGGTCGAGGGCGAGCGCAGCATGCTCACCGCGCTGGACGAAGGCTGGCGCCGGGCCGAGGGGCTGAAGAAGGTCACCACCGAGGCCCGCGACCTGTTCCGCAACCCGCTCTTGCCGCAGGAGCTCGAGAAATATGACGCCGTGGTGCTCGACCCGCCGCGCGCCGGGGCCGAGGCGCAGGTGGCGCAGCTGGCGCAGAGCAAGGTGCCGGTGCTGGGCTTTGTTTCCTGCAACCCGGTGACCTTTGCCCGCGACGCCAGGGTGCTGATCGCCGGCGGGTATCGGCTCGACTGGGTGCAGGTGGTGGATCAATTCCGCTGGTCCAGCCATATCGAGCTTGCAGCGCGGCTGACCCGCGCACATATCTGACCGCGGGCAGAAGAGGGGCAGGCACAGATGCGCGAAAGACTGGCAGCATGGCTGGATCAGCCGAAGGTCCGCAACACGATCATCGGGGTGATCCTGTTCAACGCGGTGATCCTCGGGCTGGAAACCTCTGACGCGGTGATGGCCCGCGCCGGCGGGCTGATCGTGGCGCTCGACATGGCCTGCCTTGCGATCTTTGTCGCCGAACTGGGACTGAAGATGTTTGCCCAGGGGCTGGGGTTCTTCCGCCGTCCGTGGAACATCTTTGACTTTGTCATTGTCGGCATTTCGCTGATCCCCGCGGCACAGGGCCTGTCGGTGCTGCGCGCCCTGCGCATCCTGCGGGTGCTGCGCCTGCTCACCGTCGCGCCGCGCCTGCGCCGCGTGGTCGAGGGCTTTCTGACCGCACTGCCCGGAATGGCCAGTGTTTTCCTGCTGATGGCGCTGATCTTCTACATCTCGGCGGTGATGGCGACCAAGCTCTTTGGCGACACCTTCCCCGACTGGTTCGGCGATCTCGGCGCCTCGGCCTATTCGCTGTTCCAGATCATGACGCTGGAGTCGTGGTCGATGGGCATCGTCCGCCCGGTGATGGAGGTCTTCCCCTACGCCTGGGCGTTTTTCGTGCCCTTCATCATGGTCACCACCTTTGCGGTGGTGAACCTGCTGGTCGGTCTGATCGTCAACTCGATGCAGGACGCCCACCACGAAGAGGACAGCGCCGCCACCGACGCCTATCGCGACGAGGTGCTGGACCGGCTGACCGCGATCGAGAAACGGCTGGAAAACGCTGAGCGCCGATAAAGCCCCTTCGCTGCCCATTTGCCCCATGGTATAAGGGAAAAAAACCAGAACCGGGGCAGTGCAGATGCGGTTTCTACGAGTTATCCTGTTGATTTCATTGGCCGTGTCAGTGACGGCCTGCAGCAAGTTCAAGACATACAACGGGCCAGAGGTCACCCGCGTGGTGGTGGATAAGGGCGCGCGCAAGATGTACCTGCTGCACCACACCGAGGTGCTCGAGCATTACGACGTGGGCCTGGGCTTTGCGCCCGCCGGCCACAAGGCGCAAGAGGGCGACGGACGCACCCCCGAGGGCGAGTATCTGATCGACCGGCGCAATCCGAACAGCAGCTTCTATCTCTCGATCGGCATCGATTATCCCAACGAGGAAGACGTCCGCCGCGCCCGCGAGGCCGGGGTCAAGCCCGGTGGCGACATCTTCATTCACGGCCGCCCGTGGAAGAACCGCAAGGGCGGGCAGGACTGGACGGCGGGATGTATCGCGGTGAAGAACTCCGAGATGCGCGACATCTACGCCATGGTGCGCGACGGCACGCCGATCACCATCCGGCCGTAACGGCGCGGTCAGGCCGGCTGGCTCTGGCTGGCCTGAATCTCGTCCCAGGCCTTGTTGATGTCGATCAGACGGCGCTCGCTCATCCGCACCGCCTCTTCCGGGACACCGCGGGCGATCATCCGGTCGGGGTGGCTCTCGCGCACGGCGCGGCGCCAAATCTTGCGAATCTCGTCCAGAGGCATGTCGGGGCTGACACCCAGCACCGAATAGGGGTCCTTGGTGGCATCCGGCACGAAGCGGGTGCGCAGGGCGAGGAACTGGCGTTCGTCCAGCCCGAAGATCGCCGCCACCCGGCGCAGGAATTCATCCTCGGCCGGGTGATAGGTGCCATCGGCGACGGCAATGTGAAACAGCCCTTCGAGCAGGTCGGTCAGCGGCGCCTGGGTGTCTTCGAACATGGCGCGCACCCGGCGGGCATAATCCTCGAACCCGGCAACGTCCTGCCGCGCCAGATTGAAGACCCGCGCCGCCTGCGCCTCGTCCTCGGGCGCGATGAGAAACACCTCGCGAAAGGCGGTCACCTCGACCTTTTTCACCTGTCCGTCGGCCTTGGCCATCTTGGCGCCAAGGGCGATCACGGCAATGGTAAAGGCGACGCTGCGCTCCGGCGGGGTGCGCAGGCGATCGAAGACTTCGCTGAGCGGTTCACCACTGGTGAGCGCTGACAGGGCGGCGGAGATACGGGACCAGATCGACATGGGACAAGCGTATACCGCAGCGCGGCATAAGTCAGTGTGACAATGATAACATTTTCTGCAGCAGTACCAGATCCATCCAACGCCCGAACTTGTTCCCGACCTGCGGCAGGCGGGCGACCTCGGCAAAGCCGATGGCGCGGTGAAAGGCCACGCCAGAGGGGTTTTCACCACTGACCCCGGCAAAGAGCGAATGCACCCCCTCGGCGCGGGCGTGATCCTCGAGCATCGCCATCAGCCGCCGGCCGACCCCCTTGCCGCGGGCCTCTGACGACAGGGCGATGGAATGTTCCTTGGTGTGGCGATAGCCCGGCCCGCTGCGGAACGGGAAATAGCAGGCGTAACCGAGGATCATCGCGCCCTCGCAGGCGACGAAATAGGCGCCGGTGTCGCGGATCGCGGCGGCGATGTCTTCGGAGCGTTTCTCCTCGGTGGTGAAGGTCACGGCGGTATTGCGGATCAGCGGGTTGATCAGGTCGACGATGGCATAGGCATCGAGCGGCTCGGCCGGACGGATGATCATCGCAGGACCCCCTCGCCGGACGGGGTATTGAGCAGGGCCTCGAGCCTTGCCGGGCCGGTCTTGAACTGCACGCGGGCGTCCGTCAGCCAGGGGGCCAGGCGCTGTTGCAACCGGTCGGCCTCGGGATGGCTGACGCTCAGCGTCTCGAGCCGGCAACCGGAGGCGGGCAGGCTGTCGCCCGGCGGCGTCGGGCAGTCCCACTGGATCAGCGCCGGGAAGCAGCCGTCAAAGGGCAGGTGACCGGACGTCGGCACCGCCATGCGCCACTTCAGGTCGCCGCGCTCCAGCGCCACGATCTCGCCGGCCTCCGGCAGGGCGCGCGTCAGGCCCGTGATATCGTCGGTGCGACAGATCCAGGTGGTCAGACGTGGCGCGCCGGTGAAATCATCCAGCCCGAACCAGCGCGGATAGCCCGGCTTCGGCGCCTCGGGGTCGGTGGCAATCGCTTCGAGATAGAGCCCCTCGGCCAACCCCAGCAGGTGGTTGTGCGTGCCGAAATGCGCGTGCTGCCCGCCGGGGCGCAACGCCACGCCCAGCACGGCGGCCACATGCGCCGCGGCGGCGTCGCGGCTTTCGCCGGAGATCGCGATGTGATCGAGCTGCATCCTGTCACCCTCCGGTGGCATAATGGCACAAAATCAGCGCCCCGCCAGATGCAACAGATACGGGCCGGCAAGACTCCTCCGACCCGCTCCGAGGCCTGAGCGCAATGCACAAAAAGCCCCCCGGCAGTGCCGAGGGGCCCTCTCAACAGCTCGAAAGTCCGGGCTTAGTTGACAGCCTTGGCGTCAACCACGTCCTTTTCGATGGCCTTGGTGCCATTGGCGATCTCGATCCGGCGCGGTTTCAGCGCTTCGGGGATCTCGCGCTCGAGGTCGATGTGCAGCATGCCGTTCTCATGGCTTGCGCCCACCACCTTAACGTGATCGGCCAGGTGGAACCGGCGCTCGAAGGCGCGGGTGGCGATGCCGCGGTGCAGGTAGGTGCGCTCGTTGTCATTCTCTTCCGACTTGCGGGCCGAGACGACAAGCGCCTGCTCCTTGACCTCGACGCTCAGGTCCTGATCGGCGAAACCTGCGACGGCGATCGAGATGCGATAGGCATCTTCGGCGGTCTTTTCGATGTTGTAGGGCGGGTAGGTCTGCGACTGGACGTCATTGGCCAGAACGCGGTCCATCAGGTCGGCCATCTGGTCAAAGCCGACGGTTGCACGGTAGAGTGGTGCAAAATCAAAGCTACGCATGGGTCATCCTCCATTGAGCGATACCATTATGTTGCGCCTTCCCTTGGGGACAGGCACGAGAGGCGTCCAGACCCGTTGTGGCGTCCGGACAGCCCTGATTTGGGGATGGTTTCCGCGGTTTCAAGAGGGGTGCGGGGCGGAAAAATGCCGCCGCGTTGCGCTCAGGGGCGGATGAATTTTGCCCCGCCGGGCCGGGTGCGGTCGCTGGCCTGCTTGAAGCGCGACTGCGCCTTCAACTCGACCAGCAGCACCGAGAGCGGCTCCTCCAGCGCGGTGCCCAGCGACACCGGCACGCCGCCCGCCTCGGCCTTGGCCGAGATCAGCGAGACGATGCGCGGCTCGCCACTGTCGAGCGAGAACACCGGTGCGCCCGAGGCGCCGAAATCCGCCGCGCAGGACATCACCAGCACGCCGCGCCGCCGGTCGACCACCTCGCAGGCCTCCTGCAACGAGGGCGCATCGGCGCGGTCATGGGCATAGCTCACCACGCTGATCGCCGCGCCGGGACCGGGGCGGTTGGCGGTGTTGAAGGGCAGAACCTCGGTGTTGCGGATCGGCCGCGCCAGCTGCAGCAGCGCCACGTCGTTCTTGACCTGATCGGCATCGGTGTTGCGGGAATAGCGATAGCGCGGATGCAGCACCGCATGTTTCACGGCGCGATAGGCCGAGGCGCGGCCATTGCGCAGCCCGGCGCTGAAGCTGATCTCGGAGGCGGTGAACTTGCGCCCGGTCACCTTGTCGAACAGGCAATGCCCGGCGGTCAGCACCAGATCGGGCGCCACCAGCACCCCGGTGCAGAAGCCTGCGGTGTCAAAGTCGATGCGGCCGACGGCCTCCCAGCCGCGGCTTTCGTCACCGGTGTTGAGCTGCCGCAGGCTGCGGCTTTCGGCAAATGTTGTCGTTGCCGCCAGAATTCCGGCGAAAACCATGAAAAGGATACGCAAATTCGGCCCCCCGATCGTCGTCTTCCAGAGCTAACAACCACTTGGGGCGAAAATGCGGCAGGCGCCCGGATTTATTCCGGGCTCATTGCGCGCGGCTTCGGCCCGCCGGTGGCCCAGTCCAGCAGCTCGACGGTATGCACCACCGGCACCCCGGTGCTTCTGCCGATCTGCATCATGCAGCCGATGTTGCCGGCGGCGATCACATCCGGTTTGACCGCCTCCAGCGTCCTGACCTTGCGCTCCTTCAACTGCCCCGAGATCTCGGGCTGCATCAGGTTGTAGGTCCCGGCCGAGCCGCAGCAGAGATGGCTGTCGGCCGGCTCTGCCACCTTGAAGCCCGCGCGCTTCAGCAACGTCTTGGGATGGGTCTTGATCTTTTGCCCATGTTGCAGCGAACAGGCGGCGTGATAGGCCACGGTCAGTCCCTTGTCGGCCCCCTGCGGCAGGTCGAGTGTCATCAGCAGCTCGCTGATATCCATCGCCAGGTTCGAGACCCGCTTGGCCTCTTCCGCCAAGGGCTCGTTGCGGAACATGTGGCCGTAGTCCTTGACCGTGGTGCCGCAGCCCGAGGTGTTGATGACAATGGCATCGAGCCCCGCGCCGTCGATCTCGGCCCCCCAGGCGCGGATGTTCCTCGCCGCCGTGGCATGGCTCTCGCCGGTCTTGCCCATGTGATGGGTCAGTGCGCCGCAGCAGCCCGCGCCCTTGGCCACCACGACTTCGCAGCCCAGACGGGTCAGCAGCCGGATGGTGGCATCGTTGATGTCGGTGTTCAGCGCCTTCTGCGCGCAGCCGGTCATCAGCGCCACGCGCTTCTTCTGCGGCGCAACGGGCGCAAAGCTCTGCGGATCGTCGTTGCGGCTGACCGGCGGGATGCGTTTGGGCGCCATCTGCAGCATGGCGCGCAGCCGCGGATCGGGCAGGAGGCGCGCAAAGGGCCGGCCGATCTTGGCCCCCAGCAGCGCCAGCCGGAAGCGCCCGGGATAGGGCAAGATCCGCGCCAGCAGCCAGCGCAACGCCCGGTCGCTCCAGGGCCGGTCATAAGTCTTCTCGATATACTCGCGCGCGTGGTCGACCAGATGCATGTAATGCACGCCCGAGGGGCAGGTCGTCATGCATGCCAGGCAGGACAGACAGCGGTCGATATGCTTGACCGTGGTCGGATCCGGCACCCGCTCGTTCTCGAGCATGTCTTTGATCAGGTAGATGCGGCCGCGCGGGCTGTCCAGCTCGTCGCCCAGCACCTGATAGGTGGGGCAGGTGGCGGTGCAAAAGCCGCAATGCACGCAGGCGCGCAGGATCTCGTTGGCGCGCGCGGTGCCGGGGTCCTGCAACTGCTCTTCGGTGAATGTCGTCTGCATGTCTTACCCCATCAGCCCCGGATTGAGGATGCCCCTCGGATCGAATTTCCCGCGCAGCCCGGCCTCGAGGGCTGCCAGCGGGGCCGGCTGCGGCGGAAAGAGCGCGCCCTCGGTCCGCCGCTCTGCCGACGCACGAAAGAGCGTCGCATGGCCGCGTTTCACCGCGTCGCGCATCGGTGTGCCCTCGGGCGCCAGCAACCAGACCAGCCCGCCGCCCCAGTCATAGACCGCCTCGACCCCCTCCAGCTGCGCCACGGTCCCCGGCGCCTCTCCGGGCGTGACCGAGAGCCGCCAGACCTCGCCGTCCCGGCCGTGAAACGGAACCACGTCGCGGATGTACTGCCAGCCCGCTGTGGTCCGCTCCGGGTCGCGCTCGACGACGAAATCCCCGACATCTTTCAGAAGCCTCTGCAACTGCCCGCAGCGGTAGGCGACCGAGCCCTCCAGCCCCTCGACCCGGATCATCGTCACCGGCGCGCCATCAAGACCGCGCTGCAGATGCGCCGCGCCGCTGACCTCCCAGGGCGAGCCCAGCGCCCGGCTCAGCGCCGCAATCGCCGTCCCGTCGTCCAGCCCTTCGCACAGCAGCACGCCCACCGCCTCGGGCTTCGGCAGCACCTTGAAGGAGACCTCGCTCAGCACCCCCAATGTGCCCCAGGATCCGCTCATCAGCTTCACCAGGTCGTAGCCGGTGACATTCTTCATCACCCGCCCGCCGTTCTTGACGATCCGCCCGGTGCCGTCGACAAAGCGCACCCCCAGCATGAAATCACGCGCCGCGCCCACGGTCACCCGCCGCGGCCCGCTGGCATTGGCCGCCACCACGCCACCCAGGGTGCTCTCGCCGGCGCTGCCCAGCAGCCCGCGCCAGTCGCCGGGCTCGAAGGCCAGCCGTTGCCCCTCTGCCGCCAGCGCCGTCTCGATCTCGGCCAACGGCGTGCCGGCCCCTGCCACCATGGTCAGCGCCCCGGGCTCATAGAGCCGGATCCCCGACAACCCGCCGGTCTCCAGCACGTCGCCGGCTACGGCGCGCCCCACATCCCGCGTGCCGCCGCCGCGTATCCGCAGGGGGCCTGTCGCCCCCGCAATCATCTCTGCCAGCTCGGCCTCGGTCTCAGGTCGCATGATCCGTCTTCTTCTGTTTGAAAATACCCTCGGGGGAGTCCCGCAGGGACGGGGGCAGGGCCCCCTCCTACGCCGCCACCGGGCGCGCCCGCCGCCCTTCAGAGGCATCCAGCGGAAACACCTTGGCCGGGTTCAGCAGCCAGGCCGGGTCAAAGACATCCTTCACCGCCATCTGCGCCTCGAGATCGGCGGCATCGTATTGATCCCACATCAGGTCGCGCTTCTCGATGCCCACGCCGTGTTCCCCGGTGAGGCAGCCGCCGACCTCGACGCAGAGCTTCAGGATGTCGGCCCCGAAGCGCTCGCAGAGCTCGAGATCGCCTGGCTTGTTGGCATTGTAGAGGATCAGCGGATGCATGTTGCCGTCGCCGGCGTGAAAGACATTGGCCACTTCCAGCCCGTATTCCCGGCTCATCTCGCCGATCCGCCGCAGCACCAGCGGCAGTTCGTTCACCGGGATGGTGCCGTCGAGGCACATGTAGTCGTTGATCTGCCCCATTGCGCCAAAGGCCGACTTGCGCCCCAGCCAGATACGCCCGGCCTCGTCGGCATCACGCGCCTCGCGCAGCTCCAGCGGGTCGTGGCGCTCGGCAATCGCCTTGATCCGCGTCAGCTGGTCGTCGATCTCGGCCTCCGAGCCTTCGACCTCGACGATCAGCAGCGCCTCGCAGTCGGGATAGCCGGCATGGGCGAAATCCTCGCAGGCGCGGATGCAGGGCCGGTCCATGAACTCGATCGCCACCGGCAGGATGCCGGCCTTGATGATGTCCGAGACACAGGCGCCCGCCACCTCGTTGCTGTCAAAGGCCATCAACACCGGCCGCGCGCCCTCGGGCTTGGGCAGGATGCGCAGTGTGGCCTCGGTCACCACGCCCAGCTGGCCCTCGCTGCCGCAGATCACGCCCAGCAGGTCGAGCCCGCCGGCGTCCATATGCGCGCCGCCGATCTCGACCACGGTGCCATCCATCATCACCATGGTGACACCCAGAAGGTTGTTGGTGGTCACCCCGTATTTCAGGCAATGCGCCCCGCCGGAGTTCATCGCGATATTGCCGGCGATGGCGCAGGCCAGCTGCGACGACGGGTCGGGGGCGTAGAAGAAGCCGTCTTCCTCGACCGCGCCGGTGACGGAGAGGTTGGTGCGGCCGGTCTGCACCCGGATCACCCGGTTGGCGTAATCGGTGTCGAGCACCGCGTTCATCCGCGCCACCCCGAGGATCACGCAATCCGCCGTCGGCAGCGCACCCCCTGCGAGCGAGGTGCCGGCGCCGCGTGGCACCACCGGCACGCCCATCTCGTGGCAGATGCGCAGCACGTCCGAGACCTCGCCGGTGTCACGCGGCAGCACCGCCACCATCGGCGGGCAGCGATAGGCCGAGAGCGCGTCGCATTCATAGGCCCGCAGCTCGGCCAGTTCATGGATCACGCCCGAGGGCCCCAGCGCCTTGGTCAGCCGGGCCACGAGATCGGATTTCTGCGCCAGCCGTTCCGGCCGGGGAGGGGGCATGTCCATGGCGGTCTCCTATGATTGGTAAGAAAATATAACCAATTTTCGAATTAAGGCAAGTCGCTTGTCCGGGCCGCGGCCTCTTCCGCTTGTCCACCCCCGCCGCTAGGGTGCAAAAATGACATGGACAGACCGACTTGCGCTCTTTTCGATTTGGGATTTCGCCGCCCTCGCGCTGCTCTTTGCCGGCTGGATCGGCATCGGCCTGCTGATCGAATATCCCCGAAAACGTGGCTCGGTGTCCGCGCTGACCGCCGAGTATCGCCGGGCCTGGATGGAGCAGATGGTCACCCGCGATCCGCGGATCTTCGACAGCCAGATCCTCAGCATCCTGCGGCAGGGCACGGCGTTCTTTGCCTCGGCCTGCATGATCGCCATCGGCGGTATCCTGGCGCTGATCGGCAATGCCGAGCGGGTGGCCGGCGTGGCGCAGGATTTCACCCTCGAGACCGCGCCGATCATCGTCTGGGAGCTGAAGCTGCTGGTGGTGATCCTGCTGGCGGTGAACGGCTTTCTCAAGTTCGTCTGGTCGCACCGGTTGTTTGGATATTGCGCGGTGCTGATGGCGGCGGTGCCGAATGATCCGAGCGATCCCGCGGCCTATCCCAGGGCGCGCAAGGCAGCGGCGCTGAACATCACCGCCGCACGGAGTTATAACAAGGGATTACGATCAATTTACTTCGCCATGGCCGCCACGGCATGGCTATTGGGCGCAGTTCCACTCATACTGGCGGTGCTCTTCACGCTGGCCGTGGTCTACCGCCGCGAGTTCGCTTCGCAGTCCCGCGAGGCGCTGCTGGCCGCGGAAGGGCCCGCGCCGCAACCCCCGGAGACCCGATGATCCGCGCCACTTTTGCCTGTCTGCTGTTGCTGCTGCCCCTGCCGGCGCTGGCCGGCCCCCCCGAGATCGTCAAGGTCACGGTCAGCAAGCCCGACATGGGCTGGCTCTTCAAGGTCACCGTGCGCCATCCGGATGTCGGCTGGGACCACTTTGCCGACGGCTGGGAGATTCTGGACCGTCACGGCAAGCGGCTGGGCTATCGCAAGCTGACCCATCCGCATGTGACCGAGCAGCCCTTCACGCGCTCGCTGCGCGGGGTGATGGTGCCAGACGGCATCCGCATGGTGATGATCCGGGCACATTGCTCGGAGCACGGCTGGTCGTCGAAGCCGATCAAGGTCAAGCTCTCGCCGGCGGGTCGCGGGAAGTACTGAGCGTTTTGCGTTAACGTCTCCCATCGGAGCTGAAGCCCCTGCGCGGAATCAAGGCCGCAGGCCGCCGCGCATCGCCGGCGCGCCCCCACGCGGCGGCGATACTTCGACGTAGGCGCATCGCTCGGATTTCGTCCGGAAACGTCGGAAATAAAGCGCCGCCGAACTGATGTCAGATCGCCACCGCGCGCGCCGTCGATGCGCGGCTTCCTCTGAAGGGGCGAGCCTTAACGCCGCCCTTCCCGCAGCCACGCCCCCACGATCAGCGCCGAGGCCAGCAGCAGCACCAGCCAGGCCGGCAGCAGCGGCACCTGGGTCACGTCCCGGGTCTCGAAGGCCCCTCGGGGTGTCAGCCCGATCCAGCCGCGCCCCGCCGCCGGGCGGCCTTCGCGCACGTTGCGAATGCGCGGCAGACCATCGTCCAGCCGCAGCACCCCGCCGCGCAGGCTGTCGATCAGCGGCTCCAGCACCGCGCCGGTGGCAATCGTCTCTTCGAACTCCTTCGGCGCCGCCGGCCCCAGGCCGATCACGCTTTCCAGATCACCGTCGCGCAGCCGGTAGAGGCCGATCTCCGGCCCTTCGTACACCGCCTCGAACCGTCCGGGGCTGACCTCTTCCAGCTCCAGCACCACCTCGCTGCCGTCAGGCCCGATCACCGTCACCGGCCCGGCCTCTTCCTCCAGCGTGCGGCGGATGATCCGCATTGTCTGGCCATTGGCCTCGGCGTAAAGCGTCTCTTCCTCGAGCTCGGGCTCCTTCATCATCCAATGCGCCAGCCGCCGCAGCAATTCGAGCTGCGGCCCGCCGCCTTCGAACCCCCGGCTCCAGAGCCAGGCGTGATCCGAGGCCAAAAGCGCCACGCGGCCCTCGCCCACCCGGTCGAGGATCAAGAGCGGCTTGTCATCGACGCCGGACATCAGGATATCGCCGCGCTCGGGCTCGACCTCGATCTGGCGCAGCCAGCGGCCCCAGGTCTCGGGATTACCGAGGCCCACCGTCACCGGATGGCGCTCGCCCTGATCGGTGACTTTCGGCGAATAGCCCTCTTCGATCACCCGTGCGGTGGGCGACGCCGGCACCACCGCCGAGAGCGGCGACCGGTAGAGCGAATCCGCGCTGGCGAAGTCGGGGCCAGAGGCGATCAGCACCGCGCCGCCCTCTTCGACATAGCGCGCGACGTTGTCGAGGTAGATCGCCGGAAGGATGCCCCGCCGCTTGTAGCGGTCGAAGATGATCAGGTCGAAGTCGTCGATCTTTTCCAGAAACAACTCGCGGGTCGGAAAGGCGATCAGCGACAGTTCCCGCACCGGCACGCCGTCCTGCTTTTCCGGTGGACGCAGGATGGTGAAATGCACCAGATCGACGGAACTGTCCGATTTCAGCAGGTTGCGCCAGGTGCGCCCGCCGGGATGTGGCTCGCCCGAGACCAGCAGCACCCGCAACCGGTCGCGCACGCCGTTGATCTGGATCAGCGCGGTGTTGTTGCGCTCGGTCAGCTCGCCCTCAGCCTCGGGAACGATGAATTGCAGCACGTTGCGGCCGCCATGGGGCAGGGTGACGGGGATCTCGATGTCCTCGCCCAGCGGCACGTTGAATTCCATCGGCTCGCCGCCGTCGATCGAGACCTGCAGCGGCGTCTGCGTCGCGGCGGGCGCGGCGCCGCTGTCCTCGACCCGCAGGGTCAGGGTCACCGGCTCGCCCAGAATGGCAAAGGCCGGCGCATTGGACACGATCAGCCGCCGGTCCCAGTCGCTTTCGTGCCCGGTCATCAGCAGGTGCATCGGCGCCGGCAGCTGCGGCGCGCGGGCCATGTCGTGCACCCGGCCATCCGACAGAGCGATCACCCCGGCGATCCTGGCGCGCGGTTCCTCGGCCATGGCGGTGTTGAGCGCGGTCATCAACTGGGTGCCGAGGTCGCCCTCGCCATCGCCCACGGTGATGCGGCGCACCTCGGTATTGTCGCGCGCGCTCAGCTGCGCTTCGAGCGCAGTGGCGGCGCGCGCTGTCATCTCACCGCGGTCATCCAGCTTCTGCGAGGCGCTCTGATCCTCGACCAGCATGACGATATCGGTCAGCGGCGCGCGGTCTTCCTCCTGATAGGCCGGCTGCGCCAGCGCGGCCAGAACCACCAGACCACCCAGAAGCCGCAGCCCCCAGCCCGACAGCCCGCGCCAGAGCGCCAGCAGAGCGGCGGCCAGCACCAGAAGGCCCACGCCGGCCAGCACCGGCCAGGGCAGCATCGGGTCGAAGATGATGGTTCCGGTCATTGGCCCAACCTGTCGAGCAGAGCAGGCACATGCACCTGGTCGGATTTGTAGTTGCCGGTCAGCACATGCATGATGAGGTTGACCCCGAAGCGATAGGCCAGCTCGCGCTGCCGTTCGCCGGAATAGCCGCGGCCGACCGGGTAGATCGGATTGCCGCCATCGTCCATCGCCCAGGCCGCCGCCCAGTCATTGCCGCCGATCACCACCGGCGTCACCCCGTCGTTGAGATTGCGGAACGGCATGCCCTCGATCCGCTCGGCATCCGGCGGCGCGGCCTCGACCCAGACATCGCGGCTGGCATGGCGGCCGGGAAAGTCCTGCAACAGGTAGAAGGTGCGGGTCAGCACGTGATCCTCGGGCACCGGTTCCAGCGGCGGAATGTCGAGCGGCGCGGCCAGCCGCTGCAGCCGCTGGCCATTGGGCGAGGCCGCGCCGAAGCTGGCGATATCGGCGTCACGGGTGTCGAACAGGATCATCCCGCCGGAGCGCAGGTATTCGTTCAGCTTCGCATAGGCCTCGTCCGACGGGATCGGCTGATCCGCCGCGATCGGCCAGTAGAGGAAGGGGAAGAAGGCCAGTTCGTCGGTCTCGAGGTCGACACCGATCGGTTCGGCCGGTTCGACCGAGGTGCGAAAGAATAGCGTCTCGCTGAGCCCGGCCAGCCCTTCAAAGGCCATCTGGTCAAGCTGCGGATCGCCGGTCAGCACATGGCCCAGCACCACTTCGGACGTCACCGCGAGGGCGAAATCGTCGTTGCTCTGGGCCTCTGCGGTCTGTGGCAGGGCCGTGAAGGCCAAGAGCACCAGCGCCGCGGTCTTCATTCCGCCGGTCAGACGCCCGGCCAGCGCCAGCGAGGCCACCACATCCACCGCCAGCAGCGCCAGCGCGAGGCTCAGCAGAATGCCGGCCAGCGGCATTTCCTGCGGCCGGCTCAATCCCTGGACGGCGATGCGCGCGGGCCAGTCGGCGGCGGCCAGTTCGGTCTCGGCGGTGATCACGTTGCGCGCCAGGCGGCGATCCTCGCTGCGGTAAAGGCCGGGCAGCAGGTCGGGGCCTAAAGCGGCGCTCACCAGCTCGGGCCCTTCGACACCGGGGCGGGTGCCGGCATCGCTGAGCGTGCCGAAGGCGTCCATCACCTGCAGCGGCTCCCACGTGGTGCCATCGAGGCTTTCGGCGTCGGGGGTGGTGGCAGACGACGAGACCGCCAGCCGGTCGAGCATCTGCACGAAGAGGCCAGACAGCGGCAGGGTCGACCATTCGGCGTTGGCAGTGACATGCACCAGCACCACCTGGCCCTGCTCGATGCGCTTGCGGGTGACCAGCGGCGTGCCGTCGGCCAGCTGCGCGATCACCCGGTCGGCCAGCGTCGGATCGGGCTGGGCCATGACCTGGGCGCTGATACGCACGTCTTCGGGCACGGGCAGGCCGGCAAAGGGGCTGTCTTCGGGGAAGGGCGCCAGCGCCTTGGGCTCGCCCCAGGACATCGCGCCACCGACGGTACGGCCACCGGCGCGAAGGCGCACCGGCATCAGCGCATCTTCCTCGGCGCGGCTCACGTCAGACGCGGCGAGGCGCGGACCAGCGAAGCGCAGGAGGAGCCCGCCTTTCTCGACCCAGGCCAGCAGCGCCTCTTCCTCGGCCGGGGCCAGCGTGGCGACATCGGCCAGTACCACCACGTCGGGGTTGGCCGGCAGGATGTCACTCAGCGCGCCCCGCAGCAGGTCGGCATTCGGCTCCAGCGCCTTTTCCAGGTAGTGCAGCGGCGAGAGCAGTTCGAGCCCCTCGCGGTCGTCCCGCCCGGCGATCAGCGCCACCTCGCGCCGCCTGAGCGAATCGTCCGACAGCGCCACCGCCCCGGCAGAGCGCTGGCCTTCGACCTCGAAGTGGGTGATCCGGCCGCGCAATTCCGCAGGCAGCGCCAGCGCCACCTGCGCCTCGGCCTCGCCATCGGCAAAGTCCGCCCCGGCGCGGGCTAGAACGGCGGCATTGCCCGAGGGATCGACGCCATGGGCCGAGACCTGCGCCTCGTAGGACCCGGTGGTTGCGACCCTTCGCAGGGTCAGCTGGATCGCCCCGTCCTCGAAGCCCGGCGGCGCCATCACCACCAACGGCCGGGCTGATTGCACCACGCGCAGCGCGCCGCGCGCCTCCAGCGCGGTCAGGAAATCGTCGCGGCCCTCATGCGCCAGCCCGTCCGACAGCCAGAGCGTGTCGAACCGGTCATTGCCCAGCGCCTCGGCGGCCTCGGCATAAAGTGCCTCGCCCGGCAGCCAGGGCTCGGGCGCGAGGCCCGGCAGGCGCGAGCGCCAGGTCTCGGCGGCCTGGAATTGCAGCGGCTGCGGATCGGTGACCTTGAGCATCGCCACGGTGCGCCCGTCGCGCTGCGCCTCGAGCAGCAGCGCCTCGAGCGCCTCCTGCTGCGCCGCCCAATCGCCGGCGCTGGCCCAGCTGGCGTCCATGGCGATCAGCAGCGGCCCGCCGCCGCTCTCGCCCTCTTCGCGAGGATTGAGGATCGGCCCCGCCAGCCCGAGGATCACCGCAGCCACCGCAAGAATGCGCAGCAGCAACAGCCACCAGGGCGTGCGGTCGGTGACCTGATCGTCGTCCTTCAGCCCCAGCAGCAGCACGACGCCGGGAAACATCCGCCGGATCGGTGCCGGCGGCACCGCGCGCAGGATGATCCAGAGGATCGGCAGCGCAAGAAGCCCCAGCAACAGCCAGGGAGAGAGAAACCCGATACCAAACACAGTCATCGTACGCCTTCCATCGCCCGATAGAGCCAGAGCAGCGCCTCATGCGCCGAATGATCGGTGTGGTGGACGCTGTATTGCCAGCCCGTCGCCCGCGACACCCGCGTCAGCCAGTCCTTGCGCTCGGCCAGCCGCTGCAGATAGCGCTCGCGCAGCTCGTTGGCCTTGAGCGTTTCATGTCGCAGCGTCTTGCCGACGCTTTCGAAGATCGTGCGGCCGCGGAAGGGAAAGGCCTCTTCCGAAGGGTCGAGCACCTGCAGGATCACCCCGCGCACGCCCCTGTCGGCCGCCTTGGTCAGCGCCGCCTCGACCGGGGCGCTGTCGGCCAGGAAATCCGAGATGAAGATCGCGCGCGCATGCGGCAGCATCAGGCGGGCTTCCGGTGCGGCGTAATCCTCGGGCTGGTCGGTCGAAAAGGCCTCGGCCAGGCGCAGAAGCTGCGGCTCGCCCCGGCGCGGCGGCAGGCTGCCGCCGGTCAGGCCGACGCGTTCACCGCCGCGGATCAGCAGGATGGCGGTGGCCATGGCGATCAGCCGCGCGCGGTCGCCCTTTTCGGGCAGTGCCTTGTCCGACGAAAACCGCATGGACGCCGCCTGATCGACCCAGAGCATCACGCTCTGGGCGATCTGCCATTCGCGTTCGCGCACATATGTGCCGTCGGATTTGGCCGAGCGGCGCCAATCGATGCTGCGCCGCCGGTCGCCGGGCTGGGCCGGTCGGTATTGCCAGAAATCGTCGCCCATGCCGGCGCGCCGGCGGCCGTGTTCGCCCAGCAGGACGGTACCCGCCAGGTGTTCGGCCTTGGCCAGCAGCGGCGGCAGGGTTGCCGCCTCGGCCTCCGATCTTGCGCGCAGATGGGCGGGGCTTTGGCTCACGCAGCCGCCTCGGCCCGCATCAAGCCTGTTGCGGTCTCGTCGATCAGGTCGCTCAGCGACATGCCGCGCGCCCGCGCCGCGAAGTTCAGCGCCATGCGGTGGGTCAGCACCGGGCGCGCCATGTCGAGCACATCCTCGACCGAGGGCGCCAGACGCCCGTCGATCAGCGCCTTGGCGCGCACCGTCAGCATCAGCGCCTGCGCGGCCCGCGGGCCGGGGCCCCAGGCCACGTTTTCGCGCACCTTGTCAGAGGCTTCCGGCTCGTCCGGGCGGAAGGCACGGACCAGGTCGAGGATCATCTCGACCACGCTTTCGCCCACCGGCATCCGTCGCAGCAGCATCTGCGCCGCGATCAGCTCGTCGGCGGTAAAGACCTCATGCGCGGCTTCCTCGGTGGCGCCGGTGGTGGCAAGCAGGATGTCCCGCTCGGTGTTGCGGTCGGGGTAGAGCACGTCGATCTGCACCAGGAAGCGGTCGAGCTGCGCCTCTGGCAGCGGATAGGTGCCTTCCTGTTCGATCGGGTTCTGGGTGGCCAGCACGTGGAAGGGCGCGGCCAGATGACGGTTTTCGCCAGCCACTGTCACCTGTTTCTCCTGCATCGCCTGCAGCAGCGCCGATTGCGTGCGGGGCGAGGCGCGGTTGATCTCGTCGGCCATCAAAAGCTGACAGAACACCGGGCCCTCGATGAACTTGAAGGCGCGGCTGCCGTCGGACGAGGTTTCCAGCACCTCGGACCCCAGGATGTCGGCGGGCATCAGGTCGGGCGTGAACTGGATGCGATTGCCGTGCAGGCCCATCACCGTCGAGAGCGTTTCCACCAGCCGGGTCTTGCCGAGGCCGGGCAGGCCGATCAGCAGGGCATGGCCACCGCAGAGCAGTGCCGAGAGCGTCAGGTCGACGACTCGCTCCTGGCCGATGAAGCGCTTGGTGATCGAGGCGCGCGCGAGGGCCAGCTTTTCCTCGAGCGCCTCGATATCGGCGACGAGATCGGGGACGTCATTCATGAAAAAGGCTCCTTGCGCACTATGTCCTTGGCTGTGAGTGTATCGTTGAAACGGGAAATGGCAAAAGCAATGACGTCACAAAATCGAGTGCAGCCCTCGGCCGAGGGCCTTGCCGCCTCGGCCAAGGCCGCCAGCAAGGGCAAGGGCCTGCCGCCGGTGCATCTGTGGAACCCGCCGGATTGCGGCGATCTCGACATGCGGATCGCGCGGGACGGGACGTGGTTCTACCTCGGGACTCCCATCGGCCGGAAAGAGCTGGTGCGGCTGTTCTCGACCATCCTGCGCAAGGACGGTGACCGCTACGTTCTGGTGACCCCGGTCGAGAAGGTGGGGATCACGGTCGACGATGCGCCGTTTGTGGCGGTGGATTTCGAGGTGTCCGGAGAAGGGCGCGAGCAGGTGCTGACCTTCGAGACCAACGTGGGCGATTTCACCGTCGCCGGCCCCGAAGCGCCGATCCGGGTGGAGCGGGACGCCGAGACCGGCGAGCCCGCGCCTTATGTGCTGGTGCGGGCCGAGCTCGAGGCCTTGATCGACCGCAAGAGCTTCTACCGGCTGGTCGAGATCGGCCAACACCACGAGGTGGAGGGCGAGCGCTGGTTCGGGCTGTGGTCGTCCGGCGTGTTCTTCCCGGTGATTCCGTCAGCCGAACTTCCCTGACGCCGTCCCGGACCTGATCCGGGACCTCATCTCCGACGCTGGAGGCCCCGGATCACGTCCGGGGCGCGTTGCGCCGATTGCAACCCAAGCCCCCAGCCGGACCAGCGGCTGCCCGCGGGATGCCGCCATGACCTTGGTTCGGCCGCGCATTATCCCAGCCAAATCCGGAAGACCTCAGAACGATGTGCTCACGTCACCCAAGCGGCAGCCCGGGGGGCGGGCAGCCGCTGGTCCGGCGGCCTTCGGCCTTGAGTCCGGACCGGGGAAGGTAGCGCGGCTTGGTGCGCTGTGGCAGGGCAGAGGCACCCCGCCGTCCCGGGCTTGACCCGGGACCTCATGGCTGACGGAGAGGCCCCGGATCAAGTCCGGGGCACGACGGACACAATGCCCACCGAACCGATCCGCCTCAATGCGCCTCCGCCCAATTCGCCCCTTGCCCGGCATCTGCCACCAGCGGCACGTCGAGCTTGATCACCGGGTCCGCCGCGCCTTCCATCACTTCGCGGGCGCGCCCGATCAGGTCCTCCGCCGCCCCGGCCTCGACCTCGAACAACAGTTCGTCGTGCACCTGCAGCAGCATCTTCGCGGGCATCCCGGCGATCGCTTCGGGCATCCGGATCATCGCCCGGCGGATGATATCCGCCGCCGTCCCCTGGATCGGCGCGTTGATCGCGGCGCGTTTGGCGAAACCGGCGTGCGGCCCCTTGGCGCCGATCTCCGGCGTGTGGATCTGCCGACCGAACAGGGTCTCGACCCGCTTGTGCTCCTTGGCGAAGGCCACGGTCTGCTCCATGTACTCCTTGATCCCCGGGAAGCGCTCGAAATAGCGGTCGATGAAGCCCTGGGCATCGGCGCGCGGGATCCGCAGGTTGCGGGCCAGGCCGAAGCCGGAAATCCCGTAGATCACGCCGAAGTTGATCGCCTTGGCCTGCCGCCGCACCTCTGGCGTCATCTCGTCGAGCGGCACGCCGAACATCTCGGACGCGGTGGCGGCGTGAATGTCCTGACCCTCGCGGAAGGCCTGCTTCAGCGCCGGAATGTCGGCGATATGCGCGAGGATGCGCAGCTCGATCTGGCTGTAGTCGAGCGAGACCAGAACGTTACCCGGCTCGGCCACGAACGCCTCGCGGATGCGGCGGCCTTCCTCGGTGCGGATCGGGATGTTCTGCAGGTTCGGATCGGTCGAGGCCAGACGGCCGGTGTTGGCCCCGGCGATCGAATAGCAGGTGTGCACCCGCTTGGTCTCGGGATGGATATGCTCCTGCAGCGCGTCGGTGTAAGTGGATTTCAGCTTGCTGAGCTGCCGCCAGTCCAGCACCCGCGCCGGCAGATCGTGCACGGTGGCCAGGTCCTCGAGGATGTCTGCGCCGGTGGCATAGGCCCCGGTCTTGCCCTTCTTGCCGCCTTCGATGCCCATCTCGTCGAACAGGATCTCGCCCAGCTGCTTCGGGCTGCCGACGTTGAACTTGCGCCCGGCCAGTTCGTGGATCTCGTCCTCCAGCGCCGCCATCTTCTGAGAGAACGCGTTCGACATGCGCGAGAGCGTGTCACGGTCGACCTTGATGCCGTGCATCTCCATCTCGGCCAGCACCGGCACCAGCGGCCGTTCCATCCGCTCGTAGACCCGGGTCACGCCCTTGCGGTGCAGCTGCGGCTTGAAGGCCTGCCAAAGCCGCAGGGTGATGTCGGCATCCTCGGCGGCATAGCGCGTGGCCTTGTCGATCTCGACCTTGTCAAAGGTGATCTGCGCCTTACCAGTGCCCAAGAGCTCCTTGATCGGGATCGGGCTGTGCGACAGGTAGCGTTCCGACAGCGCGTCCATGCCGTGATTGTGCAGGCCCGCGTGCATCGCATAGGACATCAACATGGTGTCATCGATCGGCGCCACGGTGATGCCGTTACGGGCAAAGATCTTGGCGTCATACTTCATGTTCTGACCGATCTTGAGCACCGCCGGGTCCTCGAGCACCGGTTTCAGCAGCGCCAGACAGGCGTCAAAGCCCATCTGCCCCTCGGCCAGATCGTCCGAGCCGAAGAGATCGTCGGTGCTCGACGCGCGATGCGCCAGCGGAATGTAGCAGGCCTGACCGGCCTCGACGCAGAGCGAGATGCCCACCAGTTCGGCGCGCATGTCGTTGAGGCTGGTGGTTTCGGTGTCGACCGCCACGTAACCCCGGTCGTTGATCCGGTCGATCCAGACCTGCAGCGCCGCGGCATCGCGGACGCATTCATAGGACTCGGGGTTGAAGGCCACCTGTTCGACCTGCGCCTCCGGCGTCTCGGGGGCGGTGGGTTCCGGCATCGCCGGCGCCTCGACGCCCAGCTTGTCGGAAATCCGCTTGGTCAGGGTGCGGAATTCCATCTCGCTCAGAAAGCCCAGCAGGGTCTCGGCATCCGGCTCGCGCACTTCCAGATCATCAAGCCCGAAAGGCAGCTCCATGTCGCAATCAAGCTGCACCAGCTTCTTGGAAATCTCGATCTGTGCGCGCTTCTCGATCAGGGTCTGCCGGCGTTTCGGCTGCTTGATCTCCTCGGCGCGGTCCAGGAGCTCCTCGAGCGAGCCGTATTCGTTGATCAGGAGCGCCGCGGTCTTGATGCCGATGCCCGGCGCGCCCGGCACGTTGTCGACGCTGTCGCCGGCCAGCGCCTGGACGTCGACCACCCGCTCTGGCCCGACGCCGAATTTCTCGATCACGCCCTCGCGGTCGATGCGCTTGTTCTTCATCGGGTCGAGCATGTCGACACCGTCGCCCACCAGCTGCATCAGGTCCTTGTCAGATGATAATATGGTCACCCGCCCGCCGGCTTCGCGCGCCTGGCAGGCGAGGGTGGCGATAATGTCGTCGGCCTCGAAGCCCTCGATCTCCTTGCAGGCGATGTTGAAGGCCTCGGTCGCGCGCCGGGTCAGCGGGATCTGCGGCCGCAGGTCTTCGGGCATCGCCTCGCGGTTGGCCTTGTAGAGATCGTAGAGATCGTTGCGGAAGGTATGGCTGCCCTTGTCGAAGATCACCGCCACATGGGTCGGCGCATCGGGGCCGGCGTTATCCTCGACGAACTTCTGCAGCATGTTGCAGAAGCCCGAGACTGCGCCGATCGGCAATCCGTCGGACTTGCGCGTCAGCGGCGGCAGCGCGTGGTAGGCGCGAAAGATATAGGCCGATCCGTCGATCAGATGCAGGTGGCATCCCTTGCCGAATTGTTGCGTCATTGCGCATCCCTCCACTGGCGTCGGCCCGTTTCATGCCACGCGCGGGCCGGCATGGCCAGCCGGCCTCTACGTCTTCTCCATCACTATTGCATCGATCCCGGCCTTAGCCTCTTGCCGGGGCCCCGCCGCCACCCTGCGCCGCGCCCCCTGCTTCTTCTCTTTCGCAAATACGCCACACGACCTCAGGCCCGCCGCGCCCTGCCAAAATCCTGGCACAGTCAGGCCGCGCACCCCTGCTTCTTCTCTTGCACAAATACGCAACCCGGCCTCAGCCCCGCTGCGCCACCTGCCGGGGCTGCAGCGCCCGCGCCAGAAGCACGATCAGCGCCCCGGCGATGGCAAAGGCGGTGATCAGTGCCAGCATCCAGGCCAGGATGCCCAGCATGCCCTGCTTGCCGGGATCGAGGAAGAAATAGGGGAATTCGCCGTCAAACAGTCCCCGGATCAGCGCGTAGGCACAATAAATCGTCGGATAGGCCAGCCAGAGCGGCAGGCTGCGCCAGCTGACCTGCGCCTTGGGTTCGAAGGCCAGCCAATGCAGGCTGAACCAGACCGGCACAAAGGTATGGAAGGTCGCGTCGATCAGCCACTCGAGGCCGACATAGCTGTTCTCTGACGCCAGCAGCAGGTGATAGACCACGCCCACCGCCGCGATCGCCATCACCAGCCCGCCGCTGATCCGCCCGTCAAGCCGCCCGCGCAGGGCGATCAGCGCGGCGGCCAGGCCGACGGCGGTATTGGTCCAGATGGTGAAGTAGCGATAGATCCGCCAGACGGCCTCTGGCAGCGAATAGCCGTTAGCCTCGATATTCAGGGCGATCCGGGTGACGATGGTCGCCACCACGGCCAGCGCCAGCAGCGCGGCAGAGAGCCGCCGCAGGGTCATTTTCCGGCAGCTTGGGCAAAAGCCTCATGCACGTATTTCGCGTCGCAATAGGGGCATTCGACCCAGCCGGTCTCGGCCGGGATCATCAGCCAGACCCGGGGATGGCCCAGCGCGGCTTCGCCGCCGTCACAGGCCACCCGGTTGGTGGTCACGATCTTGGTTTCGGGCGGGGCGATTGTCATGTCAGTCTCGCTTGTGTGGGTAGGGTCTGGGCCGCTTGGACGCGATGCCCCGGGTCGGGCTGCATGATAGCGATCCCGGCCGCTTGGGCAAGGGCCGGGGCCCTGACGCCGGACCGCCATGCTTGACCTCTGCGCCCACTGCGCCATTTCCAGCATCACTCATGAGCGCAAGGGGATGGACGCATGGAGCAGGACGACGTCGGAGCAGAACAGATCGACGCGGATGTCGGCAACATCTTCGAAAAGATCGACGCCTGGCTCGACGGGTTCCTGCGATTGCTACCGAATATCGCGGTGGGGCTGGTTGTCCTTGTGGTCTTCTGGCTGCTGGCCGGCTGGATCGGCCGGGTGCTGGCGCGCCAGGGCCACAAGCACGACCGCCCGAGCCTTGGCGATGTCGGCGGCGCGCTGGTGCGCTGGGCGATCATCATCGTCGGCGTCATGCTGGCGATCACCATCATCGCGCCCTCGATCACGCCCGGCGATCTCTTCGCCGGGCTGGGCATCTCCTCGGTGGCGATCGGCTTTGCCTTCAAGGACATCCTGCAGAACATGTTGGCCGGCATCCTGATCCTGCTGCGCCAGCCCTTCCAGGTCGGCGATCAGATCGTGTCGGGCGGCTTCGAGGGCACGGTCGAGCGGATCGAGACCCGCGCCACCCTGATCAAGACCTATGACGGTCGCCGCGTGGTGATCCCGAACGCTGACATCTACACCGACGCGGTGACGGTCAACACCGCCTATGACACCCGCCGCTCGCAATACGATATCCAGATCGGCTGTTCC
The DNA here is from genome assembly GCF_048263515.1 of Marinovum sp. Lineage (NCBI taxonomy): Bacteria > Pseudomonadati > Pseudomonadota > Alphaproteobacteria > Rhodobacterales > Roseobacteraceae > Marinovum > Marinovum sp. The sequence goes on along the minus strand of NZ_JBLXEC010000003.1, from coordinate 106,634 downwards.
GACGATTTCGACAAGGCCTGCAAGATCATGGTCGAGACCTGCGCCGGGGTCGACGGCGTGCTGAACGACCCCGCGCCTGAGGCGCTGCCCTGGTCGATGGATGCCGACGGCAATACCGTGCGCCTGCGCTGGTGGACGAAATCGGCCCGCGCCGACGTGGTGCAGGTCTGGGCGCGGGTGATCCGCGATGTCTACAACGCGCTCGACAAGGCCGGGGTCGACATGCCCTATCCGACGCGGATGGTGCTGTTTCACGACCAGACCGAGGCGACCGACGGCGACCGCACGGCCCAGCGCGAAGGCTGGCCGGCGAACCCCGAGGGCGAAAACCCGGGCCCCGCGCGGATCGAAAGCGCGCTGTCGCGGCGCGGTGGGGAAGAAGGCAAGGACGGCGACCGCGCCGGGGCGCCCGCCTGATTGCCGGTTTCCGCCGGGCGCGGTTCGCGCTATCCCGGCGGTGTCACGATCAAACGAAGGTTCACATGTCCCCCTCTGCCATCGAGATTCGCGGGTTGAAGAAGACCTATGCCGCGCAAAAGAACGCCCCCGCCAAGGAGGCGCTGAAAGGCATCGACCTGGACATTCCCCAGGGTTCGGTCTTTGGCCTGCTCGGCCCCAACGGCGCCGGCAAGTCGACGCTGATCAACATTCTCGCCGGTCTGGTGATCAAGTCCGCCGGCACGGTGAAGATCTGGGGCTTTGACCAGGACGTGAACCCGCGCCAGTCGCGCGCCGCCATCGGCGTGATGCCGCAGGAGCTGAATCTTGATCCGTTCTTCACCCCGCGCGCCGCGCTGGAGGTGCAGGCGGGGCTTTACGGTGTGCCCAAATCAGAGCGCCGCAGCGACGAGATCCTCGCCATGGTCGGGCTCGAGGACAAGGCTCATGCCTATGCCCGCACGCTGAGCGGCGGCATGCGGCGGCGGCTGCTGCTGGGCAAGGCGCTGGTGCATCACCCGCGCATTCTTGTGCTCGACGAGCCGACGGCGGGGGTTGATATCGAGCTGCGGCAGATGCTCTGGGACAATGTCCGCAAGCTCAACCGTGAACGCGGCATGACGATCATCCTGACCACCCACTACCTCGAAGAGGCCGAGGAGATGTGCGACGAGATCGCCATCGTCAACCACGGCGAGGTGGTGGCGCGCGATTCGACCGCCAACCTGCTGGGGCGGCTCGATACCAAGGCGATGGTAATTCATCCCGAAGGCCCGGTCGAGACCCTGCCAGAGGCGCCGGGGCTCGAGGTCAGCCGCAGGGGCGAGGCCATCGTGGTGCAATACCGCAGCCATGCCACCAGCGCCGAGGATGTGCTTGACGCGGTGCATGCCGCCGGCATCCGCATTCGCGACGTCAAGACCCAGGAAGCCGACCTCGAGGACGTCTTCCTGTCGCTCACCCGGTCGCGGGCGGCGGTCTGAGGCTCAGAATTCATCCTGAGAGAGGTTGATCGCGGCGGCGGCGATATCCTCGATCGGCCGCAACCCGGTGGCAGGCGCCGAGGCGACCGAGGTGCTGGGCTGGTAACCCGGCGCGCCGGGGGCGCCCAGAACCATGGTCCACCAGATCTTACCGTTGGATTCCTGATGATAGGCAAAGCCCATGTCGCGGGCCTCGGGTGCCAGAATCACGTCGCGGGTGCCCGGCTCTTCCATCCAGGCGGCCAGGGTCTCGAGCTCGGTCTCGTAGGTTTCCGAGATCGCCTCGCCCAACAGACGGCCGCGATAGCCGACCCGCGCCACCCGGTCGATCGGCGACGAGCCGTCGGAGCCGAAGTGCCACGGGCGGTTCTGCACCGCCATGTCACGGGCATGGGTAGCGGCGGCGGCATTGAGCTGGGCGTCAAGCTCCACGGTCGACAGGCCCCGGGCACCGCGCAGGGCGTTGACGGCATCAAGCATGCGGAACTGCACCCGGCCTTCGTCGGCAGAGCCCAGCCGATAGACCTTGGGCAGCGGCTTGCCATCGGGGCCGAGCTGCGGCGGGCCGTAGTTCGACGTGGTACAGGCCGCAAGCACGAGGACCAGAGGCAGAAGCAGGACTGCGAAACGTTTCATGACATCAACCACCCGATATGCGTTTCACTTGCCTTATCCGGAAAAAAGTGGCCTTTCAAACCCACCTCGGCGGCGATCCGCGCGCTGACGCCGGTTTGATTTGCGACTGAGGCTTTCGCGCACTAAAATTCGCGTGATCCATGACAGCGTTCCCGAGGAGTGGGATTTATGACCAAGACTTCAGCGACTCAGTTGAATCGCCGTGCCTTTCTGGCCGGGTCCGCGGCGCTTGTCGGCGCGCCGGCAGTGGCACAGAACCAAGGCAGCACCGAGCTCGAGCGGGATATCTCCGGCGCGGTCCGGCGCAATATCTCGAGCTTCCGGTCGCTGGACTGGCAGCCCTACTTCAGTTCCCTTGCCAATGGCGCGATCCTCGTCGACATCACCAGCCGTGCGCTGCACTACTGGTCCGAGGATGGCCGCACCTACAAGCTGTACCCGACTTCGGTGCCGCTGACCGAGGATCTGACCAAGCGCGGCCGCACCTCGGTGGTGCGCAAGGTCGAAGGGCCGGAATGGCGGCCCACGCCCTCGATGAAGAAGCGCAATCCCGAATGGCCCGACTATGTCGGACCGGGGCCTGACAATCCGTTGGGAACCCATGCGCTCTATCTGAGTTGGACCTACTACAGGATCCACGGGACGCATGACACCCGCAAGATCGGCCGTCGCTCGTCGAACGGCTGCATTGGCCTGTATAATCAGCATATTGCAGAACTTTTCGCGCGCGCCGATGTGGGCACTCAAGTGTTGCTAATTTGACGACAAGATGGCGTTTTGCACGGCAGTTTCGTAAAGATGAGTTTGCAATCCCCCCGATAAGCTGCTTAGAAAAAACCACGAGGTAAGTCTTGGGTAGCTTGCCGCAACCGGTATGGTTAATGAGCGGCAAGTTAATATCTGGAGGATATGATATGAAGAAACTCGCACTCGCAGCGGCACTGTCCGCAGCAGCTTCGACCGCATTCGCCGGTTCGTACGCAAAAGACGACGTCATCATCGAAGCACCGGTGATCGTTGAAGAAACCGCACAAGCATCTTCGTCGGCCGGTATTCTGGTTCCGCTGATCCTGCTTGCCATCGTGGTTGCAGTGGCTTCGAACAACAACTAAGTTCGACGACCAGATCAAGGAAAAGCGGCGCTTTCGGGCGCCGCTTTTTCGTTTTCAGGGATAGATTTTTTTCTGGTACCCCGGCCCGCTCTGGCGCCCCTCGGGGCGTGGCTCAGTCGAGCCAGCCGCCGAGGTTCTCGCGGATCACCGTGCTCAGCGCCGCGATATGCGCCGCATCGTCGTTCAGGCAGGGCACATAGGTAAAGCGCTCGCCGCCCGCCTCTTCAAAGCTTTCGCGAATCTCTTCGTTGATCTCTTCCAGCGTCTCGATGCAATCGGCCGAGAACGCCGGGGCGATCACCGCGATGTCCTTCTTGCCGTCTTCGCGCGCCAGCCGCGCCACCTCGTCCACCGTGTAGGGCCGCAGCCAGTCCTCGGGGCCGAACTGTGACTGGAACGTGGTGGTGATCTCGGTATCCGCCCAGCCCAGCCGTTCCTTCAGCAGGCGCGTCGTCTTCTGGCACTGGCAATGATAGGGGTCGCCCTCCATCAGGTAGCGCTTGGGCACGCCATGGTAGGAGCAGACTAGGATATCGGGCCGTTTCTCGAGGTCGGCGTAGCGCCGCTCGACCGATTGCGCCAGGGCGTCGATATAGGCGGGATGTGCGAAGTAGGGATCAACGATCCGCGCCGTGGGCTGCCATTTCTCCTTCATCAGCGCGCGGAAGAACTGATCGTTCGCGGTGGCTGAGGTGGCGCCGGCATATTGCGGATAAAGCGGGAAAAACAGGATCCTGGTGCAGCCGGCGGCGACCATTTCGCGCACCTTCGACTGGGTCGAAGGGTTGCCGTAGCGCATGCAGAACTCGACCATCACCTTGTCGCCGTAGTGCCCGGTCAGCGTCTCGCGGAGGGCGTCGGTCTGGGCGCGGGTGATCGTCATCAGCGGGCTCTCGTTGGCCTCGGTGTTCCAGATCGTGCGATAGGCCGCGCCAGAGGTGAAGGGCCGCTTCGACAGGATGATCAGCTGCAGCAGCGGCTGCCATTTCCACGCCGGATAGTCGATCACCCGCTTGTCCGACAGGAACTCGCCCAGGTAGCGGCGCATCGACCAGTAGTCGGTGCCGTCCGGCGTGCCGAGGTTGGCCAGCAGGATGCCCACTTTCTGCGCGGGAATCGCCGGGTGGTCTTTCGGGGCATGGGCCGGGCAGGTGGCCCCGTCCGTGGGCTGGCTGGTATCACGCATCAGGGTCTCCGCTGGCTAGGATCGGGTGACAGATAACGACTGTCCCCCCGCCGTCAATCATTCAGCTTGGTTTCCCGGGTTGCCAATGCGTCAGCCAGCCGCGCCTTGGCCGATCCCGGGCGCAGCGGCTGCGGCTGGCTCTCGTCGGGGGCCCAGCCGGTCAGCACGAGGATCTCGAAGGTCGCCGGGATGCGGCCATCGGGCCCGGCATGGGTCTCGGCATAAAGCTCGGCGGCACGCAACAGCACCGCACGGCGGGTCGGGCGGCGCAGGCGGGTCGCCATGGCATTGGCCTCGCCCATGGCGCGCAGGTCGCGCATCAGGTGCAGGGCCGAGGCATAGGTGACCGTCAGCGCAAAGGCATCCGCCACCGGCAGGGCAAAGCCCGCGCGCTGCAACAGCCCGCCCATGTCGCGAATCTCGGCCATCGGTGCGATGCGCGGCGACAGCCCGCCGGTGATCTCGGCCTCGGCGGTGGCGAGACAGGCGCGCAGCTCCTGCAGGGTGCGGCCGCCGAACAGCGAGGCGAGGAAGAATCCGTCGGGTTTCAGCGCGCGGCGGCACTGGATCAGCTGGCCCACCGGGTCATCGGCCCAATGCAGCGCGTGGCTGTGCAGCACCAGGTCATGGGCCTGAGTCTCGAGCGCCAATGTTTCGACATCGGCAACAATCGCCGCAGAAGGCAGGGCATTGTCCCAGATCTGCGGCTGTCCGGTGACAATCGCCGGCGCGGTAAAGCTCCTGTTAACCAGGGTCAGCCGATCGTGAAGATCGTCCCGCGCGGCTTCGAACAGGAAAAGCGCGTCCGGCTTGGCGCGCTGGCGGTTGCGGGCAAGGGCCGCTGGATCGGTGAGGCGTGGCTGCATGAGGGCTAGATAGGCGCATGGGGGAGATTGTTCAAACCGCTCTGCGGATGATCTATCCGCCGCAATGCCTGCTCTGCCGCGAGATGGTCGAGACCGATTTCGGCCTGTGCGGGCCCTGCTGGCGCGACACGCCGTTTCTGGGCGGGCTGGTCTGCGATGGCTGCGGCGTGCCTTTGCCGGGCGACAATGCCGAAGAGATCGCCCATTGCGATGCCTGCCTGACCCGTCCGCAGGGCTGGGACCGGGGGCGTGCCGCGCTGCTTTACCGCGACAATGGGCGGCGGCTGGTTCTGGGAATGAAACACAATGATCGCAATGACATCGCCCGCACCGGGGCGATGTGGCTGGCGCGGGCGGTCAAGCCGCTCTTGCGCCCGCACATGCTGGTGGTGCCGGTGCCGCTGCACTGGATGCGGCTGATGTCGCGGCGCTACAACCAGTCGGCGCGGCTGGCCGAGGCGCTGGCGAGCGAGCTGGGGCTGTCCTATTGCCCCGACCTGCTGAAGCGGGTGCGCCGCACCCGTAGCCTGGGCCGGATGACCGGTGCCGAGCGTCGCAAGCTTCTGGAAGGCGCGATCCGCATGCATCCCGGGCGGCGCCATCGTATCGCGGCGGGGCGGCCGGTGCTGCTGATCGACGATGTTCTGACCACCGGCGCCACGCTTTCGGCCTGTGCCGAGGTGCTGCGCGCGGCCGGCGCCGGCACGATCTGCGCCGGTGTACTGGCAAGGGCGGTGCGGGAGGACTAGGTAAAGGGCAAGAGAAACAGGAAGACGCACATGCCTCAGATTGAAATCTACACTTCGCCGCTCTGCGGCTATTGCCACGCCGCCAAACGGTTGCTGACCCAGAAAGGCGTGGCCTTTACCGAGATCGACGTTCTGGAGAACCCCGATCGCAAGCCCGAGATGATCCAGCGCGCCAATGGCGGGCGCACGGTGCCGCAGATCTTTGTCGGCGACACCCATATCGGCGGCTGCGACGATCTCTTTGCGCTTGAGCGCTCGGGCAAGCTCGACCCGCTGCTCGACGCGGCCTGATGCGCGCGGCGCTGCTGCAGCTGTCGTCGTCGGATGACCCCTCGGCCAACCTCGCCGGCACCATGGCCAGGGTGGAAGAGGCGGTCGCCGGCGGCGCGGGGTTCGTGCTGACGCCGGAGGTGACCAATTGCGTCTCGGCCAGCCGGGCGCGGCAGCAGCAGGTGCTGCGGCACGAAGAGGACGACCTGACCCTCGCCGGGTTGCGCGATCTCGCGGCGCGGCGGGGCATTTGGCTGTCGATCGGTTCGCTGGCGCTCAAGACCCGCGACGCCGACGGGCGCTTTGCCAACCGCTCCTTCCTGATCGGGCCGGATGGCGAGATTGTCGCGCGCTATGACAAGATCCACATGTTCGACGTTCAGGTCAGCGAGACCGAGACCTACCGCGAAAGCGCCGGCTATCGCCCCGGTACGCGGGCGGTGGTGGCCGAGACACCCTTTGCCACCTTGGGTCTCAGCATCTGCTACGACGTCCGCTTTCCGCATCTCTACCGCGCGCTGGCCCAGGCCGGGGCCGAGGTGCTGCTGGTGCCGGCGGCCTTTTCGCCGGTCACCGGGGCGGCCCATTGGGAGCCGCTGCTGCGCGCCCGCGCCATCGAGAGCGGCGCCTGGGTGCTGGCCGCGGCGCAATGCGGCACCCACGCCGCGGCAGAGGGCAGGGAACGCAAGACTTATGGGCATTCCATGGCGGTCGCGCCCTGGGGTGAGGTCGTGGCCGAGGCCGGCGAGGCGCCGGAGGTGCTTTTTGTTGACCTGAGCCGGGAAGCGGTGGACAAAGCCCGCGGACGGGTGCCCTCGCTCACCCATGACCGCGACTTCACGGGACCCTGATGACCGATCAGACTGCCAATGGCCTTGCGGTGGCGCTGTTTTCCGAGCTGTTCACCGCCGATCAGATGTTGCGCAACCGGCTTAGCCGGATGCTGCCGAAGGGCATGGAGCTGTCGCACTTCTCGGTGCTCAACCACCTGGCGCGGTTCAAGCAGGAGCGGACGCCGGCGCAGCTGGCGCGGTCGTTCCACGTGACCCGCGGGGCAATGACCAACACGCTGAGCAAGCTCGAGGCGGCGGGGTTCATCCATATCCGGCCGGACTGGGACGATGCGCGATCCAAGCTGGTGACGATCTCGCCCGCCGGCGTGCAGGCGCGCGACGCGGCGCTGGACGCGATCACGCCGCTGATCACCGACCTGGTGGGGGAGTTGGGGCAGGACCGGGTGCGGGCAGCCCTGCCGATTTTGCGGGACTTGCGGTTGAAGTTGGAAGACGAGGGCTGACCGGGCGCTCTTGGCTGTTGGCGGAGCGAGGGGCCAGCCCCTCGCGCTCCCCGAGGGTATTTGGAGCAAGAGGAAATAGAGGCGTTGGTGGGTCAGGCTGGCTTCAGGCTGGCTGTGACGTAGTTGACGCTCAGGTCTCTCGCGGAGAGGGACCAGGACCAGGCGATGGGGTTGAAGACGAAACCCTTGCGGTCGACCGGGTCGAGGCCGGCCTGTTTCAGCAGGTCGAAGAGCTCATCGGGGGTGATGAATTTCGACCAGTCATGCGTGCCCTTGGGCAGCCAGCGCATCACCCATTCGGCGCCGAGGATTGCCATGGCAAAGCTCTTGGGGTTGCGGTTGAGGGTCGAGCAGATGTGCAGCCCCCCGGGCTTGAGCAGGCGCTGGCAGGCGGTGAGATAGGCCAGAGGGTCGGCGACATGTTCGACCACTTCCATGTTGAGCACCACGTCGAACGCTTCGCCCTGGTCGACCAGCGCCTCGGCGGTGATGTGGCGGTAGTCGATGTCCAGCCCCTGCTGTTCGGCGTGCAGGCGGGCCACCGGGATGTTGCCGGCGGCGGCATCGGCGCCGACCACCGTGGCACCGAGCCGCGCCATCGGTTCGCAGAGCAGCCCGCCGCCGCAGCCGATGTCGAGCAGGCGCAGACCCTCGAAGGGGCGGGGGGCGTTCAGATCGCGCGAGAACTCGCCGGCAATCTGGCTGGTGATATAGTCGAGACGGCAGGGGTTGAGCATGTGCAGGGGCTTGAACTTGCCGTTCGGATCCCACCATTCTGCTGCCATGGCCTCGAATTTCGAGATTTCCGACGGGTCGACGGTGGTCTGGGCGGATTGCATCTCATGCTCCCTATGGTCTTTCGGTCCTTCGGTCTCATATAGGATGAATATGGACAAGTTCTCAGGCCAAAAGCGCGCAGTGCAATATCTCTATCCGCAGATCGACCCCTTCGATCAGCGCATGCTGGACGTGGGCGACGGGCACAAGGTCTATGTCGAGCAATCCGGCCGGCCCGATGGCGTGCCGGTGGTGGTGCTGCACGGTGGCCCCGGGGGCGGCTGCAGCCCGGCGATGCGGCGCTATTTCGACCCCCGGTTCTATCGCGTGATCCTGTTCGACCAGCGCGGCTGCGGCCGCTCGCGCCCCCATGCCAGCGTCGAGAACAACACCACCTGGCACCTGGTGGCGGATATCGAGCGCATTCGCACCGAGCTGGGCATCGACAAATGGACGGTTTTTGGCGGCAGTTGGGGCGCCACCCTGGCGCTGATCTATGCCGAGACCCATCCCGAGGCGGTGCGCGCGCTGGTGCTGCGCGGGGTCTTCATGATGACCCAGGCCGAGCTCGACTGGTTCTATGGCGGCGGCGCCGGGCAGTTTTGGCCCGAGACCTGGCAGCGCTTTGCCGATCTGATCCCCGAGGGCGAGCGCGGCGACATGATCGCGGCCTATCACAAGCGGCTGTTTTCCGGCAATCTTCCCGAGGAGACCCGCCACGCCAAGGCCTGGTCGGCCTGGGAGAATGCGCTGGCCTCGGTCTATTCCTCGGGCCACGGCGGCGAGACGCCGGGCGAATATGCCCGTGCCTTTGCCAGGCTGGAGAATCACTATTTCATCAATGGCGGCTTTCTTGAATACGACGGTCAGATCCTCGACCAGGTCGAGAAGATCGCGCATATCCCCGGCATCATCGTGCAGGGCCGCTACGATATGATCTGCCCGCCGCGTCGTGCGTGGGAGCTGTCGCGCCGCTGGCCCAACTGCGACCTGCGGATGATCCGCAACGCCGGCCACGCGCTGTCGGAGCCGGGCATCTCGGCCGAGCTGGTGCGAGCGATGGATCAGCTGGCGGAAGGGTGATTATTCAAACCGGTTTACTTTCGAGGGGGGATCGCTAGGCTTTCCCCACCACTCGCAACACCGGGAAGACCCGCCACGTGCCAGGCGTCTTGAAAATCGTGCTTCAGAGATTGGGCCTCGGCCTTGTCACGCTTTTCGTTGTTTCCATCGTCATCTTTGTCGCGGTCAATGCATTGCCGGGGGATTTTGCCCAGGTGATTCTGGGCCAGGGCGCCACGCCGGAAGCCGTGGCGGCGATCCGGCGCGACCTGGCGCTCGATGATCCGCTGGTGCTGCGCTACTTCGGCTGGCTGGGGGCGATCCTGACCGGCGATCTCGGCACTTCCTTCGCGCAGCTCAACTTCCAGTCGTCGCTGGGTGGCGGCGAGATGAAGACCGTGGCCTCGCAGATCGCGCCGCGCTTTGCCAACACCATCTTCCTGGCCGGCGTGACAGCGGCGATCGCGGTGCCGCTGGCGGTGGCGCTGGGGGTGCTGGCGGCGCTGTATCGCGGCTCGGTCTTTGACCGGTTCACCAATATCTTCACGCTGTCCTCGGTCTCGAGCCCGGAATTCTTTCTCGCCTACATGCTGATCCTGTTCCTCGCGGTGCTGAACCCGGTTCTGCCGTCGCTGTCGAACATCTATGACGGCATGGCGTTTTCCGAGCGGCTCAAGGCCACCATGCTGCCGGCGCTGACCCTGACGCTGATCGTTCTGGCGCAGATGATGCGGATGACGCGGGCGGCGATCATCAACCTGCTGGCCTCGCCCTATATCGAGATGGCGCGGCTCAAGGGCATCAGCCCGATGCGGGTCATCGTGCGCCATGCCCTGCCCAATGCGCTGGCGCCGATCATCAACGTGATCGCGCTGAACCTGGCCTATCTGATCACCGGTGTCGTGGTGGTCGAGGTGGTCTTTGTCTATCCCGGCATCGGCCAGCTTTTCGTCGACGCGGTGAAGATCCGCGACATCCCGGTGGTGCAGGCCTGCTGCCTGATCTTTGCCGCCGCCTATATCCTGCTGAACCTGACGGCGGACATCCTGTCGATCCTGTCGAACCCGCGGCTGAGGCATCCGAAATGACCATCGTCTTCACTCTGCTCGGCGCGCTCCTCGCCTGTCTGGTGCTGGGCTGGCTGGGCCGCTTCGTGGCGCAGAAGGCCAGCGGCAACGCCCCGCGCTATCGTGACATGCCGCTGGCGGTGGCCTTCGGCTATGCGCTCTCGGCGCTTCTGCTGGTGGCCGGGGTCTGGTTCTACTTTCAACCGACGGTGACCGAGGCCGGCATTCCCCGCGCCAGCGTGATGTTCTTTCGCTGGGCGGTGCAGGGCTTCGTGATCTTTGCGCTGGCGGCCTTCGTCTTTCGCCTGCTGGGGCGTTACGTCGGGCCCGACCGCAGCCGCAAGCTGTTCCGCGAGATGCCGCTGACCGCGGCCTTCGGCATCCTGATGATCCTGATCTACGCCATCGTGGCGATCTTTGCCGCGCAGATCGCGCCGCATGGCCAGGCCGAGGTGTTCGACGCCGTCAACGTGCTGCCCGGCGGCAACCCCGCCACCGGCGGCAACCCGGATTACCCGCTGGGCACCGACCAGATCGGCCGCGACTTGCTGTCCCGGCTGATCTATGGCGCGCAGAACACCGTGGGCATTGCCTTTGTCACCACGCTCCTGGCGTTTTTCATCGGCGGCACGCTGGGCTTTCTGGCGGCGACGTTGCAGGGCTGGCTCGACCAGCTGCTGAGCCGGGGTGTCGACGTGATGATGGCGATCCCCTCGCTGATCTTTGCTCTGCTGCTGATGACCATCGCCAGCGCCTGGGCGGGGTCGGAGAAATGGCTGCTGACGGTCTACATGGTGATCATCATCGCGGTAATCGACAGCACCCGGGTGTTCCGGCTGGCGCGCGCGGTGGGTCTGAACATCGTCGTCATGGATTACATCGAGGCCGCCAAGCTGCGCGGCGAGGGCCTGCGCTACCTGATCTTCGAGGAGATCCTGCCCAACGCCATGGCGCCGCTCCTGGCGGAATTCGGGCTGCGGTTCTGCTTTGTCTTCCTGACCATCGCGTCGCTGTCGTTCCTCGGTGTCGGCATCCAGCCGCCGCTGGCCGACTGGGGCACCATGGTCCGTGATCTGGCGCAGTTCATCAACTTCGCCGCCTTCTCACCGCTGACGGCGACGCTGCCGCTGCTGGCAGCGGGGGCGATTGCCCTGCTGACCGTGGCGGTGAACTTCGTGGTCGACTGGATGCTGCACAAATCCTCGGGGTTGAAGGAATGAGCCGGCTGCTGACCATCAAGGACCTCGTGCTCGAGGGCCGCAGCGACGAGAGCTGGACCCAGATCGTCAACGGCGTCAGCCTGACGCTCGACCGGGGCGAGGTGCTGGGGCTGATCGGCGAAAGCGGCGCGGGCAAATCCACCGTCGGGCTGGCCGCCATGGGGTTCACCCGCGACGGCGTGCGGATTGCCGGCGGCTCGGTCGAGTTCGACGGCATCGATCTGGTCAAGGCCTCGGCCCAGACCAAGCGCAACCTGCTGGGCAAGCGCATCGCCTATGTGGCGCAATCGGCGGCGGCGTCGTTCAACCCCGCGCATCGGCTGATCGACCAGCACACCGAGGGCCCGGTGGTGCATGGCGTCATGGGCCGAAGTGAGAGCGCCGAAGACGCGATGGAGCTCTACCGGCGCCTGCGTCTGCCCAACCCGGAAGAGATCGGCTTTCGCTATCCGCACCAGGTGTCGGGCGGTCAGCTGCAGCGGGCGATGACGGCGATGGCGATGTCCTGCCGGCCCGACCTCATCATCTTTGACGAGCCGACGACGGCGCTCGACGTGACCACGCAGATCGAGGTGCTGGCGGCGATCCGCAAGATCGTCGAGGATTTCGACACCGCCGCGATCTACATCACCCACGATCTGGCCGTCGTGGCGCAGATGGCCGACCGCATCAAGGTGCTGCTCAAGGGCGACGAGGTCGAAGAGGCCGAAACCCGCGAGATGCTCGACAATCCGCAGGAGGAATACACCAAGAGCCTCTGGGCGGTGCGCGAATTCAAGCACGCCGAAAAGCCGCCGGCGCTCAAGGGCTCGGTGCCGGTGATCTCGGTACAGAATGTCACCGCCGGTTACGGCAAGATCGACGTGCTCAAGGACGTCAGCTTCGACATCCACGAGGCGCGCACCGTGGCCGTGGTGGGCGAGAGCGGATCGGGCAAATCGACCACCGCGCGCTGCATCACCGGGCTGCTGCCGCCGCGCGAAGGGCAGATCCTGCTCGACGGCACGCCGCTGCCGCTGGACTATCGCAAGCGGTCGAAGATGCAGCTGCGCCAGGTGCAGATGATCTATCAGATGGCCGATACCGCGCTCAATCCGCGCAAGACCATTGCCCAGATCATCGGCCGGCCGGTGCAGTTCTACCTCGGCCTGCGCGGCAAGGAGAAACGCCGCCGGGTGCACGAGCTGCTTGAACAGATCGAGCTCGACCCGGCGCAATATGCCAACCGTCTGCCCGGGGAGCTGTCGGGTGGCCAGAAACAGCGGATCGGCATTGCCAGGGCGCTGGCGGCGGAGCCCAAGTTCATCATCTGCGACGAGGTGACCTCGGCGCTCGATCAGCTGGTGGCCGAGGGTATCCTGCGGCTCTTGGCGCGGCTGCAGGACGAATTGCAGCTGAGCTACATGTTCATCACCCATGATCTGGCCACCGTGCGGTCGATCGCCGACGAGGTGGTGGTGATGAAGGACGGCGTGGTGGTCGAACAGGGCCCCAAGACCCAGATGTTCACCCCGCCGCACCATGCCTACACCGATCTGCTGCTCAGTTCGGTGCCGGAAATGGACCCCGACTGGCTCGACAAACTTCTGGCCGAACGGGGAGTTGATAACATCGGCGATGCCGCTGTTGATAAGATGTAGGGCGAATCACGCACGAGGGGCGGGATTTCAAATAAAAAAGACAGGGAGAACAACATGACACGACTGACACGACGCGGATTGCTGCGCACCGGTGCGGCTGCTGGTGTACTGGCGGCCTCGGGCCTGCCGCTGAAGGCCGAGATGAAGCGCGGCGGACGCCTGCGCGCCGGCCTTGCGGGCGCCAACACCTCCGACAACTGGGATGCGCGGACCCATACCGACGCCTTCATGCAGAACGCCTCGCAAGGCGCGGTCTTTGACGCGCTGACCGAGGTTGCGGCCGACGGCACCCTGGTGGGCGAACTGGCCGAAAGCTGGGAGGCCAGCGCCGATGCCAAGACCTGGACCTTCAACCTTCGCCAGGGCGTGACCTTCCACAACGGCAAGGCCTTTGGCGCCGACGACGTGATCGAGTCGCTGCAGATGCACGTGGCCGAGGATTCGAAATCCGCCGCCAAGCCGATCGTCTCGGCGATCACCGAGATGAAGAAGCTGGGCGAACACCAGGTTCAACTGGTGCTCGAGGCCGGCAATGCCGACCTGCCCTACCTGCTGTCGGATTATCACCTGATGATCTATCCCGCCGGCCAGATCGACGAGGCGATTTCCAAGGGGATCGGCACCGGTCTCTACCAGGTGGTCAGCTTCGATCCCGGCGTGCGGTTCGTCGGCAAGCGGGTGGACAGCCACTACAAGGGCGATGCCGCCGGCTTCTTCGACGAGATCGAGTTCATCGCGATCAACGATCCCACCGCGCGGATGAATGCGCTCTTGACCGGTCAGGTCGATGCAATCAACCGGGTCGACGTCAAGACCGAGGCGCTGCTCAACGCCAACCCGATGGTCAGCCTGCAGGAAGTGACCGGCAACCGCCATTTCACCTTCCCGATGCTCACCGACATCGCGCCTTTCGACAACGTGAACGTGCGCCGCGCGCTCAAGCACGGCATCAACCGTCAGGAGATGGTCGACAAGATCCTGCTGGGCCATGGCCGCGTTGCGCATGACACCCCGATCGGCCCGGCGAACCAGTATTATGCCGCCGATCTCGAGCCGATCCCCTATGATCCCGACAAGGCCGCCTTCTACCTGAAGGAAGCCGGGATGGACACGCTCAACATCGACCTGTCCGCGTCGTCAGCGGCCTTTGCCGGCGCGGTAGATGCGGCGCAGCTCTATCAATCCTCGGCCAAGCCGGCCGGCATCAACATCAACGTCGTGCAGGAACCGGCGGATGGCTACTGGTCGAACGTCTGGTTGAAAAAGCCGTTCTGCGCCTGCTTCTGGTCGGGCCGGGCGACCGAGGACTGGATGTTCTCGTCGGCCTACGAGGAAGGCGTGCCGTGGAACGACAGCCAGTGGGGCAGCGAGGACAGCGCCCGCTTCCAGGAGCTTTTGGTGATGGCGCGGGCCGAGCTCGACAGTGCCAAGCGGCGTGACATGTACACCGAGATGCAGATGATCCTGCGCGACGATGGCGGCGTGGTGATCCCGATGTTTGCCAACTGGGTGCAGGCGGTGTCGAACAAGCTGTCGGTGCCGGGCACGGTGGGCAACCTCTGGGGCATGGACAACGCCCGGATGGCCGAGCGCTGGGCGGTGGTCTGAGCCTTCGGTAATCGAGGCGCCTTCGGGGGCCGGAGCCCGTCCGCTGCGAAGCGGGCGGGTTTTTGATTAGGGAGTTGGGTGTGTCCTCGTGCTTTTGTTCGTTGCGCCGCGGTTGCACTCTCCGCTCAAATCGCCCACGTCGGATCAACTCCCAAGCGCGTTAACAGCGGCTGCAAGCCGCCGCGCATCGCCGGGCCGCCCCCCGGCACGGCGATTTGGCTGGCGTAAGCACGTCGATCAGGTCTTTTGCGGATTCGGTTGAGATAAAGCGCGGCTGAACGGTCCGTTGATCGCCGCACCGCGGCCCGACGAAGCGCGGCCCGCGGCAGAGGTGGGTTGTAAACCCACCCTACGGGTCACAGTGCGTTAGCAGCAGCCAGAGGCCGCCGCGCATTGCCGCACCGCGGTCCGGCGATGCGCGGCCCGCGGAAGGGTGGGTTGCAAACCCACCCTACGGGTCACAGCACGTAGCGGCTCACATCCGTCGAGCGGGTCAGCTCGCCCAGGTTCTTCTCGACGAAATCGGCATCCACCGTGACCTTCTGCCCACCGCGGTCCGGCGCGTGAAAGCTCAGCTCTTCGAAGACCCGTTCCATAACCGTGTAAAGCCGCCGCGCGCCGATGTTCTCGACGCTCTCGTTGACCTCGGCGGCGATCCTGGCGAGCTGGGCGATGCCGTCCTCGGTAAAGGTGACCTCGACCTCCTCGGTGCCCATCAGCGCGGTGTACTGGCGGGTCAGTGCATTGTCGGTCTCGGTCAGGATGCGGACGAAATCGCCCTCGGTCAGCGCCCGCAGGTTCACCCGGATCGGCAGCCGGCCCTGCAGTTCGGGCAGCAGGTCCGACGGCTTGGCGATGTGGAAGGCGCCCGAGGCGATAAAGAGGATATGGTCGGTCTTGACCGCGCCATGCTTGGTCGAAACCGTGGTGCCCTCGATCAGCGGCAGCAGGTCGCGCTGAACGCCTTCGCGGGAAACATCGCCGCCGCGCGCTTCTTTGCGGGCGCAGACCTTGTCGATCTCGTCGAGGAAGACGATGCCGTTCTGCTCGACCGCCTCCATCGCCGCCTTGTTGACTGTCTCGTCATCCAGCAGCTTGTCGGCCTCTTCGCCGATCAGCACGTCATAGCTCTCGCGCACGGTCATCCGCTTGCGGGTGGTGCGCTGGCCGAAGGCCTTGCCGAAGATGTCGCCGAGGTTCATCATCCCCATCTGGCTGCCGGGCTGGCCGGGGATGTCCATCATGCCCATCGGGTTCGAGGTATCCGCCAGTTCCAGCTCGATCATCGTGTCGTCGAGCAGCCCGTCCTTGAGCTTCTTGCGGAACATCTCGCGGGTGCCTTCGCGGGCGTCTTCACCGGCGATGGCGGTGATCACCCGTTCCTCGGCGGCGTGATGCGCCTTGGCCTTGACCTCGTCGCGCATGTAGTCGCGGGTCTGGATGATGGCGGCGTCGACGAGATCACGGATGATCTGCTCGACGTCGCGGCCGACATAGCCCACCTCGGTGAACTTGGTGGCTTCGACCTTGATGAAGGGCGCCTTTGCCAGCTTGGCGAGGCGGCGCGAGATCTCGGTCTTGCCGACGCCGGTGGGGCCGATCATCAGGATGTTCTTCGGATAGACTTCGTCGCGCAGGTCGTCCGACAGCTGCTTGCGCCGCCACCGGTTGCGCAGCGCCACGGCCACGGCGCGCTTGGCCTCGGCCTGGCCAATGATGAAACGGTCGAGCTCGGAGACGATTTCGCGGGGGGTGAGGTCTGTCATGATGGTCCCTTTGTGCTTCGCCCTGAGGTATGTCCGGCGGAGGGGATTTTGAAGGCTTGTAAGAGGCGCGGATCAGCCGCCGATGGTCTCGACCGTCAGATTGCCGTTGGTGTAGACGCAGATGTCGGCGGCGATGGCCATGGCCTTGCGGGCGACCTCTTCGGCGGACAGGTCGGTGTCCATCATGCCGCGCGCCGCGGCCAAGGCGTAGTTGCCGCCCGACCCGATGGCGGTGACGTCATGTTCCGGTTCCAGAACGTCTCCGGCGCCGGTGATCACGAACATCTGTTCGCCGTCCGAGACGATCAGCATCGCCTCAAGCTTCTGCAGGTACTTGTCGGTGCGCCAGTCCTTGGCCAGTTCGACACAGCCGCGCGCCAATTGGCCGGGGGTGCCTTCGAGCTTGGCTTCGAGCCGTTCCAGCAGGGTGAAGGCATCGGCGGTCGAGCCAGCAAAGCCGCAGACCACGTCCGAGCCGCCGGGGCTGATGCGGCGCACCTTGCGGGCGGTGCCCTTGATCACGGTCTGGCCGAGGCTGACCTGCCCGTCGCCGGCGATCACCACCTTGCCGCCCTTCTTGACGCCGATGATCGTGGTGCCGTGCCAGCCGGGGAATTCTTCACTCATGGGACTTCCTTTCGGTTTCGGCCTATATGGAACCCGGATCGACGCCATGCAAGGGGCGGGGCTGACGCAGCGTTCCGCGCCCCGGCCGGAGCCACTTCCACAGCGCGTTAACAGCGGCCAAAGGCCGCCGCGCATCGCCGGGCCGCCTCAACGGCACGGCGATTTGTCTGCCCCAAGCACGTCGCTCGGATCAATTTCGGACTTGGCTGGGATAAACCACTCCCGAACCACCCGAGGTTCGCCGCACCGCGGCCTGACGATGCGCGGCTCACAAAGCAAAAGGGCCGCCGGAGGCGACCCTTTCACGATGCCGAACCGAGACAGGCTCAGCCGATGTTCTCTTCGATCCAGCCCTGCAGCGCGGCCTTGGGCGCGGCGCCGGTCTTGTTCGACACCGGCTCGCCGCCCTTGAAGATGAACAGCGCCGGAATGCCGCGGATGCCCAGCTGGGCGGCGGTGTTCGGGTTGCTGTCGACGTCGACCTTGGCGATCTTCACCTTGCCGTCGTACTGCGCCGAGAGCTCTTCGAGCGCCGGGCCGATCTGCTTGCAGGGGCCGCACCATTCGGCCCAGAAATCCACCACGACGGGGATGTCGGAATTGCGGACTTCCGCGTCAAATGTCTCGTCGGTGACGGCAACGGTGGCCATGGGCTTTCTCCTGATGAGTCGAAATGGGGTCGCTTGGAGGGGGAAAGTAAGTACCCCCCCCGGTGGCGTCAAGGTGATGTAGTACGCGCCAGCGCAGCCGTCACAAGATCGTGTGGCAGCCTCATCAGCGCGGGGGTCTTCGTCCAGAGGATGGCGGTCTCGATTTCATGCTTTGGGTAGAGATGCTTAAGCATCTCGGCATAGGCCCCCATCTGCCGCAAGAGCGCCTCGGGCGTGGCCTCGGGGCGGTCGGGACGGGTGGCGTTGGTCTTGAAATCCACCGCAAGAACCCGGGTGTCGGAGACGACCAGCCTGTCGATCACCCCGTGTACCCGGCCCAGCGGCGCGACCTCGGCGCTGACGGCCACCTCGGCCAGGGTGCCGGGCGCGAAAAGTGCGGCCAGGTCCGGATGGGCCAGCACCGCGCAGGCCTCGTCATGGGCCAAGGCGCGCAGCGGATCGGCGGGACGGCGGGCGCGGGCGGCGTCCGGCAGATCGGCCAGCCGTTCCAGCGCCAGGTGCACCAGCGTGCCGTGGCGCTTGGCGGCCTCCTCGTCCTGGCCCATGTCACCGGGCAGCGCATGGGCGCCGCCCAAGCCCGAGGGCGAGCGGGTCTCGATCAGCGGTACGGGTGCCGCCGCAGGGCGCAGGGCCCAGTCCGGCAGGGTGACAGTCGAGAGGTCCTCTGGCGCCGGCGGCACCGCGGCCACCCTTGGCCAGTCGCCGCTCTGATAGCGCAGCCCTTCGCCAAAACCGAAGTCATGCGGCGTGGCATTGGCGGATTTCATCGCCGCTTCGACCGCGTCGTACCAGGTGTCACCCTCCTTGCCGAGATCGCCGGCGGCGGCGACGATCAGCCAGGTCTCGGCCCGGGTCATGGCGACGTAGAGCAGCCGGTCGCGCTCCTGCAACTGCCGCTCCTTGGCGGCCTCCAGCGCGGAGGACAGCGCGTTGGGGCATTCGGTGGCGGCGCTTTTCCACACGGCGGTCTCACCCATCGGGATCACCGCGTCGCGGATCTGCAGCTTGCGTTTGGCGGTGTCGGGTAGGATCACGATCGGCGCCTCGAGCCCCTTGGAGCCATGCACCGTCATCACCCGGATGCGGTCGCCGGCGGCATCCATCTGCCGCTTGATCTCGAGATCGTCGGTCTCCATCCAGATCAGGAAGCCGGTGAGGCTGGGGATCTCGGTCTTTTCGTAGGACAGCGCCTGAGACAGCAGCGCGTTGATGCCATCCTCGGCCTCGGTGCCCAGCCGCGACAGCAGTTTCTTGCGGCCGTCGTGCCGGGTCAGGATGCGCTCGATCAGGTCGTAGGGGCGCATGAAATCGGCGGCGTTCTGCAGGTCGGTCAGCATCGCCCAGAGCTCGGGGAACTCGGCCTGCCGCGCCGCCAGCTCGCGCCAGAGGTACTTCTGTTCGCGGCCATGGGCGAGGCTGAAGAGCATGCCTTCGTCCCAGCCGCCCAGCGGCGATTTCAGCACCGTGGCAAGGCTCAGGTCATCCTCGGGCAGCGCCAGCCAGGACAGAAGCGCCGCGAGATCGCGCACCGCCAGTTCGGCCCCCACCTTGAGCCGGTCGGCACCGGCAATCGGCAGCCCCTCTTCCTTGCAGGCGCGGATGATCTCGGCGAAGAGGTCGGAGCGGCGCTGCACCAGGATCAGGA
This sequence comes from Marinovum sp., assembly GCF_048263515.1. Classification (NCBI taxonomy): domain Bacteria; kingdom Pseudomonadati; phylum Pseudomonadota; class Alphaproteobacteria; order Rhodobacterales; family Roseobacteraceae; genus Marinovum; species Marinovum sp. The sequence goes on along the minus strand of NZ_JBLXEC010000003.1, from coordinate 87,014 downwards.
AATCGCCCGGCGTGACGGTGCGCCCGGCCCAGCCATGCGGCTCCTTCTTCCAGGGGATCGGCGTGTTGGCGGCCAGCATCTTCTTGATTTCACGCGCGATCCGCCGCGCCAGCAGCACGTTGTGATGGGTATCGGCGGGCAGGTCGACGGGATCGTCCCATTCGCCCTTTTCGGCATCGCTCGATTTCTCGATGGCGGGCCAGAGATCGACGCGGCCGCCCATGTCGGACTTGAAGGCCCGGTGGGTTTCCTCGCGCGAAAAGCCCGACCGCGCACGCGCCTCGAACAGCGTGTCCACCAGCCGCAGGATCGCCTCGGCTGAGCGGAAGGAGAACTGCAGCGTGGTGTCCTGCAACGGCTGGTCGGCGGCGCGCAGGCGCTCGGCGAATTCGGCCTTCATCCGGTCGAACTCGGCCGGATCGGCGCCCTGAAAGGAATAAATCGACTGTTTCTTGTCGCCGACGACAAAGATCGTGCGCGCCACGTCCTGCCGCGCGCCTTCGCCGCTGGTGAATTCGCGCGCCAGCTCCTCGATCACCCGCCATTGCACCGGGCTGGTGTCCTGAGCCTCGTCGACGAGGATGTGATCAATGCCGCCGTCCAGCCGGTAAAGCACCCATTGCGCCACCTTGCGGTCGGTCAGAAGCGCGAGGGTCTTGTGGATCAGGTCGTCGAAATCGAGCCAGCCGCGGGCCAGTTTTGCGGCTTCGTAGCGCGGCAGGAATTCCGCCGCAAAGCCTTGGAGCGCCTCGGTTTTCGCCACCGAGCCAAGGGCGCAGCGGGCATCGCGCGCCTCCTCGACCCGGCGCATCAGGTCTTCCAGCCGGTCCATGACCCCGGCCAGCGCGCCTTCGCGCGGGCCCTTGGTGGGGAAGCTGCCGATCTTGGCGGAATAGGGCCCGGCCTTGGCCGAGGGACCATTGAGCAGCACGCCCTCCAGCACCGTCAGCGCATGCAGGTCGGGCGCGGTGATCGTGCGCAGCTTTGCCGCGGCCTTCTGGTCATTGGCGCCGCTGCCGGCGAGCACTTCGGCCACCTGGGCCAGGAGCTCGATCTCGTCGCCGAGGAAGACCCGGCCAAGCAGCCAGTCTTCGCTGGCCTCGGCGGGCAGGCCGAAAAGTTCGAGCAATTCGGCGCGGGGCAGGGCCCGCGCTAGGGCCTGACGGTGCCGCGTCACCTCGGCGGTGATATCGGCGAAATCCATGTCGGTCAGATGTGCGGCCATCGCCTCGACCTTCCCGGCACAGGCGCCATCCGCAATCTCGTCGACGATCTCGGCGCGCAGCAGCGCGGCGGCGCGGTCCTCCATCTCCTTGAACTGCGGCGACACCCCGGCCTCGAGCGGGAAACGTCGCAGGATGGCAGCGCAGAACGAGTGGATGGTCTGGATCTTGAGCCCGCCGGGCGCCTCGATGGCGCGGGCAAAAAGTGTACGGGCGCGGCGCAACGCTTCCTCCGAAATATGCCCGTCGATCCCCAACTCCTTCAGCGCGTCATGCAGGGCGGCGTCGTTCTTCATCGCCCATTCGCCCAACCGCTGGAAAAGCCGGTTCTGCATCTCGCTGGCGGCGGCCTTGGTGTAGGTCAGGCAGAGGATGTGCTCGGGCAGCACGTCCTGCAGCAGCAGCCGCGCGACCCGGTCGGTCAGCACCCGGGTCTTGCCCGAGCCGGCATTGGCGGCCAGCCAGGTGGAGCGGTCGGGATGCGCCGCCTCGATCTGGCGCTTCGTGGCCTCGTCGCGGTGGGTCATGGCACGGGCCTCGCATCGGGCAGGTCGGTCAGCTCCCATTCGCCGAAACGGGCAAGCTGGTCGTAATCGCCGACATCCTCGGCCTTTTGCATGGCGCGGCGGGCGGTAAAGCCCTGGCCCGCGTCCATGTAGCGCGCGATCAGCGTCTCGAACTGCGCCCAGACCGCAGCGGGCGGGGCCTCGGCCAGCGGCGCCTCGCGGTTTTCCGGGCTGGAGCCGAGGCCGATATAGACCGCGCGGGCGACCTGCGCCGGGGCCAGCCCCTCGAAGCCGCCGGCCTCGGCCACCGCCGCCTCGAGCAGCAGCTGCTTGTCGAAATGCTTCTGTTCGCCGGGGCCGGGCGGCTTGCCGGTCTTGTAGTCATAAAGCAGGAGCCGGCCGTCTTCGCGGCTTCGGTCGATGCGGTCGGCCTCGCAGGTCAGGCGGAAGCCGAGACGCGGGATATCGCGCCCGCCCCTGACCTCGAAGCGGATCGGCAGCGCCTCTTGCTGGCGCGCGGCCTCGTCTTCGATGAAACCACTGGCGACTCGCGCCATCCGCGCCTGCCACATCGCCCGGGCGGAGGGCCAGGGCACCTCTGTCCGCAGCACCTGCGCCGTGGTCGCCATCAGCTGCGACCGGGTGAGCCGGTCCGGATCCGTCACGCTTTCCTCGACGAAATGCTCCAGCACCTTGTGGGCGATGATCCCGCGCAAGAGCGCGTCGGGCGCCTTGGCCAGGCTGTCGAGCGGACGCAGCCGCAGCACGTGCTTGGCATAGATCGCATATGGATCGCGGATCAGCCGCTTGATCTCGGTGACCGAGAGCTGCCGGGGCCGCGCTTCGGCCGGCGGTTTCGGCGAGGGGCGCGGTGCGGGCGCGACCGGCGTGACCTGCTCGACCGCATGGGCCAGCGCCAGCCAGTCATGGCCGCGCGCCTGCATTTCGGCATGGGCCTCGCGGCCGGTGGCGCCCAACCCGCGCAGCAGATTGGTCAGCCGGTTGAGCCAGCGCGACGGCACGGTTTCAGCATCATCGGAGCGCACTGAACGGGTCAGCCAGACCTCGCGCGCGCCGATCGCCTGTTGGAAATCATGCGCCGACAGGCCGATCCGCCGCTCCGGCAGCAGAAGCCCGGCCTTGTCGCGCAGCACGCGGTTGAGCCAGGGGTCGGGCTTGGGCGGTTCCGGCCAGGACCCTTCGTTGAGCCCGCCGAGGATCAGCAGATCGGCGCCCATGACGCGGGCCTCGAGCGTGCCCCAGATACGGATATGCGGATGGCCGAGGTCGCGGTCGCGCTGCTCTTCGCGGCCCAGAACGGCCCCGAACAGATCGACGTAATCCCGCGCCGAGAGCGTGCCGCCATGCGGCGCGGCCTCTTCCAGCTTGCGGATCAGCGCCAGGGTCTCGATCCCCGCCACCTGCACCCAGAGATTGCCGGCGCCGTCGCGCCGATGGCCTGCGGCGAGCGCCTCGGCCAGAGTCCGATGACGCTGCAGCCATTCGGTCAGTGGCAGCGGCCCGAGCCCATCCTGCCCACAAAGCTGGACCAGCCAAGCGCCCCAGTCCGGCGCCTTGCGATCCTCGGCAAAGGCCGTGAGCATCGCCGCATCCGGAAACGGCGGGCCATGGCGGCGCAGGCGCAGCTCGAGGTCACGGGTCAGACGCAGGTGATCGTTGCGCCCCTCGCCGGAATGGCAGAGCGGGTGTTTCAACAGCGTCAGCAGGGCCGGCGCATCCAGCGGCGCGGCAAACAACGCCGCGACATGGCGGAGGAAACGCCCCGGCGCAGTAAGCTGCAGCGGAATGCCGGCGCTGTCATCGGGGATGATGCCCCAGCGGTCGAGCGTCGCGGTCACCTGCCGGCTGAGCTGCCGGTCGGGGGTGATCAGCGCCGCGCTCTGGCCGTCCTCGGCCGCCTGCCGCAGGCGCAGCGCGATGGTCAGCGCTTCCTCGCGGCGGCTCTGCGCCTCGATCAGGGTGACATCCTCGCAGGCGCGGTCGAGCTCGGTGAGCTTGGGCCCTTCGGCCAGCCAGGCGTCAGTCACCGGCGCCGGGCGCAAGGCCAGCGAAATCAGCCGGTTGCGCGGTGGGCAGGGCGCCGGGGTGCGGTGCCAATGGTGCACGTCGGCGGGCGTGCGTTCCAGCGCGCGCATCAGCTTGGCAAAGCGGTATTGCGGGTGATCCTCGGACACCAGCGCCTGATCCAGCGCCGCCCAGTTGGCGGGCTTCATGTCGAAATCGAAGCCCGGCAACACCAGCGCGCCCTGCGGCAGGTGGGCCACCGCCTGCATCAGCACCGAGGCCGCCCCGCGCGAGCCGGTGGAGCCGGCGAGGATCACCGGGTGATCCGGCGGGTCGGTCTGCCAGTGCGCCGCCAGCGCTTCGGAGATCATCCTGAGCCGCGCGGTGCCATCGGGCGCATCGGTCTCGGGATCGAAGAACTGTTGCACGATCGACAGGAAATCCCGCGAGCGCTGCCAGTGGCCCGACTGGTCGGTGACGTCGAGCGCGTCGATATCGGCGGGGGTCACGCCCTCGCCCTGCATCTCGTCCATCAGCCCGGCCAGCGAATCCGCCAGGTCGAAGAGCGCGGCGCGCGGGGCCATGTCGGGCTGTGCCTCGAGCAGGCCCGAGACCAGCTGCACCAGCTCCAGCCGCCGTTGCAGCGGCGAGACCGGCTCGGGGATATCGGCGGTCCAGGGCGGCTCGACCTCGCCCAGCACCCGGATGCGCGGCAGGGCGCGCGGCGGCCCGGCGTCAAAGATCGCCCGGATGCGGCGGCGCATGCGCTCGGTGTTGACGATCAGCTCGACCCGCGCCAGCGCCTCTGGCGGCCGGCCCTCGGTGCGCGCCAGAAGCCCGTCGACCAGCGCCTGCGGGAAATCCACGCCGGGGGGCAGACCAAAGACCCTGGGGGCGGCGAGACGCTCAAACATTGGCCAGCATCTCCTCTGCGATTTCAACGGCTTGCGGGTAGCCGACGTCACACCATTCGCCGTCGTAGGCGAGGCCGTGCATGCGCCCGGCCTCGAGCATCGGCTGCCAGAGCTCCCACATCGAGAACACCTGTTTGTCGATTCCGGCCAGCGCCTCGGTCTTGATGATCTGCAGCCCGGAATAGACCGCGCCGGGCCCGCGCGACAGCCGGCCATCCGGGCCGATCAGGAAGTCGCCCTTGCCCTTGTGGCCATGCACCTGGGCGCGCGGCACGCAGAGCAGAAGCGCGTCCATCCGGTCTGCATTCCACGTATCGCGAAGCGCGAGCAGCGGATTGGGCCCGCGCCAGACCGCATCGGTGTTGAGCGTGAAAACCGGCCCGGGGCCGAGAAGCGGCAGCGCCTGTTTCAGCCCGCCACCGGTTTCCAGCACCACCGGCGCCTCCTGTGACAGGGCCACGCCCGATCCATTGAGATGTGCCGCCAGCATGTCGCCGCGGTAATGCGCATTGGCCACCACTCGCGGCAGCGCCAGCGGCGTGACCAGCTCGAGCGCATGGTCGATCAGCGTCTTTCCGGCGACCTCGACGAGCGGTTTCGGCCGGTCGTCGGTCAGCGGCCGCATCCGCGTGCCCAGACCGGCGGCAAACAGAAGGGCGGCCTCGGGTTGGCTCATGCGGGCACCTCGGGGCTGGGCAGGGGGGCAAGGATGTCGCGCAGCGGCGCCAGCGCGGGGTGGGCCAGATCGGCCTGTAGATGGCGCCAGACGCGGGGCTGCAGGGCGAGGTATTGCGGCTTGTTTCGGGACTTGGCGAGGCGCGAAAAGATGCCGAGGATCCGCAGGTTGCGCTGGGCGCCGAGCAGGGCATAGGCGGCGCGGAAACTCTCGGGCTCGGCCCCGGTGCGGGCGATGAAATGCGCGAGGATCTCGTCCTCGGTGTCGGGCGCGACATCGCGGCGGGCGTCCTGCAGCATCGACACCAGATCATAGGCCGGATGGGTGGCAAAGGCGTCCTGGAAATCCAGCAGGCCGACCTGTCGGTCGCCCTTGCGGTCTGGCAGGAAAACCATGTTCTCGGCGTGGAAATCGCGCAAGGCCAGCACGGCGGGCGCCTCGGCCACCGGGCGCAGCGCCTCGGCAAAGGCCGCCTGCGCGGCGGGCAGGCGCGGGGCCAGGGCGGGAGCGTAGGCCTCGAAGGCGGGGGCTATCATCGCCGCCAGCGCCTCGGCACTCATCGGTTTCATGCCGGCGGGCAGGGGTTTTTCGTGCAGCCGCGCCAGCAGGTCGGCGGCGCTGCGATAGAGCGGACGTTCCTGCGCCGTGTCGCGCGCCATCACCTCGGCAAAGAGCGCATCGCCGAAATCCTCAAGCAGGAGAAAGCCGGCCTCGACGTCCTCGGCCCAGAGGGCCGGAGCGGAAAACCCGAAGTCGAACAAATGGTTGCGGATGTCGAGGAAGGGCTGGACCGAGCCGCAGGTGGCGGGGTCGGCGTCCATCAGGATCAGGCTGCCGGTGCCATCGGAAATCCGCTCATAGCGCCGGGCCGAGGCGTCGCCGGCCAGCGGGCGGCGGGCCCAGCCATCGCGGCCGGCCTCTGACAGAAAGCGCCGCAGCGCGTCTTCGCGGCTCATGCGGCGAGCGCTCCGGGCAGGTCATTCCAGCGGGCGGCGCTCCAGCTCAGGGTCAGGGTGCGCGAGGTCTCGGCGGGGCCGGGCTCGAAGGCGAGGTGCAGCGCCTCGGAGGGTGCCAGGGGACCCAGCCGGTCGGGCCATTCGACCAGGCAGATCGCGTCCTCGAAGGCCTCGGTCAGGCCCAGTTCCTCGACCTCGGAGACGTCGCCCAGGCGGTAGAGATCGGCGTGCCAGATCTCGCAGCCGCCGGTGTCATAGGTCTGCACAAGTGTGAAGGTCGGCGAGGGCACGTCTTCGGGCAGGGGCAGCCGGCTCTGGATCAGGCATCGCGAGAAATGCGTCTTGCCGGCGCCGATTCCGCCCTCGAGAAGCAGCACGTCGCCGGTCATCAATCGCGCGCCCAGCCGCGTGGCAAAGCGGCAGGTGGCCTCAGGCGAGGTCAGGCTCAGGGTCAGCGTCTGCGTGGCGTTCATGGCCGGACATTACCGCGCCCAACGGGCCATGCAACCCATGAAACCGGCGCGCCGCGCGGATCACTCGCGCAGCGGCAGATGGCTGATCGTCTCGGGCCGGCCCGGCGTCAGGCTGGCGGGGGTAAAGGAGATCAGCGTCGCCCCGCCGGACAGGGGTTCGGCGCAGAAGGCGAGCTTGCCGTGGCGCTGGTGCTCGACCTCGGCCTGGCGCGGCACCCGTTCGCCGAACGAGGTGACATAGGCCGGCAGACGGTCCCAGGCGGGGCAGGGCGCGCATTCCGCCTGCCAGATTCGCAGGGCGTCGGGCACGGTGGTCTCGGCAAAGCTGCTGTCGGGATCGAAGCGCCACATCTGGCGAAACGCCTCGTTCGAGAAGGTGAGGATGCCCAGCTGCGAGAAAACGGCCAGCGCCTTTTCCTGCCGGTCGAGCACCGCGTGGCTGGTCTCGAGCTCGGCGCGAAACCGCCGGGTGAGCGAGATTTCGGCGCTGATATCCTCGAACAGAAAGGCGATGGCACCATCGGGATGCGGTTTGCCGGTGATCCGATAGGTCAGGCCCGACGGCAGGTTCCAGGTCTTGGAATAGCGCCCGTCGCGCGCCGCGGCGATCAGCGCGCCGATCTTGTCGCGCCAGCTGGTGTAGTTCTTGGGCTCGGGCATGATCTGGTGTTCGCGCAGATAGTCGAAAAACGCCGCGAGACTGGGCTTCGAGGTGAGGAAATCCACCGGCATTGCCGTCAGGTCGATCAGCGCCGGGTTGAACAGCGCCAGCCGCTGGTGCCGGTCAAAGATCGCCAGCCCGATCGAGAGATGGGCGAAGGTCTTGCTCAGGGTCTGGACGAAGTTGCGCTGCGCCTGTTCGGCATGAACCACGGCGTCGATGTTGCTGGCGTAGGACAGGCAGCCGCCGGGCGTGCTGCGGGTGCTGACCTCGTACCAGTTGGCGCTGTCGCGCCCGGCAAGCTGCAGCGGCACCCGCAGGGCGTCGTCGTCACATTCCTCGGGCAGGGCAAAGAGCGGCCCGTCGCTGTCCTGACCGGCGAGGGCGGCCAGCTGGCTGTAGGCGTGGTTCTGCCAGCTGACGCGACCGGTGTCGTCGACCAGCCAGATCGGCGTCGGCGCCTCGGCCACCGCGTTGCGCAGAAAGCGCAATTCGCGGCTCTGGTCGAAGGAAATCTGCCGGTCGAATTCCTGCGGGGCATCGTCGAGCAGCGAGATTCGTACCCGTTCGTCAATGCGCGAGAACACCAGCCGCCCGCCGTCCTTGGGCGAGAGCGCCGCGTAGGTGCGCCGGCGCTCGGCGCTGGCGGCAAAGACATCGTCGGGCCGTTCGGGCAATTCGCCGAAGCGCGGGCGAAACACCGCGCGCAGGGCGTGCCAGTGGCCTTCCAGCGGATCGTCGGCCTCGGCCCCGGCCTTCTGGGCCAGGACCGAGGCCGGGCCTGTGGCATCCACCAGGTCGGTGCCGGCAAAGATGAAACACGTGCGGTCGTCATCCGGGGCAACGCGCCCGGCGCTCCGTGAGCGGCGCAGGGTCAGCGCGGTCAGCACCGTTCCCAGCAGGCTGCCTGTCAGTAGGACAGCGAGCTCGGCGATGGTCAGGTCGACTGGCATGGGCTCTCTCCCTCGCCACAGCATCCGCCAACGGGGTTAACAAGAGCTTAATGACAGGAGAGGTCGGCGCGGTGCCTCAGATCTCGATCGGCCGGTTCTCTCCCAGCGGCTCCGAGACCGCGCCCTGCGGCGCATCGAGCTTGCTGCGCGGCCAGATCACCTCGACCACGGCGCCGCATTTCTCGCCCGGGGCGGCGCGCAGCTCGTAGGGGTCGGAGGCATTGGCAAAGCTCAGCTCGGCACCGGAGCGTTCCAGCAGCGTCTTGGCGATGAAGAGCCCCAGCCCCATGCCCTCGTAGCCGGGGCGGCGGCGCTTGTCGCGCTCGCTGCGGCGGCGGCGGACAAAGGGATCGCCGATCCGGCCGATCAGCTGCGGCGGATAGCCGGCGCCGTCATCGACGATGCGCACCGAGATCAGGTCGTCGGTCCACATGGTGTCGATCCAGACGTTCCCGCGCGAGAAATCGACGGCGTTCTGCACCAGGTTGCGCAGCCCGTGGATGATCTCGGGCTTACGGCTGACGGTGGGCACGGTGTATTCGCCGCCGGGGCCGGGCGCATGTTCGTAGTGGATCTGCTTGCCACGGTCTTCATGCGGCTCGGCGGCCTCGCGGATCAGTTCCGACAGTGGCGCGCGGCGGACCTGCATGTCCTCTTTCCCCGCGCGACCCATTGAGCGCAGGATATCGCGGCAGCGGTCGGCCTGGGCGCGGATCAGGAGGGCATCTTCCTTGAGATCGGGGCGGTCATCGAGCTCTTCGGCGATCTCGGCGCTGGCCAGTTTGATGGTGGCCAGCGGCGTGCCCAGCTCATGCGCCGCGGCGGCGACGACACCGGCAAGATCGGTCAGCTTCTGTTCGCGCGCCAGTGCCATCTGCGTCGCGGTTACGGCGTCGGACATGGTGTGCAGCTCGCTGGTGACGCGGCGGGAATAGACCGAGAGAAAGATGATCGCGATCACCATCGCCAGCCATTTGCCAAAGACAAAGGTGTTGGGCGTGCGCAGAATGAAGCCTTCTTCGGTGCGCAGGGGCAGGTGATAGACCGCCAGCAGCGAGACCATCAGGATGGCGATCACCGCGATGAAGATCGTCGGCCGCGTGTTCAGCACCGCCGCCGAGATCAGCACCGGGCCGACCATCAGGATGGCAAAGGGATTGTGCAGCCCGCCGGTGAGAAACAGCAGGAAGGCCAGCTGCAACAGGTCGAACAGCCCCATCAGCATGTTCTCGGTGGAACTCAGCCGCTTGTTTTCGGGGAAGATGGCGATGGCGGCGAGGTTGCCCACCACCGACAGGCCGATGGCAAAATAGCACAACCCGATCTCGAGCGAGAGGTTGAACCAGCGCTGGGCGACGATCAGCGCGGTAAGCTGGCCGATGATGGCCGCCCAGCGCAGCATGATCATGGTGCGCAGCCGGACCCAGTTGCCCCTGCGGTGTTCGGTCAGGAAGTCCGACTCCAAATCTGTCATCTGCGCTTTGACCCTTGAACCCCGGTTTCAGATTGATACGTGTCACACGACTTTCGATCAACGTACTTCATGTCACGGGAGACCGCCCCATGGTCCGGACCGCCGCAATCCTTGCCTCCGCCGCCGTCATCGCCCTGGTGGGCGGGCTCTGGTATGCCTCGCGTCCGGCGGGCGGCGATCCGTTCGATCCCTGCCGCAGCTCGGCTGTGGCCGGCGGTACCGATGCCATCGGCGGCGCCTTTACCCTGGTCAACGGCCAGGGCGAGACGGTGACCGATGCGGATGTGATCACGGAGCCGTCGATCCTCTATTTCGGCTATACCTTCTGCCCCGATGTCTGCCCGCTGGATTTCGCCCGCAATTCCCAGGCGGTCGACCTGCTGGCCGAGAAGGGTCACAGCGCCACGCCGGTCTTCATCACCGTCGACCCCGAGCGCGACACACCCGAAGTGGTGCGCGACTTTGCCTTCAACAACCACGAAAAGGCCATCGGCCTGACCGGGACGGAAGAGCAGGTCAAGGCGGCGAGCCGGGCCTATCGCACCTATTACAAGGCGCAGGACAAGAGCGACGAGTATTACCTCGTCGATCACTCGACGTTTTCCTACCTGGTGCTGCCGGAGCATGGCTTTGTCGAATACTTCCGCCGCGACACCTCGCCCGAGGACATGGCGGCGCGGGCGGCCTGTTTCATCGACGCCGCCGGCTGAGGCGGTCCTGGCCCCCGTGATCACGGGGTGTGATCACGGCGGCGGGAAATTTCCCGGGGTTTTTGCCCCTTGCGACCCATGACCCGGGTTTGCCCGTTTGACACCGCCGGGGACACTCTCAATAATCGCCTGACACGGTGCGGAACCGATCGGGAGGAGTGACGATTTGGCCGAAATGACGGGGCACGAACTGGGCGAGGACAAATCGCTTCTGCTGGTCGACGATGATGAACCCTTTCTGCGGCGCTTGGCCAAGGCGATGGAAAAGCGCGGTTTCGAGGTCGAGACCGCAGGCTCTGTCGCCGGTGGGCGTGCCATCGCCACCGCCCGTCCGCCGGCCTATGCGGTGGTCGACCTGCGGCTCGAGGACGGCAACGGGCTCGACGTGGTCGAGGTGCTGCGCGAGAAGCGGCCAGACGCGCGGATCGTGGTGCTGACCGGATACGGCGCGATTGCCACGGCGGTGGCAGCAGTCAAGATCGGGGCGACGGATTACCTGTCGAAACCGGCTGATGCCACCGACATCACCAATGCGCTGCTGGCCAAGGGCGACGACCTGCCGCCGCCGCCGGAGAACCCGATGTCGGCGGACCGGGTGCGCTGGGAGCATATCCAGCGGGTCTACGAGCTTTGTGATCGCAACGTGTCGGAGACGGCGCGGCGGCTCAACATGCATCGGCGGACGTTGCAGCGCATTCTGGCGAAACGCTCGCCCAAATAGGGGATGGCACGCCCTTTGTCGGCGTAGGAGTGAGGGGCCGGCCCCTCACACTCCCCGAGGATATTTTTAGCAAGAGGAAGCAACAGGGATCAGCACTGCTGCAGCAGGGTGGCGTGCCTGGCGGTGAAGTCGTCGCGCACCTCGCGCGGGGGGCGGAGGGTGATCTGCAACCCGTCGAGCAGGCTCTTGTCGGGCTTGCCGAAGAAGCCGTTGGCCTCGTCCTCGGTGAAGCCCGCGATCTGCACCGCCTCCATCCAGGCGCTGACCCGGTCGGCGCGTTTGATCTGTTTCTTCACGCTGACCGGCAGGGCGGCGGGCAGGCCGAAGCGGATGTGGATCGCGGCGGTCAGCCTTGTATCGAGCTCGCCGTAGCTGGCGCCGATGGCGGTCTTGACCGGCGAGATCATGTCGCCGATCACGTATTCCGGCGCGTCATGCAACAGGGCGGCGAGTTGCCAGCGGACGGGGGCACGGGGGTACATGCGGGAGAAGAGCGCCTCGACCAGCAGGGAATGTTCGGCCACCGTATAGGCGAAATCACCATGGGTCTGGCCGTTCCAGCGGGCGACGAAGGCCAAGCCATGGGCGATATCCTCGATCTCGACGTCCATCGGCGTCGGGTCGAGCAGGTCGAGCCGGCGGCCCGAGAGCATCCTCTGCCAGGCGCGGGGCGGTTTGGGGGGCATGGCGTGTCTCCGTTCGGGCACCGGTCCTAGCGCGGTTTCCCGGCGGCTGCCAAGCCCAAACCCACGGGCAGGCACGAGATCGTAAACCGCCGTGCATGGAACCAAACCCTTGCGATGCGCATTTATCACACAGAGAAACCCGGGGCCTTTGTGCCAAACTCGCATGAGGCCTCTTCCCAAGGAGTAGCCCCATGTTCAAACGCCTTTTCGCCGCATCCCTGGTCTTTGGCACCGTGGCGCTGGGTCCCCCCGCCTTTGCCCAGGCCACCTGTCTGCCGCGCGAGCACATGGTCGATTCGCTCAGCAGCAAGTTTTCCGAAACCCTCGCTGGCGGTGGCCTTCAGACCGAGCATCGCCTGATCGAGATCTGGCGCTCGGCGGATTCGGGTAGTTTCACCATCCTGATGACCCGACCCGATGGCATATCCTGCGTTCTCGCCGCCGGTGACAATTGGCACGACAGCGCGCCGATGCCCGCTGGTGTCTCTGGCTGAGCGCAGTCAGCTTGCCCGCACAGGGCACTGATGTTATCTGCCGTCCAAAGCTCTTGCAGCAAGGACCGCAGACATGACCACTGATTACACGGTTAAAGACATCTCGCTCGCCGACTACGGTCGCAAGGAGCTGGATATCGCCGAGACCGAAATGCCCGGGCTGATGGCCCTTCGCGAAGAATATGGCGCGGCCAAACCGCTGGCCGGTGCACGCATCGTCGGATCGCTCCACATGACGATCCAGACCGCCGTGCTGATCGAGACCCTGGTGGCGCTGGGCGCAGACGTCCGCTGGGCGTCGTGCAACATCTTCTCGACCCAGGACCATGCCGCCGCGGCGATTGCCAAGGCCGGCATCCCGGTCTTTGCCGTCAAGGGCCAGTCGCTCGAAGAGCACTGGGATTACCTCGACAAGTCGTTTGCCTTCCCGGAAGGCGCCAACATGATCCTCGACGATGGCGGCGACGCCACGCTTTATGTGCTGCTCGGCGCGCGGGCCGAGGCGGGTGAGGATATCCTCGCGGTGCCGGGCTCGGAAGAGGAAGAGGTGATCAAGGCGCAGATTCACAAGCGGATGAAGGAAAGCCCCGGCTGGTTCACCAGGACCCGTGACGCGATAAAGGGTGTCTCGGAAGAGACCACCACCGGCGTGCACCGGCTTTATGATCTGCACAAGAAGGGCCAGCTGCCTTTCCCGGCGATCAACGTCAACGACAGCGTCACCAAGTCGAAGTTCGACAACAAGTACGGCTGCAAGGAATCGCTGGTCGACGGCATCCGCCGCGCCACCGACACGATGATGGCCGGCAAGGTCGCCGTGGTCTGTGGCTATGGCGACGTCGGCAAGGGTTCGGCCGCGTCGCTGCGTGGCGCCGGTGCCCGGGTGAAGGTGACCGAGGTCGACCCGATCTGCGCGCTGCAGGCGGCGATGGACGGGTTCGAGGTGGTCGTGCTGGAAGACGTGGTTCAGTCGGCGGACATCTTCATCACCACCACCGGCAACAAGGACGTGATCCGCATCGAGCACATGCGCGAGATGAAGAACATGGCCATCGTCGGCAACATCGGCCACTTCGACAATGAAATCCAGGTGGCGAGCCTGAAAAACCACAAGTGGACCAACATCAAGGAACAGGTCGACATGATCGAGATGCCCTCGGGCAACAAGATCATCCTGCTCTCCGAGGGTCGTCTGCTGAACCTCGGCAATGCCACCGGTCACCCGTCCTTCGTGATGTCGGCGTCCTTCACCAACCAGGTGCTGGCGCAGATCGAGCTCTGGACCAAGGGCGAGCAATACGACAACCAGGTCTACATCCTGCCCAAGCATCTGGACGAGAAGGTGGCCAAGCTGCACCTCGCCAAGATCGGCGCCAAGCTGACCGAGCTGGCGCCCGAGCAGGCGGCCTATATCGGCGTGAAGCCGGAAGGCCCGTTCAAGCCGGAACATTACCGCTACTGAGTTACGGTATGCGGAATCGGAAAGGGCCGTCCTGTCGGGCGGCCCTTTTGCGTTTCTGCGGCAGGTTGGGTCGGCTCTAGTACTCCTGAAAGTATTCTTCTTCCTCTTCGCCGTCGAAAGTGTCGACACCTACCCCTTCGTAGTCTTTCTCTACGGGGTCATCCGGCTCAGCCGGTGCGCTGTCATTGCCACGGGTCGGATTGGGGTCGGGCTTGTTCTTGTGCGCGTTGGCACTGCCCTTGCCGTTCGCCAGGCCATTGGCATTGGGGGCGCCGCCCTTGTCAGCGAAGGACACCGTGGGGGCCACGGCGAGGGCCGCGACGATGGCCAGTGTTGAAATTCCTTTGATCAGGCCAGTCATGAAAACACTCCTATCAAGCAATTAAAACGTGCCGGCATCCTACCATATTTCGGCCCTTTGGGGCCGCGCGAAATGAGCCCGCGTCGGCCGCGCCCCGGTGGCGCGATCCAGACGCGGTGACGAAACGCCCTCGCAGGCTGACCCAGCGCCATCTGCGGCATCCTTGCCGCGCCCGACCGGAGGGGGAAATCTGCGGCGACATTAACCGTTGCCAGACCGCTTTGAGCGGCTAATGTTGCCCGTGGAAAAGGCAGAGCCCGAATGCACGGGTCCACGAGGGGAGAGAGAACATGGGAAAACGCGACGATCTTATTGCGCAATACGCGGATGATCTTCGAAACAAATGCGGCACCGAGCCTGATCTCGATTTGCTGCGCAAGGTGACGATCGGCTGCGGGCCGGCGATCTACAGTGCCGATGCGGCGACGGTCGCAGGCTCTCAGCCGGCGGAGCTGCAGACCGTGAAGCAGAACTTTCTGGTCAAGAAGCTGGGCCTGAGTGACGGGCCCGAACTGATGGATGCGATCAACAAGGTGATCGAGACCTACGGCAAATCCGAGCGCAACAAGTATCGCGCGGTGGTCTATTATCTGCTGACCAAGCATTTCGGCAAGGAATCAGTCTACGGCTGAACCCGCCCGAACCGGCAGAAATCACAGGGGCGTTCCGTGAGAGGGCGCCCTTTTTCGTGGCCTGATGCAGAATACCCGGGAAACTCCTGTTTTGGTTGCCAAAACGTAACGCAATTCGGTGAGCCCTTGTTTTACAGGGCGCAATGCGCGGTGTCGCGTCAGGATTAACTTCATTTTTACTAAGGCGGATGGACCTATCGGGGATTTGGAGAAAAACCTATCTTCTTGGAGTTTGGATCGGGGGGCCCGTTAAGCTATTAAAGTTTCATCCCGACCAGAAAGGTTGGAGCCGAAATTCAGTTCACGAAGGATGTGTGGGAGCGTCCGGGTGAGAGGAGAGGGCTCTGACCTATCGCAGGTCAGGGCCCTTTTGCCGTCTTGTGACGCGCGGTTCAGAACAGCGTCAGCACCAGCCCCATCAGCGCACAGGCCACGGTGGCATAGCCGCCGTCGATCACCGAGAGCTTGGCCGGCCGGCTGCCGTAGAGATTGTTGATCACGATCCAGGGGCTGATGAAGAACAGCCCGATGCCCAGCCCGGAAACAAGGCCCTTGCCCAGCGTATCGACGCCGGAAAGCACGAAGGTATGGCGCATCATCCCCGCCACCAGCAGCAGCATGACAAAGGTGATGGCGAACATCACCGGCGACTGGCCGCCCTCGGGCTTGCCGTCGGGGCCGCGCTTGATGCCGACGGCCTCCATCCAGGGCTCGGCCAGCACCATGTACCAGACCGCACCAAGGCCGAAACCGGCGGCAGCGGCGATGAGAACGCTTAGAAAACCCATGTGAGTCGCTCCCTGTGCAGAGGCCCCGAATTCAGGCCATATTAACCTTACTGCAGGATCACCGGTTTCCACAGGATTTCAATTGATTTGTCGGTGTTAACCGCGATCAGACCCCGCCGAGGCCACAGATATGCCGCCATTCGGCATCGCTGACCGGCTGCACCGACAGGCGGGAGTTCTTGACCAGCACCATGTCGGCCAGCACCGGGTCGGACTTGATCGCATCAAGGCTGACCGGGCGCTTCAGAGGTTCCACGGCGCGGATGTCGACACAGTCCCAGCGGTCGTCGTCGGTGGTGCTGTCGGGATGGGCCGCGGCGCAGACCTCGACGATGCCGACGATCTCGCGCGCCTTCTGCGAATGGTAGAAGAAGCCGCGGTCGCCCACCGCCATCTCGCGCATGAAGTTGCGGGCCTGGTAGTTGCGCACGCCGTCCCATTCCTCGCCCGCCGCACCCTTGGCGACCTGGTCCTCCCAGGACCAGGTGGAGGGCTCGGACTTGAACAGCCAGTAGCGCATCAGCCGATGACCTTCTTCCATTCGATCAGCTCGACGCTGTCGAAGAGGCCGGCCTTGGCATAGGGGTCGCTCTCGGCCCAGGCCTCGGCCGCGGCCATGTCGGCGACGTCGAGGATTACCAGCGAACCGGCCATCTCGCCCTCGACGATCAGAGGGCCGGCCTGCGACACCACGCCGGTCTCCTTGATATAGGCGAGGTGAGCGTCGCGGTTGTCCTTGCGGGTTTGCAGGGCGCCGGGCTTGTCGCGGGCGATCAGGGCAATCAGCATGTCATTCTTCCTTCAGGGGTCGGGCGAGAAGCTGGTCCATCGCCGCGCCGACGTCAAGATCGCCGGCGATGATCGCGGTGACCGCGCGGGTGATCGGCATGTCGACCCCGTGGCGCTCGGCCAACTGCAGCATGGCGCGGGCGGTGGCGGCGCCTTCGACGGTGGTCCCGGCGGCGAACTCCTCGCCCCGGCCCAGTGCCTGCCCGTAGCGGTAATTGCGCGACTGGGTCGAGGTGCAGGTCAGCGTCAGGTCGCCAAAGCCCGAGAGCCCGGCCAGGGTTTCCGGCCGCGCGCCCAGCGCCTGGGCGATGCGGGTCATCTCGGCAAATCCGCGGGTCATCAGGGCGGCGCGGGCCGACTCGCCCAGCCCCGCGCCGATCACCACGCCGCTGGCGATGGCGATCACGTTCTTCAGTCCGCCGCCCAGTTCGGCGCCGGTGACGTCGGTGGTGCGATAGAGCCGCAGGTTGCGGGTCGAAAGCCGCTCCTGCAGGTCCTGGCTGCAGGCCAGGCTGGCGCAGGCCAGCGTCAGCGCGGTGGGCAAACCCTGGGCGATGTCGGCGGCAAAGCTCGGTCCGGTCAGGATCGCCGCCTGCGTCTGTGGCAGGATACGGGCGATCAGGCTGACGGGCCCCTCGCCGGTGCGCAGGGAAAAGCCCTTGCAGCAGGCGACGAGGGTCTTCTGCGCGAGGGTCTCTGCGTTGTCCTCCAGCAGCGTCTCGAGCTGTTGCATCGGTACCGAGAGCAGCAGGGTGTCGGGCGCGGTGGCCTCGGCGAAATTGTCGGTCGCAGTGAGGGTGTCGGGGAAGGGCGCGCCGGGCAGGCGCTTGGCATTTTCCCGCGCGTCCTGCATTTCCAGCATCGCCGTGCCGTCACGCCCCCAGAGCCGAACCTCGCGGCCGGCGGCGGCCAGCGAAATGGCCAGTGAAGTGCCGAAAGCGCCGGCTCCGATCACGCCGATGGTCATGCCTTGGCTCCTTTCTTGCCGCTGCCCAGCATCGGCGCGGCGGTCTTGTCGAGCGGCCAGCGCGGGCGGGCCGAGAGGGTCATGTCGTCAACCCGACCCAGGGCCATCCGTTCCAGCCCTGCATAGGCGATCATCGCCGCGTTGTCGGTGCAAAGCGCCAGCGGCGGCGCGGTAAAACCGACGCCGGCCTCGGCGCAGACGGTTTGCAACGCGGCGCGGATCGGCTGGTTCGCTGCCACGCCGCCGGCGACGGCGAGCATCGGGATTGCCGGGCTTTCATCGAGATAAGCGGCAAGCGCCCGTCGGGTCTTTTCCGCCAGCACGTCGACCACCGCCGCCTGAAACCCGGCACACATGTCGGCGCGGTCCTGTCGGGTCAGGCCGGATTTCTCGGCGATCACCGCGTCGCGGGTGCGGAGCAGCGCGGTTTTCAGGCCCGAGAAGGACATGTCGCAGCCCGGGCGGTCGAGCAGCGGGCGGGGGAAGGCAAAGCGTTTCGCCACGCCTTTCTCTGCCTCGGCCTCCACAGACGGCCCGCCGGGCTGCGGCAGTCCCAGCAGCCGCGCGGTCTTGTCAAAGGCTTCGCCGGGGGCGTCGTCGATGGTGCCACCGAGGCGGGTGAAATCCTCGGGGCCGCGGGCGATCAGGAACTGGCAATGCCCGCCGGAGACCAGCAGCATCAGGTAGGGAAACGACGCGCCATCGGTCAGTCGCGGGGTCAGCGCGTGGCCGGCCAGGTGATTGACCCCGATCAGCGGCAGCCCGGTGCCTATGGCGATCCCCTTGGCGCACATCACGCCCGACACCACACCCCCGATCAGTCCCGGCCCGGCGGTCACCGCGATTCCGTCGAGCGCGTCGAGACCCAGCCCGGCCTGCGCCAGCGCTTCCTTGACGCAGACATCCAGTCGCTCGGCATGGGCGCGGGCGGCGATTTCGGGCACTACGCCGCCGAACTCCTTGTGCAGCCCGGTCTGGCCTTCGACTACTGAGGCCAGGACCTCGGCCTTGCCGGGGGTGCCGCGCACCACGGCGGCGGCGGTGTCGTCGCAGCTGCTTTCGAGGCCGAGAAGAGTGAGCGTTTGGGTCATTGCGGCGCTTCGGTTCGTTGCGGAGGGGACAACCGGCAGGTAACACTTGCCACCATGGCAAACAATCCCGCCCAAGACCCGCCGGCGCTGCTGCTGACCCGGCCGCGTGCCGATGCCGAGAGCTTCCTCGCCGACCTGCGCAGGGTTGCCACGCCGGGCCGGGTGGTGATCTCGCCGGTGCTGGAGATCGTGGCGACCGGTGATGTGCCGGACATGACTGGCGTGACCGGGTTGATCCTGACCTCGACCAACGGCGTGCGCGCCTATGACGGCCCGCGAGGCCTGCCCGCCTATTGCGTGGGCGAGCGGACGACGCAGGCGGCGCAGGCGGCGGGGCTTCGGGCCGAGATGGCGGGCGAGACCGCCGATCAGTTGGTGGCGCATCTCGGCACGCTCAGGCCCAAGGGCCGCCTGATGCACCTGCGCGGCCGCCATGCGCGCGGCGATGTGGCGGCGCGGCTGGCGGCGCAGGGCCTCCGGGTGGATGAGACCATCGTGTACGATCAGGTGGCTTGCGGCTTTACTCGTGAGGCGCGTGTGCTACTTGACGAAGAGAGGCCGGTGATCCTTCCCCTGTTCTCGCCCAGAAGCGCCGAGATCGTCGCCGGGCAGGCAGAGGCGCGAGCCCGGCTTTGGATCGTGGCGCTCAGTCCAGCGGTTGCGCGATGCGTATCCCCTTTGACACCGGAGCGGCTGGTGATTGCCGCGCGGCCTGACCGTGCGTCGATTTGCGCAGCCGTGGCCGGGGTGATCGAGGGGGGAAGTCCGCTTGAGGGGGCCTCGAGGGTACCATAAGGTAATGATATTGCGCCGCTGCAGTAAGATTCGGAAAGGGTGATCCTTGGTGTCAAATTCGAAAGAGCCGAAACCGGAAGAAACCGAAGACAAACGCGCGGCAGATGACCGGACAGATGCGCCCGACGCGGCCGAGGTCTCTGACGGTGACACAGCGGGGTCCGACAGCCTGATGGCCGGGTCCGATGCGGCGGACAGCCTCGATGGGTCTGACACGCCCGGCGCGGATGCAGACCCGCTGCCCGGTGACACGCTGGACGGCGGAACGCTTGGCGGTGACAGCTTGGCTGGCGATACGCTGGCCGGCGACGACACCCCCCTCCACGACGAGATGACCGAAAACGCCGACCCTCTGGCCGAGCCGGACCCGGTGCAGGCCGAGATGGCCGCCGACGAATCCCACGTTGATGCCGGCAACGAGCCGGAGCCCGAGGTCTTTGACGACGCCGAGCCGGTGCGTGACAGCACGCCGCCGCCAATGAGCCCGCCGGTGACCGAAAAGGTCGTCGAACGCCGTGGCGGCTTTGTGCCCATGGTGCTGGGCGGCATCGTCGCCGCCGGCCTGGGTTATGGCGCGGCCTATTACCTCGGTCAGGACGACAGCTTCGAAACCGAGACCCGCGCCGCGCTGCAGGAGCAATCCGGGCGGCTGGACGACGTGTCCCAGCAGATCACCACCATGGCCGCCGACGTGACCGAGCGCACCGATGCGCTGGCCGCCGATCTCGAGACGACCAAGGAAGCGCTAGGCACCGCCGAAGGCGCGCTTGACGAACAGAACCAGCGGCTAACCGGCCTCGAGGCGCTGCGCGAAGAGATGGCGGCGCTCGACGAGCGGCTGACCACTCTGGCGAAACGCCCGATCGCCGACACCGTCTCTCGCGAGGCGATTGCCGCCTACGAGAGCGAGCTGGAGCGGCTGCGCGGCTCGATGGAAGAGCAGCGCAAGGCGATCGAGGACACAATCGCCGCCGAAAAGGCCAAGATCGAAGAGATCGCCCGCGACGCCACTCAGATGGAAGAACGCGCGCTGGAACAGTCGCGGCTTTCCGCCGCGCGCACGGCGCTGACCCAGGTGATCACCGCGCTGGAAACCGGCGAGCCCTACGAGGAACCGCTGGCGGCGCTGGCCGAGAACGTCGATGCGCCGATGGAGGGCCTTCAGGCCGCCGCGGCCGAGGGCGTCGTGACCCAGGCCGCGCTGCGCGAACGCTTCCCCGATGACGCCCGCGCCGCGCTGCGCGCCGCGCGCGACGCCGGTGCCGATGGCGAAGAGGCCGGGATCGGTGGCGTGCTGGAAAAGATGTTCGAGGTGCGCTCGGTCGCGCCGCGCGACGGCGTCGACACCGACGCCATCCTGTCACGCGCCGAAGCGGCGGTGCGCAACGGCAACTTCCGCGTCGCGCTTGATGAAATTTCGGCTCTGCCCGACGTGGCAAAAGAGCCTTTGGCCGGCTGGGTGGCCGACGCCGAAACCAGGATGTCGGCGCTGGACGAAGCCAACGCCATCGCGGCACGCCTGAACCAGGGATAAGGACGCATTCATGCTTTGGTCACTTCTGAAAATCCTCGTCTTTGTTGCTGTCGTTCTCGCGCTGGCCTGGGGCGCCGGTTGGCTGCTGGAATACGACGGCGCGGGCATGCGCCTGACCTTCAACGGACAGGAATTCACCTTTACCGCGCTGCAGGCGGTTCTGGCGCTGATGGCGCTTCTGGTGGCGCTCTGGGTGCTGCTCAAGATCGTGTCATTTCTGGTGGCGCTGGTGCGCTTCGTGAACGGCGACGAGACCGCGATCTCGCGCTATTTCGACCGCAACCGCGAACGCAAGGGCTTCCAGGCGCTGAGCGACGGGTTGATGGCGCTGGCCTCTGGCGAGGGCAAGCTGGCGATGGCCAAGGCCGCCAAGGCCGACCGCTATCTCAACAAGCCCGAGCTGACCAACCTTCTGACCGCCCAGGCGGCCGAGATGGCGGGCGACCGGGAAAAGGCCGAGGCGGTCTACAAGAAGCTGGTGGCCAACGAGAAGACCCGCTTTGTCGGCGTCCGTGGCGTGATGAAGCAGCGGCTGGCCGAGGGTGACACCGACACCGCGCTCAAGCTGGCCGAGCGCGCCTTTGCGATCAAGCCCAAGCATGAAGAGACCCAGGACATCCTGCTCAAGCTGCAGGCCGATCACGGCGATTGGGCCGGCGCGCGCAAGACCCTGAATGCCAAGCTGAAGTCCGGCAATCTGCCGCGCGACGTGCACCGCCGCCGCGAGGCGGTGCTGGCGCTGTCGGAGGCGCGCGAAGTCGCCGCCGACGGTCGCACCATCGAGCAACGCGAAACCGCGATCGAGGCCAACCGGCTCTCGCCCGAGTTGATCCCGGCGGCGGTCATGGCCGCGCGCAGCTACATCGAGCAGGGCAAGTCGAAATACGCAACGCGGGTGATCAAGAAGGCCTGGGAGGCGCAGCCGCATCCCGACCTCGCCGCCACCTTTGCCGCGATCAACCCCGACGAGACGCCCGCCGACCGGATCAAGCGCTTCCAGCACCTGACGCGGCTGGCGTCCGATCACCGCGAGACCAAGCTGCTGCTGGCCGAGCTGAACATCGCCGCCGAGGATTTCCCCGGTGCCCGCCGCGCGCTGGGCGATCTGGCCGAGACAGATCCCGACACCCGAACCCTGACCATCATGGCCGCCATCGAACGCGGCGAGGGGGCTTCGGACGCGGTGGTCAAGGGCTGGCTGGCCCGGGCGTTGAACGCGCCGCGCGGTCCCCATTGGGTCTGCGACAATTGCTCGAACATCCAGAACGAATGGACCGCGACCTGCACCAACTGCGGCGCGCTCGATACGCTCAGCTGGAAGACCCCGCCGGCCGAGGCCGCGTCGTCCAATGCCGACAGCGCCATGCTGCCGTTGATCGTCGGCGCGATCGAGGATCATTCCGGCAAGGACATGGCGGCGCAGGACAGCGTGCTGGCCGGTCGGGCGATGCACAACGGCCCGACCATGGGTGAAAAGCTGGCCGAGGATACCGAGCCTGACACCATGGCCGGCAAGCTGGCGCAGGATGCCAAGCCGACCATGGCCGAGAAGCTGGCCGAAGACGCCGAGATCGTCGGAGAAGATACCGTCCGGGCCTGATGGCCCGGACCGCCCCGGTCGTCACTCGGCCGGGGCAAACCCCAGCATCAGCTGGCGCAGGCCGATGTAGCCGCCGATCAGGATCGACCCCAGGGTCACCGGCGCGCTCCAGGCCAGCAGCGACATCGCCGACAGGCCCTGTCCGACGCTGCAGCCCGTGGCCGCCACCGCTCCGAACCCCATCAACACCGCACCGCCGATCTGGCGGCGCAATTCGCGCGGGTCGTCACAGGCCTCCCAGCGGAACTGGCCCTTGATCATCGAGCCGATGAAGGCCCCGGCCAGCACGCCCACCACCGAGCCTGCGCCGAAGTTCAGCGCCAGTCCCGAGGACAGCATGGCATAGAGAATGGTATCGCCCAGCGGCTTGGAAAAGCTGTGCGAGGTGACCGGCAGGTCGTCCCAGCCATGTTGCGCGATCCAGGAGGTGCCGGCCCAGGCGCCGACGATGGCAAGCCCGACGACCGCGCCCCAGAGCCAGACCGCAGGCGCCTGGCGCACGTGCTTCGGCCCGCCAACCAACGCCAGGATCGCAAGGCCGATCGCCAGACCGATCTCTGCCACCGGCAGCCCGGTCAGCCGGGCCAGGCCATGGGCGATGCCGGGCAGGGCCTGAGGGTCGGCCTCGAGCGGCGGAAAGACCGCGATCCGCAGGCTCGACAGCGGCCCCGAGAGCAGCGCATAGGCCGCAACCCCGGTCACCAGCACGATCACGAAGGAGCGCAGGTCACCGCCGCCCAGCCGGGCCAGCGCGCCGAAACCGCAGTTGCCGCTGATCGCCATGCCGTAGCCAAAGACCAGCCCGCCCAGCACCGAAGCCACCGGCGACCAGGCATTGGCGAGATAGGCCGGCGCTGCAGGATCTAGCCAACCCAGCGCGATCAGGGCAAAGCTGCCGGTCACCGCCACGCCGATGGCAATGCCCCACATCCGCAGGCGCAGGTCACTGCTGGAATAGAAGTAATCCTCGATCGCCCCCAGGGTGCAGAATCGCCCGAGCCGCGCCGCCAGCCCCAGGAGCACCCCGGTCAGCAGCCCGACAAGCGCCACGGCGGTGGCGTCTCCGATATAGTCCAGCATTTTGTCTCCCTCTCCGCGCGGTCCCTCTCCCGGGGGCCTGCTGGCGGAGTCTTCTCAAGAGGTGGTCGCCTCCGGTCGGCAGAACATCTCGTAGACGATCTCCATGATCTGCCGGGGCCGGTCGTCGGCCAGCGAATAATAGATCGCCTTGCCATCGCGGCGCGGCTTGACCATGCCTTCGAGCCTGAGGCGCGAGAGCTGCTGCGACACCGCCGCCTGGCGCGCCGACAGCAGGTCTTCGAGCTCGGTTACCGATTTCTCGCCGGTGGCGAGATGGCAGAGGATCATCAGCCGGCCTTCGTGGCCCAGCGCCTTGAGGAAGTTGGCGGCGTTGGTGGCATTTTCCATCATCCGCTCGATGTCTTCCTCGCAGGTATTCTCGTCAAAGGCCGGCAGTTTCGATGCCGTGGCGGCGCCGGTGTTCAATGCTGCGGTCATCCTGTGGCCCCTTGCGGTTTGGCGGTCTCGATCATCCGGCCCAGCAGCCCCCAGAAGAAATCCTCGCCCGGGTAGCCTTCGATGCGGCCGCTTTCGACCCCGTCGACCAACAGGACAAATGTCGGGGTAAAGTGCAGCCCGCGGGCAAAGCTCATGCCCTCTGGCGGGCGCTCGCGGATGTCGATCCGGTGCAGCGGCGCCAGCGCGCCCTCGTCGGTCTTGGGATAGATCGGCCCGATCTCCTTGTTCCACTTGGCACACCAGGCGCAGCCTGGCTCTTCGACCATGACAAGCGTCATCTCGGCGCGTGCGGGCTGCACGAGACCAAGGGTCAGCACCAGCAGGGCCGACAGCAGAAGCGGGACAATCCTCAGCATGCGAAAGATTTCATGTTTGATCCGAACCTGATATACCACATAATCTGAATATGTGAATTTTACAAGCAGGACGGTTGCGCGATGTTCGATGTCACCTTTGCAGGGGCGCTTGTGGCGGGGCTGTTGTCCTTTCTGTCACCCTGCATCCTGCCCATCGTTCCGTTCTACCTCAGCTATCTGGCCGGCGTCGGGATGAATCAGGTCAGCGCCACCGCCGAGATCTCGGGCGCGGTGCGGCTGCGCGCGGTGCTGGCGGCGACTGCCTTTGCGCTGGGGGTGATCACCGTCTTCGTGGCGCTGGGCGCCTCGGCCACGATCTTCGGCCAGATGCTGCGCGACTACTTCCACATCCTGCGCTGGCTGGCGGCAGCGGTGATCATCGTCATGGGGCTGCATTTCCTCGGCGTAATCCGCATCGGCCTGCTCTATCGCCAATTCCGCGCCGACACCGGCGCCACCTCGAACATGAACCTCGTTGGCGCCTATGTGATCGGCCTTGCCTTTGCCTTTGGCTGGACGCCCTGCGTCGGCCCGGTGCTGGCGGCGATCCTGTTCACTGCCGCCGGGCAGGAGACTGCCGGCACCGGCGCGGCGCTGCTGTTTGTCTACGGCCTCGGCATGACGCTGCCCTTCATCGTCGCGGCGATGTTCATCGGGCCGTTCATGCGCTGGATGGCGAAGTTTCGCCGCCACCTGCCCAAGATCGAAAAGGCGATGGGCGTTTTGCTGATCATATTCGGGCTGCTGATCGCCACCAATACGGTAAACTACATTGCACAATGGATGCTCGAGACCTTTCCGGTCTTCATGCAGATCGGCTGACCCCAGCCAAGGGAGGATCACATGACACGTTTGCTTGCCACCATCGCCGCGCTGCTACTGGCGCTGCCCCTCGCCGCCGCCGAACTGGGCGACGACGGGCTGCACAAGACGCCCTGGATGCGCGACACCTTCAAGGACCTGCGCGAGGATCTCGACGAGGCCAACGCCGAGGGCAAGCGCCTGGTGCTGTTCTTCGAGCAGCGCGGCTGCGTCTATTGCGACAAGATGCACAAGGAGGTCTTTCCGCGCCCCGAGATCACGCAGATGATCGAGGACAACTACTTCGTGGTGCAGCTCAACCTGCATGGCGACATCGAGGTGACCGACTTCGACGGCGAGACGCTCAGCGAAAAGGACATGGCGCGGAAGTGGGGGATTCTCTTTACCCCGACGGTGATGTTCCTGCCCGAAGAGGTGTCAGATGAGACCACGGCGCCGCGCGCGGCGGTGGCGGTGATGCCCGGCGCCTTTGGTCCCGGCACCACGCTCGACATGTTCACCTGGGTCGCAGAAAAGAGATACCTGCTTGATAACGGTGAGGATTTTCAGCGATACCACGCCCGAATGATTCAGGAACGCGACAATGGCAGGACCGACTGATCGCATCATCTAATTCAAAGTCATGAATTTGTTGTTGCGTCCAGATGCCGCAGTAGACTACGGTACGCAGAGCGACCTGAACCAAGAATGACAAGGTAGCGACTTAGGGAGGGAATATGAGGCTTACGACACTAGCACTGGCGGTCGCCTCGCTGGGCGCAACGGCTGCCCTGGCGGCAGAAGTGGCCCCGCAGGACGTCACCTACGACGATTACGGCGCGATCTCGGCCTCGTTGTCGGGCGCCCCTGGCGACCCGGAGCAGGGCGCCGTGATCATGAAGACCAAGTCCAAGGGCAACTGCGTCTCGTGCCACGCGGTCAGCGCGCTTGACGACGCGCCGTTCCACGGCGAGGTCGGCCCGGTGCTTGACGGCGTCGGATCGCGTTGGGAAGAGGCCGAACTGCGCGGCATCGTTGCCAACGCCAAGAAAACCTATGACGGCACGGTGATGCCGGCCTTCTACAAGACCAGCGGCTTCATCCGCCCCGGCGACGGGTTCACCGGCAAGGCCGGCACCGAGCCGCTGCCGCCGCTTCTGACGGCGCAGGAGATCGAAGACGTGGTGGCGTTCCTGATGACGTTGAAAGACGAGTGAGCGTCGGCCAGACGAGACCAAGGAGACACATGATGACTTTCACGCGACGCGAAACGCTGGCCCTCGGTGCCGGTGCCGCGCTTCTGACCGTCCTGCCGTTCCGCGCCTTTGCGTCGGTGGACGATCTGATCAACGAGTTCACCGGCGGTGCCGAGGTGGGTGAGGGCGGCCTCGAGCTGACCGCACCCGAGATCGCCGAGAACGGCAACACCGTGCCGATCGAGGTATCGGCCCCCGGCGCGACCGCCATCGCGGTCTATGCCGCCGGCAACCCGACGCCGCCGGTCGCCACCTTCACCTTCGGCCCGCTGGCCGCCGCGCAGGAGGCTGCCACCCGCATCCGCCTGGCCGGCACGCAGGACGTCATCGCCGTGGCCAAGATGGCCGACGGCAGCTTTGTCCGCGCGTCGAAGACCGTCAAGGTCACCATCGGCGGCTGCGGCGGCTAAGAGACATAGGGAGCTAGACAAATGGCAAAAGGTGTAAAACCCCGCGTCAAGGTGCCGAAGACGGCCAAGGCGGGCGAGGCGGTCACGATCAAGACGCTGATCAGCCACACGATGGAATCCGGCCAGCGCAAGGACGGTGACGGCAACGTCATTCCGCGCTCGATCATCAATCGCTTCACCTGCGATTTCAACGGCGAGAACGTCATCGACGTCAAGCTGGAGCCGGCGATCTCGACCAACCCGTACTTCCAGTTCGAGGCCACCATCCCGGAAACCGGTGACATGAAGTTCACCTGGTATGACGACGACGGCTCGGTCTACGAAGACGTCAAGAACATCGCGGTCGGCTGAGGCCCCTGTCCGCTCCGGATGATCCGGGGCGGACGCGCCATCTGACCCCGGACAACGGGGCAGGACAGCTCAGGGAGGGAATACATGAAACTTACCGCACTCACCGCCACCGCAGCGCTTCTGGTTGCTGCACCGGCGTTTGCCGGCGGGCCGGATGATGACACGCTGGTCATCAACGGCGAGATCGAGATGATCACCAAGACCGAGGCCCCCGCCCATCTGGACGGCGCGCTGGGCGAACAGGTGATCTCCGGCTGGCATTATCGCACCGACGAGACCCAGGCGCTCGAGGCCGACCAGTTCGACAACCCCGGCATGATCTTCGTCGACCAGGCGCTGGATCAGTTTGAAACCGTCGAAGGCGGCGCCGAAAAGAGCTGCGCCTCTTGCCACGAGGACATCGAGAGCTTCAAGGGCCTTACCGCCCAGATGCCCAAGGTGGACGAGGCCGGCAAGCTGGTGGTCATGGAAGACCTGATCAACGAATGCCGCACCGAGCGGATGGAAGCCGACGCCTGGAAATGGTCGGGCGCCGAGATGCAGGGCATGATCGCGGCCATCGGCGTGCAATCGCTGGGCCTGCCGATGAATGTCGCCATCGACGGCGCGGCGCAGCCCTACTGGGAGCAGGGCAAGGAGATGTACTACACGCGCTACGGTCAGCTCGAACTGTCCTGCGCGAATTGCCACGAAGACAACAACGGCAATTACATCCGCGCCGACCATCTCAGCCAGGGTCAGATCAACGGCTTTCCGACCTATCGTCTGAAGCAGGCCAAGCTGATCTCCAAGCACAACCGCTTCCGCGGCTGCATCCGCGACACCCGCGCCGAGACCTTCGCCGAAGGTTCCGACGAGTTCCGCGCGCTGGAGCTCTATGTCGCCTCGCGCGGCAACGGTCTCTCGGTCGAGACGCCGGCGGTTCGCCAGTAACACGATCCTGCCCCGCGCCGGCCTTGCCCGGCGCGGGGTTTTCCGCTGTTTACGCATTCACATATGCGCATGTGAGTAGTCAAAGAGGACGCCACCGATGATCTCCCGCCGCGATTTCCTTCAGGTCTCCATGGCCGCCTCAGCCCTTGTCGGTGCCTCCGGCTTTGGCAACTGGGCGCGCCTGGCCGCGCAGCAATCGCTGACGCAGGAC
Source organism: Marinovum sp. (assembly GCF_048263515.1). Classification (NCBI taxonomy): domain Bacteria; kingdom Pseudomonadati; phylum Pseudomonadota; class Alphaproteobacteria; order Rhodobacterales; family Roseobacteraceae; genus Marinovum; species Marinovum sp. The sequence continues at coordinate 58,666 of NZ_JBLXEC010000003.1, read as the reverse complement.
CAGCTTCTGGAATTCGACACGTTCGGAAACGTTTCGCTGATCCACGTCACCGACATCCACGCCCAGCTCAAGCCGATCTACTTCCGCGAGCCGTCGATCAACATCGGCGTGGGCGAGAACAAGGGCGCGGTGCCGCATGTGACCGGGGCCGATTTCCGCCGGCTCTATGGCATCGAGGACGGCAGCCCCTCGCATTACGCGCTGTCGTCCGGCGATTTCTCGGCGCTGGCGCAGGGTTATGGCCGGGTTGGCGGGCTTGACCGGGTGGCGACGGTGATCAACTCGATCCGCGCCGCGCGCCCCGATGCGCTGCTGCTCGATGGCGGCGACACCTGGCATGGCAGTTACACCTGCTATCACACCGAAGGCCAGGACATGGTCAACGTGATGAACACGCTGAAGCCCGACGCGATGACCTTCCACTGGGAGTTTACGCTGGGTTCCGACCGGGTGACCGAGATCGTCGAGGGCCTGCCCTTCGCCGCGCTGGGCCAGAACATCTTCGACGCCGAGTGGGACGAACCGGCCGAGCTCTTCCCGCCCTACAAGTTCTTCGAGCGTGGCGGCGTCAAGGTGGCTGTCATCGGCCAGGCCTTCCCCTACATGCCGATTGCCAACCCGGGCTGGATGTTCCCGGAATACAGCTTCGGCATCCGCGACGAACACATGCAGACCATGGTCGACGAGGTGCGCGCGCAGGGCGCCGAGCTGGTGGTGGTGCTGAGCCACAACGGGTTCGACGTCGACAAGAAGATGGCCGGCATCGTCACCGGCATCGACGTGATCCTGTCGGGCCACACCCATGACGCGCTGCCGGAACCGGTTCTGGTGGGCGAGACGATAATCGTGGCCTCGGGCTCCAACGGCAAGTTCGTCAGCCGCGTCGACCTCGATGTGCAGAACGGCCGGATGATGGGCTTCCGTCACAAGCTGATCCCGATCTTCTCTGACGTCATCACCCCCGACGCCGAGGTCGCTGCGGTCATCGACGAACAGCGCGCACCCTACGAGGCCGAGCTGACAGAGGTGGTGGGCGAGACCGACACGATGCTCTACCGCCGCGGCAACTTCAACGGCAGCTGGGACGACCTGATCTGCGATGCGCTTCTGTCGGAGCGCGAAGCCGAGATTGCGCTGTCGCCCGGCGTGCGCTGGGGCCCCTCGCTGATCCCCGGACAGAAGATCACCCGCGAAGATATCTGGAACGTTACCTCGATGACCTACCCCGAGGCCTATCGCACCGAGATGTCGGGCGAATTCCTCAAGGTGGTGATGGAGGACGTGGCCGACAACATCTTCAACCCCGATCCCTATTACCAGCAGGGCGGCGACATGGTGCGGGTCGGTGGCATGGCCTACCGGATCGACATCTCCAAGCCGCAGGGCGAGCGGATTTCCGAGATGACCCTGATCTCGACCGGTGAGGCGATTGATCCCGCGCGCAACTACGTCGTTGCAGGCTGGGCCTCGGTCAACGAAGGCACCGAAGGCCCGCCGATCTGGGACGTGGTCGAAAGCCACATCCGCAAGCTCGGCACTGTCTCGCTTGATCCCAATCTCAGCGTCCAGGTCACCGGCGTCTGACAGACAACATGGAGGAGACCCGAATGAAACGCTTTGCAACCGCCGCGGCCCTTGCCGCGACCCTCGCCGCAGGTGCCGCCTGGGCCGAGGGCGTGACGCACCGCGTCGCGATCCACGTCGACGAGAATGATCCGCAGGTGATGAACATGGCGCTCAACAACGTCGCCAATGTCACCAAGTACTACGAGAGCGTCGGCGACACCGTGGTGGTCGAGCTGGTGGCCTATGGCCCCGGTCTCAACATGTTCATCCCCGGCAAGAGCCCGGTCGAGGACCGGATCTCGACGATGTCGCTCGAGAACGAGAACCTGAGCTTTGCCGCCTGCGGCAACACCCACCGCGCCATGAGCGAAAAGGCCGGCAAGGAAATCGAGCTGATGGGCGAGGCCAAGATGGTCACCTCCGGCGTCGTGCGGCTGATCGAGCTGCAGGAAGAGGGTTACGCCTACATCCGCCCGTAGGGGGCCCGTCACCAGCGCCCCTGCGGGGGGCGCGCCCGACATCGAACATTGCCGCGCCGCTTCGGCAGCGCGGTCTTCACCTGCGCCTGCCTGTCGGGCGCACCTGCAACCAATGGGAGAAGGGGCATCCATGTCTGACATCCTGAAATCTTCCCGCCGCGCCTTCCTGCGCGGCAGCGTGGCCGCCGCCGCCGGCGCGGTCACCGCCGGGGCCGCGCGTGCCGCGACCCCCGATCCTCTGATCACCGAAGTTCAGGACTGGGCCTCGGGTCTCGGCCATGGCGTCGACGAGGTGCCTTACGGCCTGCCGATCGAGTTCGAAAGCGACGTGATCCGCCGCAATGTCGAGTGGCTCACCGCCGACACGATCTCTTCGATCAACTTCACGCCGATCCATGCGCTCGACGGCACGATCACCCCGCAGGGCTGTGCCTTCGAGCGGCATCACTCCGGCGCGATCGAGCTGAAGAAAGAAGACTACCGCCTGATGATCAACGGCCTGGTCGAGACGCCGCTGGTGTTCTCCTATGCCGATCTCGAGCGGTTCCCGCGCGAAAACCACGTCTATTTCTGCGAATGCGCCGCCAACACCGGCATGGAATGGGCCGGCGCGCAGCTGAATGGCGCGCAGTTCACCCATGGCATGATCCACAACATGGAATACACCGGCGTGCCGCTGCGCACGCTGCTCGAAGAGGCCGGCTATTCCGGCGAGACCGAGGGCAAATGGGTCTATGTCGAGGGCGCCGATGCCTCGTCCAACGGCCGTTCGATCCCGATGGAAAAGGCGCTGGATGACGTGCTGGTGGCCTTCAAGGCCAATGGCGAAGCCCTGCGCAAGGAGCACGGCTACCCTGTGCGCCTCGTGGTGCCGGGCTGGGAAGGCAACCTCTGGATCAAATGGCTGCGCCGCATCGAGGTGCTCGATGCCCCGGTCGAGAGCCGCGAAGAGACCTCGAAATACACCGATACGCTGGCCGACGGGACCAGCCGTAAATGGACATGGGTGATGGACGCCAAGTCAGTCATCACCTCACCCTCGCCGCAAATGCCCATCACTCACGGCCCCGGGCCGCTGGTTATTACCGGCATGGCCTGGACCGGGCACGGGCGGATCACCCGCGTTGACGTCTCCAAGGACGGCGGCAAGAGCTGGGAGACCGCGCGGCTCGCGCAGGAGGGTGGAAACAAGGCGCTGGTGCGCTTCTATCTCGACACCGAATGGAACGGCGAAGAGATGCTGCTGCAGGCCCGCGCCATGGACGAGACCGGCTATGTGCAGCCGACCAAGGACCAGCTGCGCGAGGTGCGCGGCGAGAATTCGATCTATCACAACAACTGCATCCAGACCTGGCATGTGAAACCCAACGGGGAGGCCGAGAATGTCGAAGTTTCCTAATGTCGCCCTCTTCGTCGGCGGCGCGGCGGCGATTGCCGCCACCGCCGGCCTGGCGATCACCCTGGCCGACCGCTTTGTCGTGCCGATACCTGACTCGGCGCCCACCGTGGCGCTGCACATCCCCGGCGGTGGTGCCTCGGCCCCCGAGGCCGAGGTAGTCGAGACGACAGCTCAGGCCGAGGCCCCGGTTGAAGAGGCGGCTGAAGAGAGCGCGGAAGCGGTCGAAGAGGCGGCTGAAGAACAGCCGGAAGCAACCGCCGCGGCCGAGACTGCCGAAGAGGGCGCGGAGGCGACCGAAGAGGCCACCGAGGCCGAGGCTCCCGCAAACGAAGAGACGACCGCCGAGGCCGAAACCGCCGCGCCTGAAGCCCAGGGTTTCACCGCCGAGGCCAACACCACCGGCCGCTTCGGTCTGGGGCGCCCGGCGCTCGATGAAGAGATCGCCGCCTGGGATGTCGACGTGCTGCCCGACGGCACCGGCCTGCCGGAAGGTTCAGGCGACGTTCTGACCGGCGAAGAGATCTTTGCCGAGAAATGCGCCGCCTGCCACGGTGACTTCGCCGAAGGTGTCGGCAACTGGCCAAAACTGGCCGGCGGCTGGGACACGCTCGACCGCAAGGACCCGGTCAAGACCGTCGGCTCCTACTGGCCCTATCTCTCGACCGTCTGGGATTACGTCCACCGCTCGATGCCCTTCGGCGCGGCGCAGACGCTGACGGATGACGAGGTCTATGCCATCACCGCCTACATCCTCTACTCGAACGATATCGTCGACGAAGAGTTCACCCTCAGCCACGAGACCTTTCTCGACGTCGAGATGCCCAATGCCGAGGGCTTCATCATCGATGACCGGGCCGAGACCGAATACGCCCAGTGGCGCGCCGAGCCCTGCATGGAGAACTGCAAGGACAGCGTCGAGATCACCATGCGCGCCACCGTGCTCGACGTGACACCGGAAGAGGAAGGCAGCCCCGAAGAGGAATTTCAGGAAGACGCCACCGAGGTGAACGAGGACGCCCCCGAGGCCGCGACGGAAGAGGCGCAAGAGGTCGAGGAAGCCAGCGCCGCCGAGGCCGCGCCGGTCAAAGAGACCGCCGCCGCGCTCGACCCCGAGCTTGTGGCCGCCGGCGAAAGGGTCTTCAAGAAGTGCAAATCCTGTCACCAGGTCGGTGAGGGTGCCGAGAACCGCACCGGCCCGGCGCTCAATGGCATCGTCGGCCACCCGGCGGGCGCCATGGAGGGCTTCAAGTACTCCAAGGCGCTGGAAGAGGCCGGCCAAGCGGGCCTTGTCTGGACCGAGGAAGAGCTCAAGGCCTTTCTCGAAAAACCGCGCGACTACCTGAAAGGCACCAAGATGTCCTTCTCGGGTTTGCGCAAGGAAGACGATCAGGCGGCGATTGTCGAATACCTGAAGTCCTTCGACGCCGAATGATCTCGGGACGCGCCGCTCCGGCGGCGTGTCCCTCAGAATGCGCGACGGGCCCAGAATTCGATGTTAGGCTGCGCCCAGATGTCAGCTCCGGCCCGCACCGGAGCGGCGAAAGGAGCTTGAGCCATGACCCATCTCACCCAGACATACCTGGCCCCGCTGCTGCTGGCCGCCACCCTTGCCGCCGCGCCTGTGGCCGCCGAGGAGCCGGTGATCCTGCACGAATACGACGGCGCCTATGAGGACGCGATCTTCAGCGTCGAGAACGCCATCGTCAACAAGGGGCTGGTGGTGGATTACCGCAGCCACGTCGGCGAGATGCTGGCCCGCACCCGCGAGGATGTGGGCGGCGCGGTGATCTTCGACGCGGCGGATGCCTTCCTGTTCTGCTCGGCCCAGGTGTCGCGACAGGTGATGGAGGCCGATCCGGCAAACATCGCCTATTGCCCTTACAGCATCTTTGTCACCGACCGCGAGGGCAAGGTGGAGATCGGCTATCGCACCTATCCCGACGGCCCGATGGACGCGGTCGAGGAACTTCTGGCGAAAATCGTCGAAGAGGCGCTGGCGTTCTAGCGTTGAGGTTGGCGGTGGGCAGGACTGCCCACCCTGCGCAGGCTCATTCCCATTCCATCTGCTCGTAGACCCGGCCGGCGTTCTTGGTCGCCAGCTCCTCGAAGGTGTCGAGATGGGCATAAGGCGACTGGTCGACGTAATAGGCCCCGGCCAGATCGCCGCCTTCGTCGATATGATCGCGGATCTGGCCGCGCAGGTATTCCAGGTAGTCGCGGGTGTAGCGCCGCACCTGGTCCATGTTGGTCGGATGGCCGTGGCCGGGGATCACATAGGTCGCGCCCAGCGGCTCGAAGGCGGTGTCCCAGGTTTCGATCCAGTCGGCGGTGATCGTCTGCTCGAAGATCGGCAGCAGCCGCTCGTGAAAGGCCATGTCGCCGGAGATCACCAGCGATTGCCCGGGCAGCCAGATCACGATGTCGCCGGGGCTGTGCGCCGGGCCGAGATAGCGCGCCTCGATGCGGAAATCGCCTTTTTCGAGGATGTAGTCCCCGGCGAAGGTCTCGGTCGGCAGGGTCAGCTCGGTGCCCTCGCCCCGGTCGCGGTTGTAGCGCAACATGCCGGCGAGGATCTGCGGCCCATACTCCTCGAGCTCCTCTGCGGCCTCTTCATGGGCGATGATCGGCACGCCCTGTTCGGCCCAGTAGGAATTGCCCAGCGCCGCATGGCCCTGGCCGTTCTCGTTGAAGACGGCGATCACCGGCTGGTCGGTGATCGCCTTGATCTCGTCATGCAGCGCCGCGGCCAGCTGATGCGCCGCGCCGCCGTTGATCACGACGACACCCTCGCCGGTGACGATGAAGCTAAGGTTGTTGTTGTGACCGGCGTTTTCATAGGTCGGCGGTGCGGTGGCGCCGATGGCGGACCAGACGCCGGGGATGAACTCCACAGGCTTGGAATAGAGCAGTGAGCCGGGATACTGATCGGCGATCTCCTCGCTGGCAAGGGCGGGCGAGGCGGTGAGCGCCAGGGCCAGGGCGAGGCGCCTCATGCGTCTTCACCGATGAAGACATAGCCGTCGCCCTGACGGTCGACGCGGCCCAGCCCGCCGGGCAGGTGAAAGCCGATCAGGCGCATGTCGTCGGCGGTGATCCGGTCGAAGAGCGCCAGCCGGGTGGCGGCGGCGGTTTCGGCGTCCTGGTCAGACCCCGAGGGCCAGCCGGGCTGTGCAAAGGCCACGTGGTGATTGCCGATGGCATCGCCCACCACCATCAGCCCCTCTGAGCCGTTGCGCAGCTCGAAGGACATGTGGCCGGGGGTGTGGCCAAAGCTGGCATGGGCCAGCACGCCCGGCAGGATTTCCTCGCCATCGGTGAAGGTGGTGATCCGGTCGCTGATCGCCTCGAGCCGCCGCTGCGCGCCGACGGCAAAGGCCTGACGCGCGGCGCCGATGCTGTCGATGGTGGCGTCGTCCATCCAGTAATCGAGCTCGGTGGCGCCGATCAGGTGCGCGGCCTCGGAAAACAGCGGATCGCCGAAATCGTCGAGCAGCCCCCAGATGTGGTCGGGGTGGGCATGGGTCATCACGACGTGGGTGACGTCTTCGGGGCTGAGGTCGATGGCATCGAAGGCCGCCATAAGCTTGCCCGCCGAGGGCTGGAAATCCGGACCCGAGCCTGCATCAAAGAGCACGACCCGTTCGCCGTCGCGCAGCAGGGTGAGGTTGCATTCCGGGGTCAGGCTGTCGCGGCTGAGGCCGTATCTCTCGAGGATCGGGGTCAGCGCGTCCTGCGGCATCGGGCCGAAGACGAACTCGCCGGGCAGCACGAGGTTGCCGTCGCTCAGCGTGTCGATGCGCATCTCGCCGAGTTGCGTAGCCGACCAGACCGGGCCGGCGGCGGCGAGGCCGGCACTGGCACCGAGGCCGGCCAGGATCTTCCTGCGTGTGATCGTCATGGACAGCGCCCTCCCAAACATAATGTCATATGCGAATATGACTGTTCGTTTGCAGGTTGGCAAGCTGTGGCGCGGTGCGGGCCGGGGGGCGGGGAGGCCCCGGATCAGGTCCGGGGCGGGCGTGCCTGGGGTGATGAATGGGGGGCATTGGCCGGAGGGGGGAGGGGGGCGCTGCCCCCATCGCCGCAAGCGGCGATTCCCCCGGCGGTATTTGAAAAGAGAAGAAGGACTGGGGGCGGCGGGTCAGACGTCGTGGTCGCCGCCGAGGTGCTTTTCGCCGCGCTGGCGGGCAAGCTCGATCTGTTTCTGGCGTTCGCGGAAGCGGGCCTTGTCGTCTTCGGTGGTCTCGTCGGCGCAGTGATGGCAGGCGACGCCCTGTTCGTATTCTGGGCGGTCGCGGTCCTCTGGCAGCAGCGGGCGGCGGCAGGCGTGGCAGAGCAGATGCGGGCCTTCGCGCAGGCCGTGGCTGACCGAGACCCGTCCGTCGAAGACGAAGCAGTCTCCCTGCCAGGTGCTCTGCTCTTCCGGCACTTCCTCGAGGTATTTCAGGATGCCGCCCTTGAGGTGGAAGACATCCTCGACCCCCTGGCTGAGCAAATAGTTGGTGGATTTCTCGCAGCGGATGCCGCCGGTGCAGAACATCGCCACCTTCTTGTTGTGGAAGCGGTGCTTGTTGGCCTCCCACCAGGCGGGAAACTCGCGGAAGCTGGCGGTTTCGGGGTCGATCGCGCCCTCGAAACTGCCGATCGCCACCTCGTAGTCGTTGCGGGTGTCGATCACTGCCACGTCGGGGCTCCGGATCAGGGCATTCCAGTCGGCGGGCTCGACGTAATGGCCGACCTTGGCACGCGGGTCGACGTCGGGCTGGCCCATGGTGACAATCTCGCGTTTGAGGCGGACCTTCATGCGGGCAAAGGGCTGGGCGCTGGCGGTGCTTTCCTTGTGCTCGAGATCGGCGCAGCCGGGCAGGGCGCGGATATGGGCCAGCACCGCGTAGATGCCGGCGCGGGGGCCGGCGATGGTGCCGTTGATGCCTTCCTGCGCCAGCAGCAGCGTGCCGGTCACGCCTTGGGCGCGGCACAGGTCCTTGAGCGGGCCCTGCAGGGCGGCAGGATCCTCGAAACGGGTGAAGTGATAGAGCGCGGCGACGGTAATCATGCGCCTGCATGTACGCAGGCCGGGCGGCGCAGGCAAGATCGCGGTCTTACGCAGGGCGGGTTTCGCGGGCGGCGATGGCCAATCCGTGCACCACGGCGGTAAAGACCTCGGCGGTTTCCTGCCGGGCCTCGGGCAGGCGGGTGGCCAGCGCCTGGCGCACGCCGGCCAGCAGGCTGGAGCCGCCGACGAAGACCACCGTGTCGACCTTGTCGGGCGCGCAATCGGCGTCCTTGAGCGTGGCCAGCGCCATGTCACCGATACGGTCGGCGGCGGCGGCAAGCTCGGCCTGCATCTGCAGGCCCCAGAGATCGACGCGCAACCCGCGCTCCACCACGTCGAGCAGGATCTCGCCGCGCTGGGCGTCATTGGCGGCGATCTTGCCGGCCTCGACCGCATAGGCGATGTCATGACCGAGGTGCATCTCGAGCACTTCGGCCAGCCGCTCGAAGAGCACCGGGTCCTTGGCCAGCCGCACCCAGCGCTTGACCTCGCGCAGGAGCGCCGGTTCGTAGACGAAGGCGATCTTTTCCCAGCTGGCGAGGTCGTGGAACAGGGCGCGGGGGGCGGCGTGGGTCTTGGCGCCGAGCTCGGCGCCGATTTCGGCGCCGTGGCCCAGCAGCGGCATGACATGCGACAGGCTCAGGCTGCGGTCGAAATCGGTGCCGCCGAGCCGGAGACCGCGGCTGGCGATCACCCGGGTCTCACCATCCGTGCGTTCGCAGAGCGTGAAATCCGAGGTGCCGCCGCCGATATCGACGATCAGCATGCGGCCCTGGCCTGCCACCGCCAGCGCGGCCGCCTCGGGCTCTGGCAGGAAATCCACTGTCTCGAAGCCGGCGAGCGCATAAGCCTCGCGCAGGTCGGCCTCGGCCTGGGCATCCTTGTCATCTGACTCCGAATGGAATTTCACCGGCCGGCCCGAGATCACCGCGTCGTAGCGTTCGCCGGTGAGCTTTTCCGAACGACTGCGGATCTCGGCCAGAAACAGCCCGATCACCTCGATCAGCGTCATCCGTTCCGACAGAAAGCGTCGCTTTTCGCGCGCCAAGGGCGTGCCGAGGATGCTTTTGAGCCCGCGCATGAAGCGGCCGTCCTGGCCCTCCATCATTGCCCGCGCCGCGGCCTCGCCGTAGACGAAGCGCTTGTCGGTGAAATCGACGAAGACCGCCGTCGGCAGGGTCGGTGCCGTGCCCTCGAGCGGCAGGGTCACTGGGCGGCCATCCTGCAGGATGCCGGCGCCGGTGTTGGAGGTTCCGAAATCTATGCCAAGCCGTGCCATCCGCACCTCCGTTCACTCGCGAAGCGGCGGCTATAGCCGCAAGGATGAGCCATGGCAATTCCGCAAAGCCGATTCTAAGCTGCAAAGAATGCTGAATTGAGGAGGCGGCCTGATGCGCGCTCTTGTCGTGATCGACGTGCAAAACGATTTCTGCCCCGGCGGGGCGCTGGCCGTGGAGGGCGGTGACAAGATCGTGGCGCCGATCAACGCCCTGATGGCCGAATTCGACGCGGTGGTGCTGACCCAGGACTGGCACCCGGCGGGGCATTCCTCCTTCGCCAGCCAGCACGCCGGCAAGGCGCCTTTCGAGATGGTCGAGATGGATTACGGCCCGCAGGTGCTCTGGCCGGATCATTGCATTCAAGGCTCCGACGGGGCGGATTTTCACCCCGGGCTCGACACCACGCGCGCCGATCTGATCATCCGCAAAGGCTTCCGCCCGGCGATCGACAGCTATTCGGCCTTTTTCGAAAACGACCACGCGACGCCCACGGGGCTGGAAGGGTATCTGCGCACCCGCGGGATTTCCGAGCTGGTGATGGTCGGGCTGGCGCTGGATTTCTGCGTCGGCTTTTCGGCAGTGGATGCGGCGAAGCTGGGGTTCGAGTTGACCGTTCGGCAGGACCTGTGCCGGGCCATCGATCTCGACGGCTCGCTCGCCGTGGCGAAAACCAACATGCAAGACGCCGGCGTCACGCTGCGCTGACCGAAGGAACCCAAGATGGTCGATATCGCCACCCGCGTCTGGAACCACAAATGGAAGATCGATCCGATCGTCCGCTCGCTGATCGACACGGATTTCTACAAGCTCCTGATGTGCCAGTCGGTGTTTCGCAACAAGCGCGACACCCAGGTCACTTTCTCGCTGATCAACCGGACGAAATCGGTGCGCCTGGCCGAGCTGATCGACGAGGGCGAGCTGCGCGAACAGCTCGATCACATCCGGTCGTTGTCGCTGTCACGCGGCGAGAGCACATGGCTGCGCGGCAACATGTTCTATGGCAAGCGCTCGATGTTTCGCCCGGATTTCATGGAGTGGTTCGAGAACCTGCGCCTGCCGCCCTATCACCTTGAGAAACGCGAGGGGCAGTACGAGCTGACGTTCGAGGGCAGCTGGCCCGAGGTGATGCTCTGGGAGATCCCGGCGCTGGCGGTGCTGATGGAGCTGCGCGGGCGGGCCGTGCTCAATGACATGGGGCGGTTCGAACTGCAGGTGCTGTATGCCCGGGCGATGACCAAGCTCTGGGAAAAGGTCGAGAGCCTGCGCGCCATCGACACGCTGAGGATCGCCGATTTCGGCACGCGGCGGCGGCATTCCTTCCTCTGGCAGGATTGGTGTGTTCAGGCGATGACCGAGGGGCTGGGGCCCAAGTTCGTCGGCACCTCGAACTGCCTGATCGCCAAGAACCGCGATCTCGAGGCGATCGGCACCAATGCCCATGAACTGCCGATGGTCTATGCCGCCCTCGCGCCTGACGACGCGGCGCTGGCGCGGGCGCCCTATGACGTGCTGGCCGATTGGCAGGAAGAGCACGAGGGCAACCTGAGGATCATCCTGCCCGACACCTATGGCACGCAAGGCTTCCTCGACAAGGCACCGGACTGGCTGGCCGGCTGGACCGGCATCCGCATCGACAGCGGCGACCCGGCCAAGGCGGCCGAGGTGGCGATCGACTGGTGGAAGAGCCGCGGCGAGGACCCGCGCGAGAAGCTGGTGATCTTTTCCGACGGTCTGGATGTCGAGAGCATCGCGGCGCTGCATGCGCAATTCTCGGGCCGGGTGCGGGTGTCCTTTGGCTGGGGCACCAACCTGACCAACGACTTCCGCGGGCTGGTCCCCGACGGCGGGCTCGATGCCTTTTCGCTGGTCTGCAAGGCGGTTTCGGCCGAGGGTCAGCCGACGGTGAAGCTGTCCGACAACCCGGAAAAGGCGATGGGGCCGGCCGAGGAGATCAAGCGCTACAAGCGGGTGTTTGGCGTGGGCGAGCAGGAACGGATCGAGGTAGTGGTTTAGGCCGGGCCTTGGATCATTCGTCGACCTTACCGCGCAGCGCCTTGACTTCGGCGCGTTTCTTCTTCGCTTCCACCCGCTTGCGCTTCTGGTTCTGAGAGACCCGGGTGGCGATCCGGCGCTTTGGGCGTTCCAGCGCCTTGCGGATCATCTCGGCTAGCCGTTCGCGGGCGATCTCGCGGTTGCGGGCTTGGCTGCGGGTTTCATCGACCTGGATCACCAAGGCGCCTTCGCGGGTCCATTTGCGCCCGGCGATGCGCTGCAGCCGGCGTTTGACCGGCTCGGGCAGGGCGGGCGAGCGTTCGGCCTCGAAGCGCAGTTCGACCGCGGTCGAGACCTTGTTGACGTTCTGCCCGCCGGGGCCGGAGGCGCGGACAAATTGTTCGGTCAGCTCCCAATCGGCGATTTCGATCTGATCTGTGATGCGCAGGGTCATGCGGGTGAATATGGCAGGAAGAGGGGGATCGGCAAGGTTTGAGGGATAAGCGGCATCGCCATCGGCCTGTTCAGCGCATCCGGCCCGGACTCAAGGCCGCAGGCCGCCGGGCCAGCGGCTGCCCGCCCCCCGGGCTGCCGCTTTGGCTGACACAAGCTCTTCGCTCGGAGGTTGTCCGGGTTTGACGGAGACAAAGCGCTGCCGAAAAACCGTTGCTACGGCACCCCGCGGGCCGCCACTGGCCCGGTGCGCGTTGCTCTGGTGAAACCGGGGTCTTCAGCGCACCCGGCCCGGACTCAAGGGCGCACGCCCGCTCGTCGGGCCAGCGGTTGCTCGCCCCCCGGGCTGCCGCTTTGGCTGATACAAGTGCCTCGCTCGCAGCTCTTCCGGGTTTGACGGAGATAAAGCGCTGTAGAACGGCAGTAGCTTCGGTACCCCGCAGGCAGCCACTGGCCCGGCGCGCTGCCAAACGAAAAGGGCCATGCCCTGCGGCATGGCCCTTCGAGAATGTCAGGAGGTGGGGCCGGTTAGGTCCTACCAATTCGAGGGAGCGATCCCCCAAGGGCTGCCTCAGAGGGCGTCCCCCCGAACTGTTCCGACACCTTTCTCCAATACCTCTCTAGACACTGAAGCACCTCCTTTCTGTTTGTTGTCCGTATGAGAATCATGGCACGGACGAGACAAATCGCAAAAGGTTTTTTCAGGCCAGAGCGCGATTTTGCCCAAGCCGCGCGACGATTGCCCGAAACGGGATCAATGCAATCAGCGCCAGCGCCAGCTTCACCAGCCAGTCGGCAAAGGCCAGCGTCACCCAGAGCGGCGCCAGCGGGCCGGCGTTGAAGAAGGGCACCGCCTCCCAGGCCCAGTTGACCGCGCCATCGGCCTCGGCGCCGAAGAAGGTGACCGAGGCGGAAAAGGCGATGGTAAAGAACAGCGCGGTATCCAGCGCCGAGCCCACCAGCGTCGAGACCAGCGGCGCGCGCCACCAGCGTCCGCCACGGAACCGGTCGAAGACGGCGATATCGGTGAGCTGCGCCACCAGGAACCCGACGCCAGAGGCCACGGCGATGCGCAGCGGCACGGCGGCATAGGTGTAGCCATCGCCCTGCAGCATGATCTGCGACCCGATCAGCGAACAGATCACCCCGGTGACGAACCCGGCCAGCACGACCTTGCGCGCGGCAGCCACGCCATAGACGCGGTTCATCACGTCGGTGACCAGAAAGGCCAGCGGATAGGTGAAGGCGCCCCAGGTCAGGAGGCCGTCGAGAAGGAGAAACTGAACCAGGATGTTCGAGGCCACGACGATGGCGGCCATGGCAAGAATGCCGGGAAGATGAGTGCGTGTCATGTCTGATGCCCGTTTTTTGCAAGGTTGCGGCGACTTGGCCCCCTGATCGGGAACGGGCGGGGCTTATAGAGCGGAGGGCCTTCGGTCAAGCGAAACCGCGCCCCGGACCTGCTCCGGGGCCTCATGGGCGGCGGTGGAGGCCCCGGAGCAGGTCCGGGGCAGCCGCGCGCTCAGGGCAGCAGGTATTCGACGATCTCGCTGCGCTGGAAGGCGTTGAAGTTGTCGTCGGACACCATGGTCAGGCGAATCTGCCCGGCCGGGGTGCGGGTCACCGAGAGGCCCTCGAGGTTGTCATGTTTGGCCAGGTGGCTCTCCAGCAGCACCTCGCCGTCGCCCAGCGCCTTGGCGCTCAGGGCAAAGCGGCGGACCCGAGAGCGGAAGCCCAGGCCGGTGAATTCCCGCTCCAGAAGGTAAAACATGCCGTCGGGGCCGATATCGGCGCCGGTGGGTTGAAAGCCGCCGATCCGCGGGATCGAAAACGGCTGGTCCCAGGACTTGCCGTTGAAGCGATAGACCGGGAAGGGCCGGGTCATCTGGCCAGAGCGTTCCGGCAGGGTGTAGAGCCAGCCGCGGCTGTCGACCGCCAGCGCCTCGAGCGAGGAATTGTTCTGCAGCCCGGCGAAATCGGGATGTGCCGGCAGCGCCTCGGCGCGGCCCATGGTCGGATAGGCCCAGACCCGGTGATCGCCCTCGAACGAGATGTAGCGCCGGCCCTTGGCGTCGATCGCCAGCCCCTCGGCATCCTGCGCCTGCTTGCGGCGCATCGGCTTGCCCTCGGTGTCGAGCAGCGGCTGCGGCGCGCTGCTCTCGACGCTGACGATGCGGCCGTTCTTGCGCAGCAGACGCCCTTCGACGTAGGCGCCACGGTCCGAGATCGCGACAAAGCTCTCGCCGTCCTCGGCCAGTTCGATGGCCGACATGCCGCCAAAGCCCGGCGCAGAGCTGCGCCAGGAAAAGCTCTGCACATGCCGCGCCTGCGTCGGGGTTTCGGCGGCAATGCAGCCACTGGCGAGGCCCGCCAGGCCGAGGCAGGCCGCCCTGAGAATACGGTTCATGTGACTTCAGTTCGCCTCCAGCACGCTGGCGCATTGCAGCGGCAGGTCGGCCAGCACCAGTTCGCGCTTGGGCTTGGGCGGCGGAGCGTTCGGATCGGGCGGCGGCGGATTGAGGATGCGGTCGACCCAGCCCTGCGCCTCGGCGCAGCCGTCACCGGCGGGTGGCGGGTTCTGGTCGACGCAGCCGCTTGCACCGGAGGGGCAGGCCAGCCGCACGTGGAAATGGTAGTGATGTCCCCACCACGGCCGCACCTTGCGCAGCCAGGACCGGTCGCCCTTTTCGTCGTTGCACATCTGCACCTTGGCGCCGGGAAAGATGAAGATCCGCGCCACCCGGGGATCAGAGGCCGCGGCCTTGACCAGGGCGTGATGCTCGGGCGACCACTTGTCGTTGGTGAAGGCGCCGTTCGAGCGCCGCATCGAGATCGACGAGATCGACTCGCGCGCCTGTTGCGACAGCCCGAGGTTGCTGGCCGGGCGCAGCCAGATGTCGGCGTCAAGGCCCATCTGGTGGCTGGCATGGCCGGTCAGCATCGGGCCGCCCCGCGGCTGCGAGATGTCACCGATATAAAGCCCGTTCCAGCCCGGCAGCTGCGCCGCCCTTGCCGACAGCTTGCGCAGGTAGTCGATCATCTGGGGATGGCCCCAGTTGCGGTTGCGCGACAGGCGCATCGCCTGCCAGGTCGGGCCGGTTTCCGGCAGTTGCATGCCACCGGCTAGGCAGCCCTTGGCATAGCTGCCGTAGGGGGCCGGCGATTGCGCCGATCCGGCGCGTTTGGCGCCGAACAGCTGCTTGGCCTGCTTGCTGGACAGGACCCCCATGGAATCACCGATGGTGGCCTGTGGGGCGCTGGCCAGGGTGGCCCTCGTGCTGACACCGTCACCGCCGCCGCAAGCGGCGAGAAGGGCACAGAAAATCGTAAGGCTGGCTACTCGGAACGGTCGGACCATGCTGCTCGGTCTCCCTCATGTTTGACCCAGCGTAGCAACAAAAGTCCGATCAGGAAAAGGGCGATGAGCGGGGTTACGCCCAATTGCTGAGAGCCGGTGATCTGGGTCGTCACGCCGATCGACAAAGGCGCCAGAAACGAGGTCGCCTTGCCCGCCAGAGCATAGAGTCCGAAGGCCTCGGTCATGCGTTCCGGGTTGGCCTGACGCACCATCATCGTGCGGCTGGCGGACTGCAGGACGCCGCCCGCCGCACCGATGATCGCACCGATGCCGTAGAAGGCAATGTCGGGCAGCGAAGAGCCCTCTGGCAGCGCCATGCCATAGAGCGAGGTGGGCGAGACCAGCACCGTCGAGATCGCCGCAAAGGTCAGCGCCAGGATCGCGGCGGTGATCACCGGCTTCGGGCCGAAGCGCGCGTCCCACATGCCGCCCAGCCAGGCAAACAGCGCGCCGGAGATGATCGCCAGGATGCCGAAGATGCCGACATCGACCACGGTCCAGCCCAGCACCCCGGCGGCATAGATGCCGCCGAAGACATACATGCCGTTCAGCGCATCGCGGTAGAACATCGAGCTGGCGAGATAGGCAAAGAGCGAGGGCGAGCGCGGCAGGCGGCGCAGGGTGCCCCTGAGATCGCGCAGCGCCTGGACCAACGCGCCCTTGCGCGCCGTCACCGGCTTTGGGTCGCGCACCCAGAGGAAGAAGGGCACCATGAAGATCACGTACCAGACCGCCGTCAGCGGCCCGACAAAGCGCGTGCCTTCGCGGGTTTCCGGGTCGAGCCCGAAGAGCGGTGCGAGGCCCAGCATGGTGCGCCCGGTCTCGGCGCTTTCGGCAAAAAGCGCCAGCATGATCACCAGCGCCACCAGCCCGCCGACATAGCCGAAGGCCCAGCCATTGCCGGAGATGCGGCCGATCTCTTCCCTGGTGCCGAGGTCGGGCAGCATCGAGTTGGTGAAGATCGTCGCGAACTCCATGCCGATCAGCCCGATGGCAAAGGCCAGCAGGATCAGCAGCAGGTTGAAGTCGCCCGGCGCGGCATACCACAGCACCGCCGAGCCCAGCACGTACATCAACGAGAACACCCAGATGAAGCGCATCCTCTGGCCAGAGGTGTCGGCGATGGCGCCCAGCACCGGGGCGCAGAGCGCGATCACCAGACCGGCGGCGCCGATGCCATAGCCCCAGGCGGCCTGGGCGGTGGTGCCGTCGCCCACCAGTTCCTTGACATAGGGGCCGAAGATGAAGGTCAGCAGCAGGGTGTTGAACGGCTGGCTGGCCCAGTCGAAGAAGAACCAGCCCCAGATCCGTTTCCGTTTCGTCGCGTCCATGATGCCCCCCGCGGTTTTACAGGGTTAAGCCCGAGTGCCGGGGTTGGCGCAAGACTTTGTTGTTGCGGTGTTTGGATGTGGAGGTCGGGTCAGCTCGGAAGCCCCATGGCCCGAGCCTTTCCCGGCCCGGACTCAAGGCCGCAGGCCGCCTGGCCAGCGGCTGCCCGCCCCCCGGGCTGCCGCTTCGGCTGAGCTTTGTGCTGCGCTCAGAGGTTCTCAGGATTTAACTGGGATAAATCGCCGCCGAACTATCGTTGCAGCGGCACCCCGCGGGCAGCCGCTGTCCGGCGCGCGGGGCGCGGAATTCAGCGGTCTGCCATCGGCGGCCAGGGCCTTGTGTCTTCGGCGGTGATCCATGCGGTCACGTGCGCCGGAAGCTCCGGCATCTCGGTGACGCCCATCGCTGCCATCACTTCGGACGGCGGCACGATCCCCGCAGGACCGGTGACCGCCGTGCGGTACATCGCGTGGTTGGCGCATTCGCCAGAGGCCTTCCACATCGACTGCTCCATGTAGATGAACCGATGGTCCACCCCCGCCGCCCGTGTCCGCATCTCGAACCGCTCGAACGGCCGGATCCGCCGCCGGTAGCGCACGCAGGAGCCTGCCACCGTCAGCCCCCATTTCTTCTGCCGCAGCACCGGGATCAGACCGGTGCGCCGCGCCAGGGGAATGCGGCCGAGGTCGAAGAGCGTCAGCGTCCGGCCGTTGTTCAGCTCCATCCAGAAGTCGATGTCCCAGGGCCAGCACATGTGATGCGACACATGCGTGCCGTCGATCGGCAAGGGCGGCGCCTTGCGATGCACGTAGAGTTCCTTGAACATGCGGATGAAAGGATACATGTGAAATACCTCCGGCCGCCCGTGTGCGCCGCGCCCGACCCACGGGCAAGCCGTGACGCAGCGACACTTGTGCTTTGGTCGCGCCACGCTTACCTAGACGGCGCACAGCCGGAGAAAGACACGAGATGTACGCGATTTACGGGCCCCTGAAGCTCATCCTCGATGTGGCGTTCTTTATCATGATCGCCCATATCATCATGAGCTGGCTGATCAATTTTCAGGTGTTGAACCTGCATCAGCCGCTGGTCGCGCAAATCTGGCACGGTCTGAACCGCCTGCTCGAGCCGATCTATCGCCCGATCCGCAATATCCTGCCGGACACGCGGCCGCTTGATCTCGCGCCGCTGGTGGCCTTCATCGTGCTGATCTCGCTGCGCGATTTCATCCTGCCAGAGCTCTTCGGCCTGATCTGACGCCCGCCCCGGACCCCGCTCCGGGGCCTCGCCTCGGGCCCCGGCGACCGGCCAGCCAAGAGGTCCCGGGTCAGGCCCGGGACGCGGCGCTCTGCCTGTCTGGGCCTTGTTCACCGAATCTCAATGTGTGATTGTTCGTCTGAGAGCAGTTTGACACAGATATCGCAGGTCTTGCCCCATGGACGACGCCGCCACGCTTTTGCGGGACGTGTTCGGATTCGACGGATTTCGCCCCGGCCAGGGTGAGATCGCCGAAGCCGTGGCACGCGGCGAGAACGTCTTGGCCATCATGCCCACCGGTGGCGGCAAGTCGCTCTGCTTCCAGCTGCCTGCGCTGATGCGCGAGGGCGTGACCGTGGTGATCTCGCCGCTGATCGCGTTGATGCGCGATCAGGTGCGGGGGCTGCGTGAGGCCGGCGTCAATGCCGGCGCCCTGACCTCCGGCAACACCCCCGAAGAGACCGAGGCGGTTTGGCAAGCGCTTGAGGACGGCACGCTCAAGCTCCTTTACCTCGCGCCGGAGCGGCTGGCCGCCGGCGGCACCATGCAGATGCTGCGCCGCATCGGCGTCAGCTCGATCGCCGTCGACGAGGCGCATTGCGTCAGCCAGTGGGGCCATGACTTCCGCCCCGATTACCTGCGCATCGGCGAGCTGCGCCGCGAGCTGGGCGTGCCACTGGCCGCCTTCACCGCCACCGCCGACCGCGAAACCCAGGACGAGATCGTCACCCGGCTGTTCGACGGCGAAGAGCCCGCGCGCTTTCTGCGCGGCTTCGACCGGCCCAACATCCACCTCGCCTTTCAGCCCAAGGACAGCCCGCGCCGGCAGATCCTCGATTTTGCCGCCGCCCGCCGCGGCCAGTCGGGCATCGTCTATTGCGGCACCCGCGCCAAGACCGAGGGGCTGGCCCGCGCGCTGGCCGAGGATGGCCATACCGCCTGTTTCTACCACGGCGGCATGGAGGCCGAGGACCGCCGCATCGTCGAGAGCCGCTTTGCCCGCGAGGACGGGTTGATCGTCGTCGCCACCGTCGCCTTCGGCATGGGGGTCGACAAGCCCGACATCCGCTGGGTCGCCCATGCCGACCTGCCCAAGAGCATCGAGGCCTATTACCAGGAAATCGGCCGCGCCGGCCGCGACGGCGGGCCGGCCGAGACCCTGACGCTCTTCGGCCCCGATGACATCCGCCTGCGCCGCACCCAGATCGACGAGGGGCTGGCCCCGCCGGAACGCCGCGCCGCCGACCACGGCCGGCTGAACGCGCTGCTGGGTCTGGCCGAGGCGCTGGAATGCCGCCGCAAGACGTTGCTGGGTTATTTCGGGGAAGAGGCCGTGGCCTGCGGTCATTGCGACCTCTGCCAGACCCCGGTCGAGACCTTCGATGCCACCGACGCCGTGCGCAAGGCGCTCTCGGCGGCGCTGCGCACCGGCGAGTGGTTCGGCGCCGGCCATCTGATCGACATCGTCATGGGCAACGAGACGGACAAAGTCCGGCAGAAGGGCCATGACCAGCTGCCGACCTTCGGCGTCGGGCGCGAGTTCGACAAGCGCGGCTGGCAGGCGGTGTTCCGGCAGATGATGGGCCACGACCTGATGCGCCCCGATCCCGAGCGCCACGGCGCCCTGCGCATGACCGAGGCAGCGCGGCCCATTCTGCGCGGCGAGGCCTCGATCACCCTGCGCCGCGACACCATCGCCAAGGCTCAGGCCAAGCGCCGCCCGGCGGTCAAGGCGATGGTCTCGGAAGAGGATGCGCCGCTGCTCTCGGCGCTCAAGGCCAAGCGCCGCGCTCTGGCCGAGGCGGCGAGCGTGCCGGCCTATATCATCTTCAACGACCGCACGCTGGTCGAGATGGCCGAAACCCGCCCCGCCAGCCTGGATGAAATGGCGCGGATCTCCGGTGTCGGCGCCAAGAAGCTGGCGAGCTACGGCGCCGATTTCCTCTCGGTGATCACCGGCGCCGGCGAAGAGATGCACCCCAGCCGCCGCAAGCTGGCGGGCCGCGACGCCGGCTCGGTCTATGACCGGCTGATGCAGGTTCAGGCCGATCTGACGCGCGGCGAATGCGGCACCGAAAAGCCGCTGTCTTGTTCGGCCGCGCAACTGGCCAAGGTTGCCGAACGCCGCCCCTCGGTACCGGAAGAGCTGGAGCGGCTGCTGGGCGAACGCCGGACGGAACGTTTCGGCGCAGCCTTTCTGGACGTTCTGCGCGAGGCAAGCTAGGTCAGCCCTCGGCGGGCAAGGGGCCCGACCAGAAGGCGGAGGTGCAGGATGCTCGTGGTGATTTCCCCGGCCAAACGGCTGGACTGGTCAGAGGTTGCGGTCGAAACGACCGAGCCCGCGATGCAGGACGAGGCGCTGCGGCTGGTCAAGACCGCGCGCAACCTGACGCTGGGTGATCTCAAGGGGCTGATGGGGCTGTCCGACGATCTGGCCAGGCTCAACCGCGACCGGTTCAAGAGCTTCGAGGCCGCGCCCGTGCCAGAGGCCACGCGCCCGGCGATCTTCGGCTTTGCCGGCGACACCTACCAGGGGCTGGAGGCGCGCTCGCTGGACGAAGACGAGCTGCGCTATGCCCAGGATCACCTGCGGGTGCTCTCGGGGCTTTACGGCGTATTGCGGCCGCTCGACGCGATCCAGCCCTACCGGCTCGAAATGGGCTCGCGGCTCAAGACCCGACGTGGCAGCAACCTCTACCATTACTGGGGCGACCGGATCGCCAAGGCGCTGAACGCGCAGGGCGAGGCTACCGGCAGCGAGGTGCTGGTGAATTGCGCCAGCCAGGAATATTTCGGCGCGGTCGATTTAAAGGCGCTGAAACTGCAGGTGATCACGCCGCAATTCTACGACATGAAGAACGGCCAGCCCAAGATCATCAGCTTCTTTGCGAAAAAGGCGCGCGGATCGATGGCGCGCTACCTGGTGCAGAACCGGCTGCGCAGGCCGGAGGACCTGCTGGGCTTCGACCTTGGTGGCTATCGTTACAGTGCCGAGCTTTCGGCACCGGACAAGCCGGCCTTTCTGCACGATGGCCGCGACTGAGGTCGGTTTTTCAAAATCTGCCGAAGAAACCTATCGGTTTGCCACTTCTTCCCTAACACCGGCGAAGCGCGTTTAGTGCTTGGGTGATTGAATGAGGAGACAGGCCCGTGAGTGAGCGCAGCTATTACGCCCCCAAGGGGGGATTGCCCGGACAGACCGAGCTCTTGACCGGGCGGGCGGTGTTCACCGAGGCCTATGCGGTGATCCCGCGCGGCACCATGGCCGATATCGTGACCTCCTTCCTGCCGCATTGGGAAGGCACCCGCGCCTGGGTTCTGGCGCGGCCGCTCTCGGGCTTTGCCGAGACCTTTTCGCAATACATCATGGAGGTCGCGCCCGGCGGCGGCAGCACCCGGCCCGAACCCAACCCGGAAGCGCAGGGCGTGCTCTTCGTGGTCGAAGGCGCGATGTCCCTGACCATCGAGGGCGAGGCCCACGCGATGTCTGCCGGCGGCTTTGCCTATCTGCCGCCGGGCTGCAACTGGTCGCTGAAGAACGAGGGCGCCGAGCCGGTGCGGTTCCACTGGATCCGCAAACGCTACGAGCCGGCCGAGGGGCTGGACGCGCCAGAGGCCTTTGTCACCTCCGACGCCGAGGTCGCGCCGACGCCGATGCCCGACACCAACGGCGCCTGGGCCACGACGCGTTTCGTCGACCCCAACGACCTGCGGCACGACATGCATGTCACCGTGGTAACCTTCGAGCCGGGTGGGGTGATCCCCTTCGCCGAGACCCACGTGATGGAACATGGCCTCTACGTGCTCGAGGGCAAGGCGGTCTACCGGCTCAACCAGGATTGGGTCGAGGTCGAGGCCGGCGATTTCATGTGGCTGCGCGCCTTCTGCCCGCAGGCCTGTTACGCCGGTGGCCCGGGGCGGTTCCGCTACCTGCTCTACAAGGATGTGAACCGCCACGCCAGGCTCTGACGGCGCGCATGGGCCAGCGCCATCGCGCCCCGGACCTGATCCGGGGCCTCCAGCCCGACGCACGGACCAACACCTTCGCGCCCCGGACCTGATCCGGGGCCTCCCGCCCGACGCATGGACCAGCGCCACCGCGCCCCGGACCTGATCCGGGGCCTCTCCACCCGACGTCGGCAATGAGGTCCCGGATCAGGTCCGGGACGCGGGTCACCAAGCTCAGCCGGCCTTCATCACACCGGCCTTTGGCGCGTATTTCCCCAGCATCTCCTCGATTGCCGCGCGTTTCAGGGGCTTGGTGATGTAGTCGTCCAGCCCCACCGCCAACAAAGCTTCGCGGTCGCCGGTCATCGCATGGGCGGTGCAGGCGATGATCGGGGTGTGGTGGTCGCTCTCGGCCTCGAGCTTGCGGATGGCGATGGTGGCCTGTCGGCCGTCCATCTCGGGCATCGAGATGTCCATGAAGATCACGTCGGGCCGCAGGGTCTGAAAGGCGGCGACGGCCTCGCGCCCGTTGTTGGCGAAATGCAGCTCGACCGGCAGCGATTTGACCATCTTGCGAAAGACGAACTGGTTGGTCTTGTTGTCCTCGGCGGCGAGGATACGCAGCGGCGCGCCTTGCTCCGGGGTCTCGGGCTGCGCGGGCGGGGCCTCTGGCGCGGCAGGCGGCGCGGGTGCCGGGGCGCGCGGCGCCGAGGAGACACCGCTCAGCACCTCGAAGAGCCGCGCGCGGGTCACCGGCTTCTGCAGGATGGCATGCATGTGACGCGACGCCGGGTCCTGCTCGGCATGGCCGGTGTTCGAGCTCAGCATCACCAGCGGCACCGTCTGGCCGGCAGCACGCAGCGCCTCGGCCAGCTCCAACCCGTCGACACCCGGCATGTTGTGATCGGTCAGCACCAGGTCAAAGCCCATCCCGCCCGCGACCAGATCGAGCGCCTCGCGGCCATTGGCGCAGCTCGCGGTCTCGACCTGCATCACCTGCAGCTGCTTTTCCAGGATCAGCCGGTTGACCGGCTGGTCATCGACGATCAGCACCCGGCGCAGGTGGCGCGGCAACACCGGCGGCTGCACGATCTCGCCGGAGGGGCAGGGCAGGTTGAGGTTGAAGCCGAAACTCGACCCTTGGCCCTGCACGCTGTCGACCCAGACCTCGCCGCCCATCAGCCCGATCAGCCGCTTCGAGATCGCCAGCCCCAGCCCGGTGCCTTCGAACTTTCGGTTGCGGGCATCTTCGACCTGGTTAAACTCGCCGAACACATGGGCGAGCTTTTCCGGCGGGATGCCGATGCCGGTGTCCTCGACGGTGACATGGATCGCGGTGCTGCCATCGTCGCGGGGCACGCCGACCACGCGGGTCAGCACATGGCCCTGCAGGGTGAATTTCACCGCATTGCCGATGATATTGGTCAGCACCTGCCGGATGCGCCCGGGATCGCCGGTGAACTGCGTCGGCAGGAAGATGTCGTAATCGACCAGCAGGTCGATGCCCTTGTCGCGGGCGGTGGGCTGCAGCAGCATGATGATCTCGTGGATCGCCCGTTCCAGATCGAAGGGTTCCGGGTGCAGCACCAGCTTGTCGGCCTCGATCTTGGAATAATCCAGCACGTCGTTGATGATCACCAACAGCGCCTCGCCCGAGTTGCGCATGGTGTTGACGTAAAGTCGCTGTTCCTCGGTCAGTTCGGTGTCGGTCAAGAGTTCGGCCATGCCGATGACGCCGTTCATCGGCGTGCGGATCTCGTGGCTCATGTTGGCGAGGAAGGCCGATTTGGCGCGATTGGCGGCCTCGGCCCGGTTGCGGGCCTCGCGCAGGTTCTTTTCGTAGCGGATGGTGCCGGTGATGTTGAGCACAAGGCTGACCACATCGCCGGCCTCGCCGCGCTTGTCGTGCAGCTTGATGTAATTGTCGTTCCAGAGCCGCAGAGTCACCGGTTCGGGGTTGGGCGATTGCCAGCGCGCCAGCATCATCGCGCGCCAGTCCGCCGGCGACAGATCGCCGGGATCGACGATGCCCTCTTCGGTCAGGATCTGCAGGATGCGGGCAAAGGAGACACCGGGCTGAATCTCGTCCATGCCTTCGAAGACCGAAAGATAGGCGGAATTGGCGAAGATCAGGCAATGGTTGGCGTCGAAGAAGGCAAACCCGTCCTCGATGGTCTCGACCGCCTCGACCAGCCGGCGTTCGGCCACTTCGAGGTTCTCGGTGGCGCGGTTGAGGTCGGATTTCACCCGCTGGTTCTCGTCGCGGACGGTGGCCATCTCGGCGCGTTTCTCGACGATCTCCTCGCTCAGCACGCGGGCGTGGTGGCCGAGCTTGCGGTTGGCTGCGAAGAGCTCGGCCTGCTTGAGCTCGAGCAGACGCTCCGCCGCGAGGCGGGCGCGGCGTTCCTCGGCGAGTTTGCTGGCGAGACTCATCGCCCGGCTCCGGAAATTCTTCGGCTCATCGCCGGCACCTTGGCGGCAAGGAATGAAGATCTGTTTAAGCCTCTCGGGCCTCCGATGACGATGACGTCACGCCCCGGAGGAATCGTTGCCAGAGCGCCGCGCCGCATGAGACACTGGCGGCATTGAGACCGGAGGATTTTTCATGCGCCGCTTTTTGATGTGCCTTTCGATCATCTTCACAGGCTTGCCGGCCTTGCCAACCCTGGCGCAGGAGCTGGTGCCGGAGCGGCGGGTGGTGGTCTCTCGCGATGTGGATTTCTACGGCTCCGACCTGCAGGCGCTGTTCGACACCTCGCTCGACGCCTGCCAGCGCGTCTGCCTGGCTGATGCCAGTTGCGCGGCCTTTACCTTCAACAGCCGGTCGAATTCCTGTTTCCCGAAATCCGCGGTCACCGAGCGTCAGGATTACCAAGGCGCGATTTCCGCCATCGTCGTGACCGGCGACCCCGCCATTGCGGCGCAGGCCGAGGCGCGGGCAGGCGACCTCGCGTTCCTTCCCCGGCGCGATCTCGATGCGGCGCTGGCGCTGGCCGAGGGGCTGGGCCCGCGGCACATGGGCGGCAAGTGGACGGTCGAGGCGCTGCTCGACGCCGCGCGCGAGAAGGAGGGCGAAGGCGATCTGGCCAATGCGATGCACTGGACCGGCGCGGCGCTGGCGCAGAACGATGCGGCCGACCTCTGGGTCGATTACGCCCGGCTTGCGCTGGTTGCCAGCGACGACGAAGGCCGCGGCGGCGCCCGGCGCGACCTGATCGCCATGGCCGTGGCGGCCTCGGTCAACGGCTATCTCCGCGCGCCCTCTGACGGCGGGCGGATCGCGGCGCTGCTGCAACTGGCCGAGGCGCTCGAGGAGGACGGTCGTGGCGCCGAGACCGTGCCCGCCCTGCGGCTGGCCGAGGCCATCCAGCCGCGCGCCGATGTACTGGCGGCGCTGGAGACGGCGCTGGGCCGATACGGTTTCCGCATCATCGAGCATCGCACCGAGAGCGACCGGGCCGAGCCGCGGATCTGCGCGCAATTCTCCGAGGATCTGCTGCGCGCCGGGCTCGACTACACGCCTTATGTCCAGCTGCCCGATCCCGGTCTGGTGGTCAGCGCTTCGGGCCGTGACATCTGTGTCGGCGGCGTGGCCCATGGCGCGCGCTACGCCATCACCTTTCGCGCCGGCCTGCCCGCCGCCTCGGGCGAGACCCTGGCCCGCGACGTCACGATCACGCAATATGTCCGCGACCGTGCGCCCTCGGTGGCGTTCAAGGGCCGGGCCTAAGTGCTGCCGCGCGCCACCGACGCCGCCCTGCCGATCGAGACGGTGAACCTGTCCGAGGTCGACCTGACTCTGCGCCGGATTTCCGACCGCAACCTGCTGCGCGCCATCCAGGACAGCTATTTCGGGTCGCCGATGGGCTATTACACCGAGCGCCGCTTCGAGCAGGAGCTGGGCGAGACCCTGTGGCAGGGCATCGGCGAGGTCGAGCAGCAGCTCAACCGCGACGTGACCACCCGGCTGCCGCTGGGCGACCTGCTGGCCGATCAGCCGCCGGGGATCTATGCGCTGACCGCGCGGGTGCCGGGCGAGGACGAATATTCCGAGAACGTGGCGACCCAGTGGTTCGTGCTTTCCGATCTGGGGTTGGCGAGCCTGTCGGGCAGCGACGGGCTGCATGTGTTTCTTCGTGGTCTGGGCGATGCCGCGCCGCGCGAGGGTGTGACGGTGCAACTTCTGTCGCAGGCCAACCGGGTGCTGGCCGAGGCCGAGACAAACGCCGAGGGGCATCTGCGCTTTGACCCGGGCCTGTTGCGCGGCACCCAGGGTGCGGCCCCGGCGCTGCTGGTGGCCAGGACCGGCGACGACATCGCCTTTCTGTCGCTCAAGGACCCGGCGTTTGATCTGTCGGATCGCGGTGTCGAGGGGCGCGAGCCTGCCGGGCCGGTGGATGTCTTCTTGGCGACCGATCGTGGCGCCTATCGCGCCGGAGAGGTGATCCACGCCACGGCGCTGGCACGTGATGCCTTGGCCCATGCCATCGAGGACCTGCCGCTGGTCGCGGTGCTGACGCGGCCCGACGGGGTGGAATACGCCCGCGAGCTTTCGAACGAGAGCCTGGCGGGCGGTCATGTCTTCGACTTGCCCTTGGGCACCACGGTCCCCCGCGGCAGCTGGCGCATCGCGCTGTTTTCCGACCCAGAAGCCCCAGCTTTGGCCACGAGCACCGTGCTGGTCGAGGATTTCCTGCCGGAACGGATCGATTTCGACCTGACCCTGCCAGACGGCCGGCTGACCATCGACGACAGCCCCGAACTGACCGTCGAGGCGCGCTATCTCTTTGGCGCCCCCGGGGCCGATCTGCCCGCCGAGGTGAGGGTGCGGCTGTCGCGCGCCGAGGGGATCGAGGGCTGGCCCGGCTTCCGCTTTGGTCGCCATGACGTCGCCTTCGATCCGCGCACGCGCTACCTCGAAGGTGATCTGCGCACCGATGCCATGGGCCGGCTGACCGTGCCGCTGGCCTTCCCCGAGATCGAGGCCGAGGCCGCGGAACTGCCGATGCAGGCGCAGGTCGTGGTCACCCTGTCCGAGGGCTCCGGTCGCCCGGTCGAACGGCGGCTGACCCGCGATCTGGCGGCCTCCGGCCCGGTGATCGGCATCAAGCCGCTGTTTGACGGTGTGGTGCAGGAGGGCAGCGAGGCGCGGTTCCAGCTGATCGCGCTGGACGCCGCTGGCCGGCCCGACGCCATGTCGGTGACCTGGCGGTTGAACCGCGTCGAGACGCGCTATGAATGGTACCGGCTGCACGGCGAATGGAACTGGGAACCTGTGGTCACCCGCTCCGAGATGGCCAGCGGCACGGCGACGCTTGGCACCACCGCGACCGAGATCGCGGCGGATGTGACCTGGGGCAAATACGAACTGGTGGTCGAAGGCGAAGGCGGGGCCTATGTCGCCGCCTCGA
Source organism: Marinovum sp. (assembly GCF_048263515.1). Lineage (NCBI taxonomy): Bacteria > Pseudomonadati > Pseudomonadota > Alphaproteobacteria > Rhodobacterales > Roseobacteraceae > Marinovum > Marinovum sp. The sequence goes on along the minus strand of NZ_JBLXEC010000003.1, from coordinate 31,138 downwards.
CGGATTTCTGGGCCGGCTGGTACGCGCCGGTCACCGCCTCCGACACGCCGGACATGCTGGAACTGTCGCTCGACAAACCGGCCTATCGCCCGGGCGAGACCGCCACCGTGCGGCTGCTGCCGCGTTACGCCGGCACCGCGCTGATCACCGTGATGTCGCATCGGGTGATCGACATGCAGACCGTCACGGTCAGCGAAGGCGAGAACATCGTCACCCTGCCGGTGACGGACGACTGGGGCGCCGGCGCCTATGTCTCGGCCACGGTGATCCGCCCGATGGATGCGCCCGCCGGTCAGAACCCGTCCCGTGCCCTTGGCCTCGCTCATGCCAGCATCGACCCCGGTCCGCGGGCGCTGGATGTCGCGCTGATCACCGGCGAAAGCTCGGCCCCGCGCGGGCCGCTGACCGCCAGTGTCGAGGTCACGGGCATTGCCGAGGGCGAGACCGCCTATGTCACCCTCGCCGCCACCGATCTCGGCATCCTCAATATCACCGGCTTCCAGAGCCCCGATCCGCAAAGCCATTACTTCGGCCAGCGCAAGCTGGGCGTCGAGATGCGTGACCTCTACGGTCGGCTGATCAACGGGCTCGACGGTGCCATGGGCCGAGTCCGCTCTGGCGGCGATGCCGCCGATGCGGCCCGTTTCAACAGCCCGCCGCCGACCGAGGAACTGGTGGCGCTGTTCACCGGCCCGGTTCAGATCGGCCCCGATGGCCGCGCCGAGGTGCGCTTTGACATCCCCGAGTTCAATGGCACCCTCCGCCTTGCCGCCATCGCCTGGTCACCCACCGGTGTCGGCCAGGCCGAGGCCGATGTGCTGGTGCGCGATCCTGTGGTGGTCACCGCCAGCCTGCCACGCTTCCTGTCGCCCGGCGACCAAAGCCGGCTGCTCTTGGAGATCGTTCATGCCGAGGGGCCCTCGGGCGCCATGGCATTGGCCGTCACCGGCGAGGGCGTCAGCCTCGACACCGAGGCGATCCCCGAGAGCGTGACCCTGGCCGATCAGGCCAAGGCGCGGATCACCGTGCCGCTGACCGCCGGCACCGAGGGCGATCACGCCATCACGGTGGCACTGACCACCCCCGACGGGAAAACGCTGAACAAGCGGCTGACCGTACCGGTGCGCGACACGGACCCCGAGATCGCCATGACCCGCCGTTTCAGCCTTGCCGCGGGCGAGACCTTCACCTTCGACGACAACGTCTTTGCCGGGCTCGACCCGCGCGGTGCCTCGGCCCTTGTGGCCGCCGGGCCGCTGGCCCGTTTCGATGCGCCAAGGCTGCTCGCCGCGCTCGACCGCTACCCCTATGGCTGCACCGAGCAGATCACCAGCCAGGCGCTGCCGCTGCTCTATTTCTCTGCAGTGACCGAGGCGATGGGCCTGACCGAGACCGCGCGCATCGCCGAACAGATCGACCAGACCGTCGCCCGCATCCTGACCCGGCAGGCGCCCAACGGCGCCTTTGGTCTGTGGCGGACTGAATCCGGAGATTTCTGGCTCGACGCCTATGTCAGCGATTTCCTCGGTCGGGTGCGGGCGCAGGGCTTTGCCGTGCCGGACACGGCCTTTCGCCAGGCGATGGACAACCTGACCAACCGGGTGAACTATGCGCCGGATTTCGACGACGGTGGCGAGGACATCGCCTATGCGCTGATGGTGCTGGCGCGCGAAGGTGCTGCCGCCATGGGCGACCTGCGCTACTATGCCGACGTCAAGGGCCGCGACTTTGCCACGCCTCTGGCCGCCGCCCAGCTGGGCGCGGCGCTGGCGATGTACGGCGATCAGACCCGGGCCGACGCGATGTTCCGCATCGCCGTGGCCAAGCTGAACCAGCGGCCCGCGGTCGAGGCGCCGGTCTACCGCGTCGACTATGGCACCGATCTGCGCGATGCGGCGGGGCTCTTGTCGCTGGCGGTGGCCTCTGGCTCTGCCGTGGTCGACCGCGAGGCGCTGGTGCAGCGCATCACCGGCGCCGGGCGCGAGCTGTCGACCCAAGAACAGGCCTGGTCGCTGCTGGCGGCCCAGGCGATGGGGGCCGATGCCACCGGCGCCGGCCTGCTGCTGGACGGTGAGCCGGTGTCCGGCCCGCTGGTCCGGCGCTTTACCGGCGGCGCGGCACCCAGGACCCTCACCAACAGCAGTGCGCAGCCCACCAGCGTCACCCTCACCACTATCGGCCAGCCCGAGGGCCCGGTGCTGGCCGGCGGCTACGGCTACCGGCTGGAGCGGCTCTACTACACGCTCGAGGGCGAACCCGTCACCGGGCCGGTGCCCGTCGGCGCGCGGCTGGTGACGGTGCTGCGGGTGATCCCGGCCGAGGACACCGGCGCGCGGCTGATGATCGATGATCCGCTGCCGGCGGGCTTCGAGATCGACAACCCCAACCTCTTGCGCTCCGGCGATATCCGGGCGCTCGACTGGCTCGACCCGGTCGAGGCGACGCACAGCGAGTTCCGCGCCGACCGCTTCCTGGCAGCGGTCGATCACGGCGGCACCCAGCCTTTCGAACTGGCCTATATCGTCCGGGCTATTTCTCCGGGCGACTTCCATCACCCGGCGGCGGTGGTCGAGGACATGTATCGCCCGCAATACCGCGCGCGCACCGCATCGGGGCGGCTCGTGGTGGCGGAATGAGGCGCTTCGGCCTCTTTGCCCTGGTGGCGCTGCTCTGGGGCGGGGCGGCGGCGCGCGACGGCTTTGAGGATTGGGTCGAGGCCACCGTGCTGCCGCCCGTGCTGGCCGAAACCTCGGTCGAGGTGCGTGACCGTGCCGGGCTGCTCTTGCGCGGTTATACGGTCGAGGACGGGCGCTGGCGCTTTTCGGTGACGCTCGACCAGATCGACCCGCTGTTGATCGACATGCTGGTTGCCTATGAGGACAAGCGATTCTGGGATCATCCGGGCGTCGACGGGATCGCTATCGGGCGCGCCGTGGTTCAGGCGCTGCGCGAGGGGCGGGTGGTCTCTGGCGGGTCGACCCTGACGATGCAGGTGGCACGGCTGCTCGAGGACAGCGGCACCGGCGCGCTTGCGGGCAAGCTGCGTCAGGCGCGGCTGGCGCTGGCGCTGGAACGGCGGCTGACCAAGCGCGAGATCCTGACGCTCTATTTCACCCATGCGCCCTATGGCGGCAACCTCGAAGGGGTGCGCGCGGCGACGCTGGGCTATTTCGGCAAGGAGCCGCATCGCCTGACCCCGGCCGAGGCAGCCTTGCTCGTCGCCCTGCCGCAAAGCCCCGAGGGCCGGCGCCCCGACAAACGTCACGCTCGCGCGCTGGCGGCGCGCGACCGGGTGCTGGCGCGGATGCAGCGCTTTGCGGTGATCGATGGTGACACCGCCGCCGCCGCAAGGCGCGAAGCGGTGCCCGCCGCCCGCCGTGACGTGCCGGTGCTGGCCGCGCATCTGGCCGACCGCGCGCGCGAGGCCGCGCCTTTCGCCCAGGTGCATGACCTGACGGTGGACCGCGCCCTGCAGGCCCGGCTCGAGGCGCTGGCGGCGCGGGCGGTGCGGGGTCGGGGCGATCACCTTTCGGTCGCCATGGTGGTGGCCGATCACGTCACTGGCGAAATCCTCGCCTCGGTGGGCTCTGCCGGTCTGGACGCGGCCGAGAGCCGCGACGGCTTTGTCGACATGACGCGCGCCCTGCGCTCGCCCGGCTCGACGCTGAAACCGCTGATCTACGCCTTGGCCTTCGATCGCGGGCTTGCGCATCCGCAGACCCTGATCGACGACAGCCCGGTGCGCTTCGGGCCTTATGCGCCGCAGAACTTCGACGGCCGGTTTCGTGGCGAGGTGACGGTGGAGCGCGCCCTGCAGCTCTCGCTCAACATCCCGGTGGTGCGCCTGACCGAGGCGCTGGGGCCGGCGCATCTGATGGCCGCGCTGCGCCGCACCGGTGCCGCGCCGGCGCTGCAGGGCGGCGCCCCGGGGCTGGCGATTGCGCTGGGCGGGCTGGGGCTGACTCTGGAGGACCTGGTGCAGCTCTACGCGGCGCTGGCGCAGGGCGGCCAGGCTCGCCCGCTGCATTGGCGCGAGGGTGCCGAGGGCGTGCCGGGGCCAGAGGTCACTGACGCAGTGGCGGCCTGGCAAGTGGGGCACATCCTGTCCGAGCTGGCGCCGCCGCCCGGCGCGCCGCGCGACTGGCTGGCCTACAAGACCGGCACCTCCTATGGCCACCGCGATGCCTGGGCGCTGGGCTATGACGGAAGGCATGTGGCCGGCGTCTGGCTGGGCCGGCCCGATGGCACGCCGGTGCCTGGGGCCTTTGGCGGCGAGATCGCGGCGCCGGTGCTGTTCGAGGCCTTCCAGCTGCTGAAACCCGCGCCGGAAGAGCTGCCACCGCCGCCCGCCGCGACGCTGATGCTCCGCAATGCCGATCTGCCGCAGCCGCTGCGCCGCTTTCGCGCCCGCGACGGGCTCTATCGCAGCGCCGGCAGCCGGCTGGAGCTGGCCTATCCGCCCGACGGCGCGCTGCTGGCCGGGCAGCAGGTCACGGTCAAGCTGCGCCACGGCACGCCGCCCTTCACGCTGATGGTCGATGGCGCGCCGCTTGTCACCGGCGCGCGGGCGCGGGCGCTGCCGGTTCTGCTGCCCTCGGCCGGGTTCTCGCGGCTTTCGGTGGTGGATGCCACCGGCGCCTCGGCGGCGGCGATGGTCCAACGGGAGTAGCCTGTGCGACCCAAGTTAAATGAACGTTAACGGTGGTCGGGCTCACACAAGCGTGGGGCCGACGCTAAACGCAACGGCCCCAAGCAAAGGTTACATCAAAGTTAATCCAAAGTTACGCCAAGGTTAAGCCAGGTTACACGAACGTTAATCCCGGGTTACACCAGCGTTAATCCAGCCTTAAACGAAAGTTAAACCCGCTCGATCGCCAGCGCGATGCCCTGACCGCCGCCGATGCACATGGTGATCAGAGCGGTCTTGCCGCCGATGCGCTCGAGCTCGTAGAGCGCTTTGACCACAAGGATGCAGCCGGTCGCCCCCACCGGGTGGCCCAGCGCAATCGCGCCGCCGTTGGGGTTCACCTTGGCGGCGTCGAGCCGCAATTCCTTGTTCACCGCCAGCGCCTGCGCCGCGAAAGCCTCGTTCGATTCGATCACGTCGAAGGCGTCGAGGCTCAGCCCCGTGCGCTCCAGCAGGTTGCGCACCGCCGGCACCGGGCCGATGCCCATGACCTCAGGCCGCACACCGGCATGGGCATAGCCCAGCACGCGGGCGCGCGGCGTCAGCCCGGCCTTTTCGGCCGCCTCGGCCCGGGCCATGACAATCGCCGCCGCGCCGTCGTTGATGCCGCTGGCATTGCCCGCCGTCACGCTGCCATCCTTCTGGAACACCGGTCGCAGGCCGGCCAGCGCCTCGGCGGTGGTTGCCTTGGGGTGCTCGTCGGTCTCGAAGGGTACCATGTCGCGCCTGACCCGCACCTCGACCGGGGTGATCTGCTCGGCAAAGCGCCCTTCGGAAATCGCATGCGCCGCGCGCTGCTGGCTTTCCAGCGCAAAGGCGTCCTGATCCTCGCGGCTGATCTGGTGCTCGCCGGCGACGTTTTCGGCCGTGACACCCATGTGGCCGGTGCCGAAGGGGCAGGTCAGCGCGCCGAGCATCATGTCGACGGTCTTGATGTCGCCCATCTTCTGGCCGAAGCGCTGCGACGGGTTGAGGAAGGGTGAACGGCTCATGCATTCCGCGCCGCCGGCAAGGGCGAAATCGGCGTCGCCCAGCATCAGCGACTGCGCGGCCGAGGCCACCGCCTGCGCCCCCGACCCGCAGAGCCGGTTGACGTTCATCGCCGGGGTGGTGTCGGGAATGCCGGCCTCGATGGCGGCGGCGCGGCTGAGGTACATGTCGCGCGGCTCGGTGTTGATGACGTGGCCGAAAACCACGTTGCCGATCTGACCGGGCTCGACGCCCGACCGTTCCATCGCGGCCTTGCTGGCAGCGGTGGCCAGCGCGATGGGCGGGGTGGCGGCCAGGCTGCCGCCGAAGGTGCCGATGGCGGTGCGCGCGCCGCCGAGAATGACGATATCCTGAGACATGGGGGTCCTCCTGCTTGAGTCTGGCGCGAGTATGTCGGGGCCCCGGCCCGCTGTCATCGGAACGTTGGGTCACTGTTCCGGCTTGCCAGTTCTGGCGTTCCGCGCCACTATTCCGCCATGACGGATTCATCTGACGATATTCTGGCATTGCTGCCAGCGCGGCTGAAAGAGGCCCGCCGCACCCAGGGCCTGTCGCTCGACGCGGTGTCGAAGCTTTCGGGCGTGTCGCGTTCGATGGTGAGCCAGATCGAGCGCGGCGAAAGCTCGCCCACCATTGCCACCCTGTGGAACCTGACCCGCGCCCTGCAGGTGGATTTCGCCGGGCTGCTCGAGCAGGAGACCCAGGTCAACCGCATCGAGGTGCTGCGCGCCGACCAGATCCCGACAATCGACAACATGGGCGAGGGCTGCCGCATCCGCATCCTCTCGCCGCCCGAAGAGGCCGGGCGCAACGAGCTTTACGAGCTGCGGTTTGATGAGGGCGGGCGGCTTGACAGCCAGCCGCACAAACGCGGCACCATCGAGATCGTCAGCGTGATCAACGGCACGATCGAGATCACCTCTGACGAGGCCACCGAGCGGCTCGAGCGGGGTGACAGCGCGCGTTATGCGGCCGATCTGCGGCATTGCATCCGGGCGGTGGGCGGCAATGCCAAGGTGTTTCTGGTGGTGCAGGACGCGGGGTGAAGCGTCGGGCGGTGTTTGCCTTGGCGGGCGTGGGGCGGCGTATTTTGGAAAGAGAAGAAGCAGGTGGTTGGGAGTGATGCCACTGGGCCTTGGCGCGGTGGTCGGCAAACGGCGGCTGTCCGGTATATCGGAATTATTCCGCTAAGAAGAAAATCCGCTATTCCGGACGAGCGTCTGTTGTGCTAGAAGGGGGAGACGAAAGGAGTCGCACCATGGCGCAGGCATTTCTCGAACATCTCACCGATACCCTGTCTCGGATCGAGGCCGAGGGGCTGATGAAGGTCGAACGGCCGATCACCGGCCCGCAGGGGGCGCGAATGCAGGTGAACGGCCGCGAGATGATCAATCTCTGCGCCAACAACTACCTCGGGCTGGCCGATCATCCCGATCTGGTGGTTGCCGCCAAGGCGGGACTCGACAGCCATGGGTTCGGCATGGCCTCGGTGCGTTTCATCTGCGGCACCCAGGACCTGCACCGCGAGCTGGAGCAGAAGCTGGCCGATTTCCTGGGGCAGGACGACGCCATCCTCTTTGCCGCCTGTTTCGACGCCAATGGCGCGGTTTTCGAGCCGTTGCTGGGACCGGAGGATGCGGTGATCTCGGATGCGCTCAACCATGCCAGTATCATCGACGGCATTCGCCTTTCGAAGGCGCGGCGCTTTCGCTACGCCAATTCCGACATGGCGGATCTGGAGGCCAAGCTGAAAGAGGCCCGCGAGGGCGGCGCGCGGCATGTGATGATCGCCACCGACGGCGTCTTTTCGATGGACGGCTACCTGGCGAAGCTGGGCGAGATCCGCGCCCTGGCCGATCAATACGACGCGGTGCTGATGGTCGACGATTGCCATGCCACCGGCTTCATGGGCCCCAAGGGCGCCGGTACCCCGGCCCATGCCGGCATCCACGCCGACATCCTGACCGGCACGCTGGGCAAGGCACTGGGCGGGGCGATCGGCGGATATGTCGCGGCCTCGCAGCCGGTGGTGGACCTGCTGCGGCAACGCGGTCGGCCGTATCTCTTTTCCAACTCGCTGCCGCCCGCCGTGGTCGCTGCCGGGATCAAGGCGCTGGAACTGGTCGAGCAGGGCGACGATCTGCGCGAGCAGCTCTTCGAGAACACCAAATACTGGCGCGCCGGGCTGGAAAGGCTGGGCTTCGACCTGCTGCCCGGCGAGCATCCCATCGTGCCGGTGATGCTGGGCGAGGCGCGGCTGGCGCAGGACATGGCCGCGCGGCTTTATGACGAGGGCGTCTATGTCTCGGGCTTCTTCTTCCCGGTGGTGCCCAAGGGCCAGGCGCGGATTCGCACGCAGATGAATGCGGCGCTGACCCGGGCCGATCTGGACGAGGCGCTGGGCGCCTTCGAGCGCGCTGGCAAATCCCTGGGGGTGCTGTCATGAGAAACGACATGAAGGCGCTGGTGAAAGCCGAGGCGCGCGAAGGGCTCTGGATGCAGGACGTGCCGGTGCCGGAAATCGGCCCGGACGACGTGCTGATCAAGATCACGAAGACCGGCATCTGCGGCACCGACGTGCATATCTGGAACTGGGACGACTGGGCGCAGAAGACGGTGCCGGTGCGGCTGGTCACCGGGCATGAATTCGCCGGCGAAATCGTCGAGATCGGCGCGCGGGTCGAAGACCTCAAGATCGGTCAACGTTGTTCCGGCGAAGGCCATCTGATCGGCAAGCATTCACGGCAATCGCGCGCCGGCAAGTTCCACCTCGATCCGGAAACCCGGGGCATCGGCGTCAATGAGCAGGGCGCCTTTGCGCAGTACCTGCGGCTGCCGGCCTTCAACGTGGTGCCGTTGCCGGACGAGATCGACGACGAGATCGGCGCCATCCTCGATCCGCTGGGCAATGCGGTGCACACAGCGCTGTCGTTCGACCTGGTGGGCGAGGATGTGCTGATCACCGGGGCCGGCCCCATCGGCATCATGGCAGCGGCGGTGGCCCGCCACGTCGGCGCGCGTCACGTGGTGATCACCGACATCAACCCCGATCGTCTGGCCCTGGCGGAGAAGGTGGCGGATGTGGCGCCGGTCAACGTGGCAGAGCAAGACCTCAACGACGTGGTTGCCGGGCTGAAGATGAAGGAAGGCTTCGATGTCGGGCTCGAGATGTCGGGCAACCAGCGGGCGCTCGACCAGATGGTCGAGGCGCTGGTGATGGGCGGGCGGATCGCGCTGCTGGGCATTCCACCGGGCAAATCGCCGGTCGACTGGAGCCGCATCGTCTTCAAGGCGATCACCATCAAGGGCGTCTACGGCCGCGAGATCTTTGAGACCTGGTACAAGATGATCGCCATGCTGGAAAACGGGCTGGACGTGCGCGGGGTGATCACCCATCGCTTCAAGGCCAGCGACTTCGAGCAGGGCTTTGCCGCCATGCGGTCCGGCAACAGCGGCAAGGTCGTGCTGGACTGGTAGCGGCCCGCCCCTGACGCCAGGCGCACAGGGGCGGGAATTCAGCGAGTGCGGCTATAGGGCACGAAGAGGGCGCTTTGGCCCAATTCGCGCAACAGCCGGAACACCCCGAAATCCTCGCGGGTGTTCCTTTCCATCGCGTCAACCACGTCGTTCAGGCCTGTCTGAGTCGTCTGGTGCATCCGTCACCCTTTTTCAGCAAAGCCCCCGTGGGACAGGCTGACGGATGCGGGTTAACGCGGGCTTACCCGCCCCAAAGGGGATTGCACGGATTTGAGTCAAACAACACTGGGGTTGGACGGTGGGTTATAAACCCACCCTACGCGGGACCGCAGGGTGGGTTTTCAACCCACCGTCCCACTCACGCCCCGTAGGGCACCCAGATATTCTTGACCTCGGTCGCGGCGTCGAGGAAGGCCCGGCCTTCGCCCTCGGGCCCGAACCAGTCGCGCGCGCGGCCATTGTTGACCCAGGTGCGCTTGAGGTTCGCCGCCGCGCCGCGCTCGATCTCTGTCGCCAGATCGCTCGAGGAAAAGCTCCAGACCGCGTCGACATCCATGTGCTCGGCCAGGGTCTTGGCCAGTTCGCCGTGGCTGCCGGTGAGGATGTTGACCACGCCGCCCGGCACGTCCGAGGTTTCGAGCACCTGGTAGAAATCGGTTGCCGCCAGCGGAAAGGCCTCTGACGCCACCAGCACCGCGCGGTTGCCCATCGCCATCGCCGGCCCCATCACCGACACGAGCCCCAGCAGCGGCAGCGCATCGTCGCAGAGCGCACCGATCACGCCCACCGGTTCGCGCATCGCCAGCGCCACGGCGCGGACCGGCACGTTGTGCACCTGACCGTCGAACTTGTCGGCCCAGGCGCCATAGGTGAAGAGCCGGCTGATCGCCGCCTGTACCTCTTTCGCGCCGTCCTTGCGGCCGGTCAGCGCCTCGATCCGGGCGGCAAACTCCTCTGCCCGGGCCGAGAGGTTCTCGGCGATGTAATAGAGGATCTGCGCCCTGAGATGGCCGGTGGTGGCGCCCCAGGAGGCCGCGCCCTTGGCCGCCTCGACGGCATTGCGCACATCCTTGCGGTTGGCGAGGCTCACATGACCCAGAAGCGCGCCATCGGGGCCATGCACGTTGCGCGAATAGCCGCCATCGGGCCGCGCCTGCTTGCCACCGACATAAAGCTTGGCGGTGCGGTCGAGCGGGTCGCTGGGGCCTGCGGTGCCCTTGAAGGCCTCGACCTTCCTGAGCGTCTCGCCCTCGGCCTTGGGCCGGGTATAGGCGCTCATCCCCTCCCAGCCGCCTTCGCGGCCAAAGCCACTCTCGCGGATGCCGCCGAACCCGGCAGCGGCGTCGAACATGTTGGTGCCGTTGATCCAGACCACCCCGGCGGCAAGCCTGGGCGCGATGTCGAGCGCCACGTTGATGTTCTCGCTCCACAGCGTCGCGGCCAGTCCGTACCGAGTGTTGTTGGCGATCTCCACCGCCTCTGACGGCGTGCGGAAGGTGGTGCCGACCAGCACCGGGCCGAAGATCTCGTCCTGCATCAGCGCATCCGAGGGATGCAGCCCGGTGATCAGCGTCGGCGGGTAGAAGCAGCCCTCGGCGGGCAGATCGACATTGGCGCGATAGACCTCGCCGGCGGTGTTGCCGTCGACCATCTGCGAGATGGTCTGCAATTGCACCGGGTCGACGATGGCACCGACGTCGATGCATTTGTCGAGCGGGTTGCCCAGGCGCAGCTTGTCCATCCGCGCGCGCAGCCGGTCGTGGAAGGTCTCGGCGATGCCCTCCTGCACGATCAGCCGCGATCCGGCGCAGCAGACCTGGCCCTGGTTGAACCAGATGGCGTCCACCAGCCCCTCGACCGCCGAGTCGATATCGGCGTCTTCGAAGACGATGTAAGGCGACTTGCCGCCCAGCTCGAGCGTCAGTGCCTTGCCGCTGCCCGCCGTGGCCGCGCGGATCGCCCGGCCCACGGGGGTCGACCCGGTGAAAGCCACCTTGTCGATGCCCGGATGATTGACGATCGCCTCGCCCACCGCGCCATCACCGGTGACGATATTGACCACGCCCCTGGGCAGGCCGGCCTGCAGGCAGATGTCTGCAAACAGCAGCGCCGTCAGCGAGGTGTATTCCGCCGGTTTCAGCACCACGGTATTGCCCGCCGCCAGCGCCGGGGCGATCTTCCAGGCCAGCATCAGCAACGGGAAGTTCCACGGGATGATCTGGCCGCAGACGCCATGCGCCTCGCGCCCCGGCAGCTCCGCCTCCATCAGCTGCGCCATGCCGGCGTGATAGTAGAAATGCCGCTGCGCCAGCGGCACGTCGATGTCGCGGCTCTCGCGGATCGGCTTGCCATTGTCGAGGGTTTCCAGCACCGCGAAGAGCCGCGCATGTTTCTGCAGCAGCCGGGCGATGGCATAGAGGTATTTCGCCCGCCCATGGCCGCCAAGTCCGGCCCAGCCCGGCTGCGCCGCGCGCGCGGCAGCAACCGCATCGTCGATCTCCGAGGGGATCGCCTGGGTCAGATCGGCCAGGGTCTCGCCATTGGCGGGGTTCTTCGAGTGGAACTCGCCGCGGGCAGCGGTCCAGTCACCGTTGATGAACATGCCGAACCGGCTGCCCTGATCGACGATCCAGGCCAGCGCATCACCGGCGCTTTCGGGGGCGGGGCCGTAATCCATGCTTTCGAAAATTTCCTTGACGGTCATGACGGTCTCCGATCAGGCCAGCGCGTGGCGGTGGCTGGCCGAGTAGCGGCCGGTGACATGGTGTTCGAGCTGGCGTTCGATATCGCCTAGCAGCGACGAGGCGCCAAAGCGGAACATGTCGGGCTGCAGCCAGCGGTCGCCCAGCTCGTCCTTCATCAGTGCGAGGTAGGTCAGCGCGTCCTTGGCCTTGGAAATCCCGCCGGCGGGCTTGTAGCCCACGCGGACGCCGGTGCACTGGTGGTAGTCGCGGATCGCGCGGATCATCACCAGGCTGACGGGCAGGGTGGCATTGACGCTTTCCTTGCCGGTCGAGGTCTTGATGAAATCGGCCCCCGCCATCATGCAGACCAGGCTGGCGCGGGCGGCGTTCTTCAAGGTGCCCAGCTCGCCGGTGGCCAGGATCGCCTTGACATGCGCCTCGCCACAGGCGGCGCGAAAGGCCCGCATCTCGTCATAGAGCGCCTGCCAGTTACCCTGCAGCACGTGCCGCCGCGAGATCACGATATCGATCTCCCGCGCCCCGGCCTCGACGCTTTCGTGGATCTCGGCGACCCGCAGGTGAAACGGCGACAGCCCGGCGGGAAAGCCGGTGGAGACGGCCGCAACCGGGATGTTCGTCCCCTCCAGCGCCGCAACGGCCGTGGGCACCATGTCGTGATAAACACAGACCGCGCCGGTGGTCAGCCCTTCCATCCCCAGCTCCTGCAGGATGTCGGCCCTGACCGGCTGTCGCGCCTTGGCACAGAGCCTGCGCACCCGTCCCTCGGTGTCATCGCCCGACAGCGTGGTCAGATCGATGCAGGAGATCGCGCGGCAGAGCCAGGCGGCCTGATAGTCCTTCTTCACGCTTCGCCGCCCCGGCAGGGTGGCTGCGCGGCGCTCGATCGCCGAGCGGTTGGCATGAACGCCCAGCACCCAGTCGAGATCGAGCGCCATGCCCGGGTTTCTCGGCTCGAATGTCTGCGGCAGATGTGTGGTGTCGTCAGTGGCTTTGGTCTTCGTGGCCATGGGCAGTGCCTCCCGGTCGCTTTGCCGCAACGGTGCCATGGGCAGCCAGAACCGGCAAGAGGTCCCTTCGCGGCAACACCCCGCGCCCACAAAGCCCCCGCTCGCCCCCAAGCCCCCACATCACCCCCGGAGGCACCCCGCCCCCTGCTTCCTCTTGCTGCAAATACCCTCGGGGGGTCCGGGGGGCAGAGCCCCCCGGTTCAGACACGGAGGGTCCGGGAGGCGCGGCCCCCCGGTTCAGGCATGGGGGTCCGGGGGGCAGAGCCCCCCGGCCGGTCGACGTGCGCAGGCACGGCGAAACCTGACTTGACTACTTGACCCAGACCTCGACCCGCCGGTTGGCCTGCCGCCCCCAGGCGGTCTCGTCGCAGGCCAGCGGCAGGGCCTCGCCAAAGGCCTCGACGTCGATATGCACCCGGTCGAGGTTGGCGGTCTCGGCCGCGGCCACCACCGCGTCACGCACCGCCTCGGCCCGACGCGAGGCGATGGCGCGGTTGGCTTCCGCGGCGCCCTGGCCGTCGGAGAAGCCGACGAAGAGGATCGAGCGGGTGTCGTATTTGCCGCCCTCCAGCGCCCGGGCCAACTGCTGCACATTGGACAGCGACTGCGCGTCAAGCAGGGTCGAGCCGGCGCGGAAGCGGAAGGAGGTCGACAGCCGGTGGCGGCTGCCCAGCGTGCCCACCAGCCGCTTGAGCTCCGACAGCGGCGTCTCGGCGCCGGCGGCGGTGATCGCATTGGCAAAGCGGTCGCCCTGGGCGTTGATCTCGACCTCTTCCGGCGCCTGATCGACGAATCCGGCGCGGCGAATGACGATCTGCGCCGGGTCCGACCGGGTGAAGGTCAGGAAATCCCGCGCCAGCTTGGGCAGGCGCCGGGCCGGCAGGTAGAGGAACATCGGCGCGGTCAGCGGGTAATCCTCGGTCTTGATTGCCAGCCGCGAGGCGCGCAGCTGAAAGCCGCAGCGCCCGGTCAGCACCACCGGCTTGGCATTGCCGATCTCGGAATGGCTGGTGATGCCGATCGCCAGCACATCCTCGGCCACCGCAGCCGAAAGGCTGGCGTTGTCGGCATGACGCTCGACCTGCTTGGCCAGATCGGCGCGCGCCGGGGCGATCAGCTTGTCCTGCACCGATTGCGCCAGCCCCGAGCTGGGCTGCGGCAGATGCAGCACGATCGGCGCATCCGGCCCGCCCATCTGCAGCCAGTTGGTGATCTGCCCGCCGAAGATCCGTGCCAGCTGCGCCGGGCTGATCGCATTGAGCGGGTTCTTGTGCGACACGATCGGCACCATGGCATCAAGCGCCAGCACCCGGCTGCGGTTCGGCCCGGTCAGATCGCCCAGCCCGGCCTCGCGGGCGGCACGCACCTCAGAGGCGCGGACCTCGCGCAGCGACATGACGATATCGCTGTCATCGGCCAAGAGGTCGGCAAAGCCCTCGTCGGTATTGGTGGTGTGAAAGCGGAACAGCGCCTTTTCGACGCCGGTCTCGCGGTCGCTCAGAGCATAGTCGAAGCGGTTCTCGCCTGCCTCGGTGCGGGTCGCCACAAGGCCGTTGCGCAGGGCAAAGGCCTCGATCAGCGCCGGCATCAGCACCCGGCCCATGGTGGCCGCGCCGGACACCCGCATCTCGGCCACGAAGGCCTCGAGGTTGGGGCAGCCCGGTCCGGCGCAGCTGACGCCGGAGGCATCGACGGTGATCTCGCCATAGACGGTGTCGAGACGGTAGAACTCGCCGTCGAACCCCTTGAGCGTGCCGTCGATCTCGACCGCGCCGTCCAGCGAGGTCAGCGTCACGTCCTGTGCCATCGCGCCCCGGGGCAAGACCGCCGCAAAAAGGAAAAGTGCGGCGCAGAACGCCGCACGCAACTTGTACATCCGAGGCGGGCCTTCCTGTCGGGTTCAGTTCGACGCGACTTTCAGGTCTTCGAAGAGATTTTTCAACACCAGAAAGTCTCCACCAGCGTCACAGGCCGGCATATAAAGCGTCACGTCGCGGGTGCGGAGCTTTTCGCCGGGCTTGAGCTGCAGCGTCTGGGCCGCGATCTCCTTGCCGCAGTTGGCCTCGGTGACTTCGGCTTCGACCGACAGGCCGATCTGACCGGCCGTGTTCGAGGTGCCCGAGGGGAAGGTGTAGACCTCGGCCATCAGCGCGTCGCCACCGGCATTCTCGCCAAAGCGGGTCAGGAAGCCCGAGGTGCCGCTGGCCGCGGCGGTCAGGTCGCTGGGGCTGGCGGAATGGATGTGACCCTTGCCGAAGTAGCGGGCGTCGAATTCCAGCGCATGCAGGCCGAGCCCGGCATGTCCGCGCCATTGCGCCACGACCCGGTCGTAGAATTCCAGCGTCGGCACTTCGATCTGCGCCACCGCGCCTTCGTTGTTGTCGAAAGAGGCGATGAAGACCGCGTTGCGGGCCAGCGCCGGGACGCGTAGCTGGCTGCGGCCGGAGCCGTCGGTCAGGGCGTGGAACATCATGCCGTTATGATGCAGGGTAAAGCGTGCATCGGGCAGGCAGCCGGCCTCGACCATCAGGTCGACCATTGCGGCCGGCGCCGGATCGGCGGTCATGTTGATTTCACAGGGCAGGACCGGGCTGCTCTCGGCGGTTTCGAGGGTGTCCGGGGCCGTTTCAGGCGCCAGCGGTGCCGGGGCGGCAGTGTCCTCGAGCGCGGCCAGGGCGGCGGTGCCGGTCACGCCATCGGCGACCGGGGTGGCCTGGGTCTCGCGCGGCAGGGCCGGCAGCGGCCGATCCATCGGCAGGATGCTGGCCGAGGTCGGGGTGATCGCCTCGAGGTCGATGTCGCGCTCGAGCATCGGCACCAGCGTGGCGCTCTGCACCTTGGGCGGATGGGCGGACTTCAGTTCCGAGGCCGGGTGGCTGCCGAAGTTCTGCAGCACGAAGCCCACCGAGAAGATGATGATGCCGCTGCCCAGCGCCACCGTGGATTTGTTGAGCGGAATGCGTTTCGGCAGGGTGAACCTGGCCTTGCCCTCTGCACTGCTCGTGGCCGGCGCTTCTGTCTTGGGCGCGCCGCGGCCAATGGAAAGTTTGCCCATCGAAAGTTTGCCAACCGGAAGTTTCATCTCTGCCTCCTTGCCCCTGAAAGGGCTGTTCCTGGGCTCAGGTATCGCCGGGGAAGCGGGCGGAGATTGGGCGGCTTGGCGGAGTCTTTGCGCCGTTTGCCGGGGATTGTCCGCAATTGAGACACAATTGAGCGGAGTTGCGGTTGGTGTGGAGGGATGAGGTTGGCGCGGAACAAGGCCGCGGGCCGCCGCCCTGGCCCGGCGATTAGGTGACGTGAGCGCGTCGCTCGTCCAAAGCGCGCCAGTGGCGGGGATAAAGTACTTTGACCGGAGGTTTCTTCGCCGCGCCACGGCCCGACGCTGGCGCTATTTCAACCGTGGTGACGTCAGATCGATGCGCCACGGGCGCGGAATCAAGGCCGCAGGCC
This sequence comes from Marinovum sp., assembly GCF_048263515.1. NCBI lineage: Bacteria > Pseudomonadati > Pseudomonadota > Alphaproteobacteria > Rhodobacterales > Roseobacteraceae > Marinovum > Marinovum sp. The sequence continues at coordinate 14,822 of NZ_JBLXEC010000003.1, read as the reverse complement.
GCCGCGCCATCGCCGGGCCGCCCCCTGGCCCGGCGATTGGGTGACGTCAGCACTCCGCTCGTTCAAAGCGCGCCAGTGACTGGGATAAAGCGCTCCGATCGGAGGGTGCTTCGCCGTGCCGCGGCCCGACGCTGGCGCTTCTCCGACCGGCGCACCCGGAAACGCGAAAGGCCGGGCAGATGCCCGGCCTTTCCATCACTTCTGCAACAGCTCAAACGCGGCCGTGGCAGTGCTTGAACTTCTTGCCGGAGCCGCAGGGGCAGGGCTCGTTGCGGCCGGTGTTGGCCCAGGCCTCGGGGGTCTCCTCGTCGAAGCCCGGCGCGGCGGCCTCGGCCTCCTGCGGCGGCGGGGCGTTTTCGCCCACCGGCTTGGCCTGGTCGTTCAGGGCCTTCTGAGCGGCCTGCTGCTCCTGAATCTGACGCAGCAGGGCGGCCTGTTCCTCTTCGGTCATCGGCCGGATCTGCGCCAGCTTCTGGCTGACATCCTCGCGCAGGCTCTCGAGCATCGATTCGAACAGGTGGAAGGCCTCGTTCTTGTACTCGTTGAGCGGATCGCGCTGGGCGTAGCCGCGGAAGGCCACAACCGAGCGCAGGTGCTCGAGCGTCAGCAGGTGCTCGCGCCACTTGGCGTCGATGGTCTGCAGCAGAACCTGCTTTTCGATGTTGCGCATGGTCTCGGGGCCAAAGGCCGCGGCCTTTTCCGCCATGTAGGCGTCGCTCTTTTCCTCGAGACGCTCGCGCACGACTTCCTGGTCGACACCCTCTTCCTCGGCCCAGTCGCGGATCGGCAGGTCGAGCCCGAGATACTGGATCACCGCGCCCTGAAGGCCCTCGGCGTCCCATTGATCGGCATAGGACTTCGGCGGCAGATACTGATCGACCAGCTCGTCGATCACCTCGTGGCGCATGTCCTGAACGATTTCCGACAGGTCCTCGGCTTCCATGATCTCGCGGCGCTGCGAGAAGATCACTTTCCGCTGGTCGTTCATCACGTCGTCGAACTTCAGCAGCTGCTTGCGGATGTCGAAGTTGCGCCCCTCGACCTTGGCCTGGGCGCGTTCCAGCGACTTGTTCACCCAAGGGTGCTCGATCGCCTCGCCTTCCTTCATGCCGAGGGTGTTGAGCACCTTGTCGAGCCGCTCGGAGCCGAAGATCCGCATCAGATCATCGTCAAGCGACAGGAAGAAGGACGACCGGCCCGGGTCCCCCTGACGGCCGGACCGGCCGCGCAGCTGGTTGTCGATCCGGCGGCTCTCGTGGCGCTCGGTGGCCAGGACATAGAGCCCGCCGGCCTGCTTCACCGCCTCTTCGTCGGCCTTGTGCTCCTCTTCGATCCGTTGCCGGATCTTCTCGGGGTCGGCTTCGGGATTGGCGGCGATGGCCTCCATGATCTTGAACTCGACGTTGCCGCCCAGCTTGATGTCGGTCCCGCGGCCGGCCATGTTGGTGGCGATGGTCACCGCACCCAGCTTGCCGGCATCGGCGACGATCTGCGCCTCTTGCTCGTGCTGGCGGGCGTTGAGCACGTTGTGCGTCAGACCGGCCTCGGTCAGCGCGCGGCTCAGCATCTCGGACTTCTCGATCGACGTGGTGCCGACGAGGACCGGCTGGCCCTTTTCGTGCGCCTTCTTGATCTCTTCGATGATCGCCTTGTACTTCTCGTCGTTGGTGCGGAAGACCTTGTCATCGTCGTCGATCCGCTCGATCGGCTTGTTGGTCGGCACTTCGACCACGCCCAGCCCGTAGATCTCGGAAAATTCCTCGGCCTCGGTGGCCGCGGTGCCGGTCATGCCGCCAAGCTTGTCATAAAGCCGGAAGTAGTTCTGGAAGGTCACCGAGGCCAGCGTGACGTTCTCGGGCTTGATCTCGCAGCCTTCCTTGGCCTCGATCGCCTGGTGCAGACCGTCGGACAGCCGCCGACCGGCCATCATCCGGCCGGTGAATTCGTCGATCAGCACGACCTCGTTGTCGCGGACGATGTAGTCCTTGTCCTTCTGGAACAGCTTGTGCGCCCGCAGACCCTGGTTGACGTGGTGCACCACGGTGGTGCTTTCCGGGTCATAGAGCGACTGGCCTTCGGGCAGGAGGTCATGGGCGCGCAGCTGCGCCTCGAGGAACTCGTTGCCGTCATCGGTAAAGGTGACGTTGCGGGTCTTTTCATCCAGCGTGAAGTGGCTGTCTTGCAGCAGCGGGATCAGCTTGTCGATGGTCTGGTAGAGGTCAGAGCGGTCCTCGGCGGGACCCGAGATGATCAGCGGCGTCCGCGCCTCGTCGATCAGGATCGAGTCGACCTCGTCGACGATGGCGAAGTTGTGGCCGCGCTGGAACATGTCCTTCAGCTCGGACTTCATGTTGTCGCGCAAATAATCGAAGCCCAGCTCGTTGTTCGTCGCATAGGTGATGTCGCAGTTGTAGGCGTCGTGCTTTTCCTGCTCGGACTGCCAGGGATAGACCACGCCGGTGGTCAGCCCGAGGGCACCGTAGACCTTGCTCATCCACTCGGCGTCACGTTTCGCCAGGTAGTCGTTGACCGTGACGATATGCACGCCCTTGCCGGTCAGCGCGTTCAGGTAGGCGGGGAAGGTGGCGACAAGGGTCTTGCCCTCACCGGTCTTCATCTCGGCAATGTTACCCTGGTGCAGGAAGATCCCGCCCATCAGCTGCACGTCAAAGGCGCGCAGGCCCAGCGCCCGCTTGGCAGCCTCGCGGCAGTTGGCAAAGGCCTCGGGCAGCAGCGCATCGAGGCTCTCGCCACCGTTGGCGCGTTCGGCCAGGGACTTGGTCCGTGCCTTGATCTCTTCGTCGCTGAGTTTCTCGAACTCAGGTTCCAGAGCGTTGATCTGTTCGACCAGCGGGCGCGTCGCCTTGATCTTGCGGTCGTTCGGTGTTCCGAACACCGATCTGGCGAGTTTTCCAAAGCCCAGCATACTCTCTCCGTCGAATAATGCGCACATCTTTGTGTCCGCGGCTTGCCCGTCCGCACCGCAACCCATATGCCTTTTCGGGAATGGGGCGTCCGTCGGGACAAAAGCGATGTAAGGGTCGCCCCCTGCAGTGTCAACGCCGCCCACCGGCGCGGCCATGAATGAAGGAAAACTTGATGTTGAAAAGCGTGAAAACCGCCGCTCTGATGGCCGCTCTGGCCTCCCCCGTCCTGGCTGAACAACATGCGCCGGTCGACGTGGATCAGGTGGTGGCCACGGTCAACGGAACCGAAATCACCCTCGGCCACATGATCATGATCCGCGCCTCGCTGCCCGAACAGCTGCGCCAGCTGCCCGACGACGTGCTCTGGGAAGGCATCATGGACCAGCTGATCCAGCAGACCCTGCTGGTGCAGGCCGGCCCTGAAGAGGTGTCGCAACGCGTGGCTCTGGCGCTCGACAACGAGGAACGCGCCCTGCGCGCCGCCGAACATGCCCAGGCGGCGATGGATGAAGCGGTGACCGAGGCGGCGCTGGCCGACGCCTATGCCGAGACCTACGAGGGCGAGAACCGCGGCATGGAATTCAATGCCTCGCACATCCTCGTCGAGACCGAGGAAAAGGCCGCGGCCCTGGCCGAACGCGCCCGCGCCGGCGAGGATTTCGCCGAGCTGGCCAAGGAAAACTCGACCGGTCCCTCCGGCCCCAATGGCGGCGAGCTGGGCTGGTTCGGTGCCGGCATGATGGTGGCCGAGTTCGAAGCGGCGGTAAAGGAACTGGGCGCCGGCGACATCTCGGACCCGGTGCAGACACAGTTCGGCTGGCACGTGATCAAGCTCAATGAGACCCGCGTCGCCGAGGCGCCCGCGATGGAAGAGGTTCGCGCCGAGCTCGAGCAGCAGGTCCGCAACGCGGCGCTCGACGAAGTGCTGGACGGCCTGACCGAGGCCGCCGAGATCACCAAGACCGACAAGGCAGAGGTCGACACCTCGGTCCTGAAGAACATCGACCTGATCGGACAGTAAACCATGGCCAAATCCCTGCCTGTTTCCCCCCTCGCGCCCGCCGCGTTCCCCGAGATGCCCGTGATCGACGGTGTCACTTTTGCCTCGGCCGAGGCAGGGGTGCGCTATGCGGGGCGCAAGGACGTGATGCTGGCGCTGCTTGCCCCGGGCAGCGCCGTGGCAGGGGTTTTCACCCGCTCGGCCACCCGCTCGGCCCCGGTGCTCGACTGCCAGGCCAAGCTGGGCAGCGCCCTGGACGCCGGCGCGGCGATCCTGGTCAATGCCGGCAATTCCAACGCCTTCACCGGCCAGCGCGGCGTGGCCTCGGTCGCGGCGATCTGTGCGGCGGCGGCCGAGGCTGCCGGCGTGCCCGAGGCGCGGGTCTTCACCTCGTCGACCGGGGTGATCGGCGAGCCGTTGCCGCATGACCGGATCATCGACGTGCTCGATCACCTGATCGCGGCACAGGACCCGGGCGCCATCACCGATGCCGCCCGCGCCATCATGACCACCGACACCTATCCCAAGGGCGCCACCCGCAGCATAGAGATCGACGGCAAAACCGTTCAGATCGCCGGCATCGCCAAGGGGTCGGGCATGATCGCGCCCGACATGGCGACGATGCTGGTCTATATCTTCACCGATGGCGTCTGCGCCCAGCCGGCGCTGCAGGCCATGCTGTCGAAGCTGACCGACCTGACCTTCAACTGCATCACCGTCGACAGCGACACCTCGACCTCGGACACGCTGCTGCTGGCTGCCACCGGCAAGTCCGGCGTCGACGTGGCCGACAACGTGGCCTTCGAGGAGGCGCTCTTCGAGGTGATGATGGACCTCGCCCACCAGGTGGTGCGCGACGGCGAGGGCGCGACCAAGTTCGTCCAGATCGACGTGACCGGCGCCGCCAGCGATGCCGAGGCCCATACCCACGCCATGGCCATCGCCAATTCGCCGCTGGTCAAGACCGCCATCGCCGGCGAGGACCCGAACTGGGGCCGCGTCGTCATGGCAATCGGCAAGAGCGGCGCTCAGGCCGACCGTGACCGCATCACCATCCGCTTCGGCGATACGCTGGTGGCGGAAAACGGCTGGGTGCATCCCGACTACAAGGAAGCCGATGCCGCGGCGCACATGAAGGGCGACCATATCGCCATCGCCGTCGATCTGGGGATCGGGCAGGGCGCCAAGCGCGTCTGGACCTGTGATCTGACCCACGGCTACATCGACATCAACGCCGATTATCGCTCCTGATCTTCTTCTCTTTCCAAATACCGCCGGGGAGCGCGAGGGGGAGACCCCTCGCACCCACGCCCGCCAGAAGCACAGCGCCATGACACATGTGATCCTCGTCTCAGCCGTTGCCCTGATCGACCGTGACGGCCGCGTGCTGCTGGCGCAGCGGCCCGAGGGCAAATCCATGGCCGGGCTCTGGGAATTTCCCGGCGGCAAGGTCGAGCCGGGCGAAACGCCGGAAGCGGCGCTGATCCGCGAGCTGCAGGAAGAGCTGGGCATCGACACCTGGGCCTCCTGCCTGGCGCCGCTGACCTTTGCCAGCCACGCCTACGACAGCTTTCACCTGCTGATGCCGGTCTTTGCCTGCCGCAAGTGGCAGGGCATACCGCAGGCGCAGGAAGGCCAGACCCTGGCGTGGGTGGCGCCGAACAGGCTGCGCGACTACCCGATGCCGCCCGCCGATCTGCCGCTGATCCCGATCCTGCGCGACTGGCTCTGAGCGGTGTTTCGCCGGTGGCGACAAAGGACGCAACGTTCGATGCATTTTACAGCGCTTTGATACAACAGCGGGCTGTTTGTGACCTTCTGCGCCCCTCGACAATGTCGACGGTTTCCATAAGGTCTGTCGCAGGCAACCGGAGGATCAGGATATGTTGAGAACGATATCGCTGGGAAAGTACATCACGGTTCAGGGTATTTTCTTGCGCCAGCTGGCCGATGGCCGGATTGCGGTGCGCGATGGGGCGCGGGTGTTCCTGGGGCTGCCGGTCTGAAGGGTCTCTGCCCTTCGATCTGACGGCCCTGCCTCCCGCCATCCACGGTTAACGAGTCAACGAAAAAGGGGACAGATTGCTCTGTCCCCTTTTCCATTTTCACACTTTGCGGTCGGATCAGTCGAGCTTGCGTTCGACTTCCGTGCGCTCGAAGATCTCGATGACGTCGCCGGGGCGGACATCGTCGTAGTTCTCGAAGGCCATGCCGCATTCCTGGCCGGATTGCACTTCGGCAACCTCGTCCTTGAAGCGCTTGAGCGTCTTCAGCGTGCCTTCGTGGATCACCACGTCGTCGCGCAGCAGGCGGACACCGGCGGAGCGGCGCGCCACCCCTTCGGTCACCAGACAGCCGGCGACCTTGCCGACGTTGGAGACCTTGAAGACCTCCTTGATCTGGGCATAGCCGATGAAGTTCTCGCGAACCTCTGCCGACAGCAGGCCCGAAGCGGCGGCTTTGACGTCGTCGACCAGGTCGTAGATCACGCTGTAGTAGCGGATTTCCACGCCCTTCTGGTTGGCCGAGTTCCGCGCCGAGGCATTGGCCCGGACGTTGAAGCCGAGGATCGGCGCGTTGGACGCCTCTGCCAGGCCCACGTCGGTCTCGGTGATCGCGCCCACACCATAGTGCAGCACGCGCACGCGCACCTCGTCGTTGCCGATCTTCTCCATCGCCTGGACGATGGCCTCGGCGGAGCCCTGCACGTCGGCCTTGACCAGGATCGGCAGCTCGGCCACGTTCTCGTCTTCCTTGGCTTTCGCCAGAAGCTGATCGAGCGTGGTCGCCGCACCGGCCGCGGCCCGCTTGTCCTTGGCGGCCTGCTCTCGGTATTCCGCGATCTCGCGCGCCTGCGCTTCGGTGTCGACCACGTTGAGCACGTCACCCGCTTCCGGTGTGCCGTTCAGACCCAGCACCTCGACAGGCACCGACGGACCGGCCTCTTCGACCCGTTCACCGGTGTCCGAGATCAGCGCCCGCACCTTGCCCCACTGCTCGCCCACGACGAAGATATCGCCCTGTTTCAGCGTGCCGTTCTGCACCAGAACGGTGGCGACGGGGCCGCGGCCGACGTCGAGCTGGGCTTCGATCACCGCACCATGCGCGGCACGGTTCGGGTTGGCCTTGAGCTCGAGAATCTCGGCCTGAAGCGCGATGGCTTCGAGCAGCTCGTCGAGGCCCTGACCGGTGATGGCCGACACTTCGATGTCCTGCACGTCACCCGAGAGCTTCTCGACGATGACTTCGTGCTGAAGCAGGTCGGTCCGCACCTTGTCGGGGTTTGCGGCAGGCTTGTCGCACTTGTTGATCGCCACGATCATCGGCACCTTAGCCGCTTTCGCGTGGGCAATCGCCTCGATGGTCTGCGGCATGACCGCGTCATCGGCAGCCACCACGAGCACGACGATATCCGTCACCTGGGCCCCGCGCGACCGCATCGAGGTAAAGGCGGCGTGGCCCGGCGTGTCGAGGAACGACAGGATGGCACCGGTGTCGGTTTCCACCTGATAGGCGCCGATGTGCTGGGTGATGCCGCCGGCTTCGCCGGAGACGACCTTGGTGTTGCGGATCGCGTCGAGCAGCGAGGTCTTGCCGTGGTCGACGTGGCCCATGATGGTGATGACCGGGGGACGGGACTGGAGATCCTCTTCCTTGTCCTCGACCTCCTTGATGACGTCTTCGACATCGGCATCGGAGACCCGCTGCACCTTGTGACCGAACTCTTCGATGATCAGCTCGGCGGTATCGGCGTCGATCGTCTGGTTCTGGGTGACCATCATGCCCATGTTCATGAGCGATTTGACCACGTCCGCCACGCGTTCCGCCATGCGGTTGGCCAGCTCGGAGACAACGATCGCCTCGGGCAGCTTGACCTCGCGGACAACCTTCTCGCGCTCGACCGGGCCGCCCATGGCTTTCTGCCGGGCACGTTCCTGCTTGCGCTTCATCGCGGCCATCGAGCGCTGACGCCCGCCTTCGCCACCGGTGAGCGCCTGGTTCACGGTCAGCTTGCCGGAGCGACGGCCGCCATCGCGGGCACCCTTGCCCTTGTTCTGACGGTCCTGCTCGCGCTCGGGCTTCTTGGCCGGGGCCTGCTTGGACCCGCCACCGCGCTGCGCGTCGGGCTGGCCCTCGTCGGGGGCCGCGGCCTTGGCTGCGGCGGCCTTGGCCTTGGTCTCGGCGGCCTGGCGCTTGCGCTCTTCTTCCTCGGCCTTTGCCTTGGCTTTCTCTTCGGCCTCGCGCTGTTCGCGCTCCTTGGCCTCCATCTCGGCGCGGCGGCGCTCGCGCTCTTCGGCGCGCGCCTCCTCGTCCGCCTTGCGGGCCGCGGCCTCTTCGACTTCGCGCGCCTTGGCAGCCTGGACCGCCTTCAGACGGCGCTCCATCTCGGCATCAGTGATCCCGGCGGGCCGTTTGCCGGCACCACCCACGCCCCCGCCAGCCCCGCCAGAGCCGGGTTTGGCCCCGCCCGGCTTGGGCACGACCACGCGCTTGCGTTTGGTTTCAACCACGACGTTCTTTGTCCGCCCATGGCTGAAGCTCTGCTTCACATTGCCCGGACGGGAGCCGCCACGTAAACCAAGGGTCTTTTTGCCGTCATTATCGCTCAAAGCTCTATTTTCCTTTCCGGTGACCGTTGCCACCGTCGTCTTGCGCGCGTAGATTTTTCAATCTTGCGGCTTCCTCTACTACACGTTCCGTGAGTCCACCAGACGCCAGCGCGCCATGTATCACAGTTTGTCGGCCGAATGCCAATCCTAACTCGTCTGCGGTCAGCCAGCCGATGAACTTGCCCCCGTAGGGGGTGCTCAGCTTGGTCTTGCCCCTTTCGGAGCCGTCGCTGGCCTGGATCAGGACGCGAGCCTCTTCTTTCTGAAGCCAGTCCTTGACCTTTTCATACCCGGCGACCGCGCGCCCGCCCTTGCGGGCGAGCGAAATCAGATCGACCACGCGGCGCGCGATCTGTCTTTCAACCTCGGCCACCAGCCCGTCGGGGACGGTGACCGGCTGTTTCGCGCTGCGCGCGAACAGCTTTTTCGATACCGCCTTTTCCAGGGCGGCCCGGTCCGACGACACCCAGATGCCGCGCCCGGGCAGCTTGCCCAGGATATCCGGCACCGCCTGGCCCTCGGGGCCGACGACGAAGCGGATCATCCGCGACACCGGCAAGACCTCGCCGGTGGCGATGCATTTACGCTCGGGCCCGGTGTCGTCCCGGTCCTTGTCTTTTCCGCCGCGTGTCATCGTTTCGCCTCCGCGACCGTTCAGTCCCGTGCCTCTTCGGGCGCTTGCGCGTCCTCATCGGCGGTGGCGTCTTCGTCTTCTTCTGCGCTGTCGTCTTCCGCGGTTTCGAGATCCGCCGGATCCACCCAGCCCAGCTCGACCCGTGCGGTCATCACCAGCGCCTGGGCTTCCTCGAGCGAGACGTCGAAAGGCTCGAGCAGGCCGTCATCCTTGATGCGCTCGCCATTGGCCGTGGTCCATCCGCCGGCCAGCTCCCAATCGGCGCAGGTGGCGAAGTCTTCGAGAGTCTTGATACCGTCCTTGGCCAGAACTTCGATCATTTGGGGTGTCAGACCGTCAAAGTCAATAAGGCTGTCCTCGGCACCCAGTTCGCGGGCACTGGCCAGCGCCTTGCGGGCCTGTTCCTCGAGATATTCGCGGGCGCGGGTCTGCAGCTCTTCGGCGGTGCCTTCGTCGACACCATCGATCACCAGCAGTTCGTCCTGCTCGACATAGGCCACCTCTTCGAGGTTGGTGAAGCCTTCCGAGACCAGCAGCTGGGCGAAGAATTCGTCGAGGTCGAGCGTGTCCATGAACAGCTGCGTGCGCTCTTCGAATTCCTTCTGACGACGCGCCGATTCCTCGGCCTCGGTCATGATGTCGATGTCGAGACCGGTGAGCTGTGAGGCCAGACGCACGTTCTGACCGCGACGGCCGATGGCGAGCGAGAGCTGCTCTTCCGGCACCACCACCTCGATGCGCTCGGCTTCCTCGTCGAGAACCACCTTGGTGACCTCGGCGGGCTGCAGCGCGTTCACCAGGAAGGTGGGCTGGTCCTCGTTCCACGGGATGATGTCGATCTTTTCGCCCTGAAGCTCGTTGACCACGGCCTGGACGCGCGAACCACGCATACCGACGCAGGCGCCGACGGGGTCGATCGAGCCGTCATAGGAAATGACGGCGATCTTGGCGCGCGACCCGGGATCGCGGGCGACGGCCTTGATCTCGATGATGCCGTCGTAGATCTCGGGCACTTCCATCTTGAACAGCTCGGCCATGAACTCGGGCGCGGTGCGCGACAGGAAGATCTGCGGGCCACGGGCTTCGCGGCGCACGTCCTTGATGTAGCAGCGGATACGGTCGTTCGGGCGATAGCTCTCGCGGCCGATCTTCTCGTTGCGGCGCAGGATGGCTTCGCCACGGCCCACGTCGACGATGACGTTGCCGTATTCTTCGCGCTTGACCTGGCCGTTGATGATGGTGCCAGCGCGGTCCTTGAACTCCTCGTACTGGCGGTCACGCTCGGCTTCGCGGACCTTCTGCAGGATCACCTGCTTGGCCGATTGCGCCGCGATCCGGCCCATTTCCACCGGCGGCACTTCCTCGACATAGGTGTCGCCGACCTTGGGATCGGCCATGTACTGCTTGGCCTGTTCGACGGTCATCTCGGCCTGGTAGTTCTCGAGCTCTTCATCCTCGACCACGGTGCGCACGCGGGTGAATGTCGCCCGGCCGGTGCGGCGGTCGATCGAAACCCGGATGTCCATTTCGGAGCCGTAGCGCGACTTGGCGGCACGGGCGAGGCTCTCTTCCATCGCCTCGACGACGAGGCCGGGGTCGATCATCTTCTCGCGTGCCACCGCCTCGGCGGTCTGCAAAAGCTCAAGCTGGTTGGCTGAGGTGATTGCCATTATTCTTTCTCCTCTTGAGACGCCGCTTCTTCGGTCTCGATCTCGTCAAACTTGGTTTCGTCCACGTCCGCTGCCTTGCGCTGGCGCAGCATCTCGCGGATCAGCTCGTCCGTCATGACCAGCTTGGCATCGCTCAGCCAGTCAAAGTCCAGGCCCAGGGTCACCGTCTCTTCGCCCTCTGAGGAGCCGTCGACGTTGATCAGCACCTCGTTTCCCTCGACACCGGCCAGCACGCCCTTGAAGCGGCGGCGGCCGTCGATCAGCTCGGTGGTCTCGATCTTGGCCTCATATCCCTCGAATGTCTCGAAATCCTTGAGCCGGGTCAGCGGCCGGTCGATGCCGGGGCTGGAGACCTCGAGCGTATAGGCGTCGAGAATCGGGTCCTCGACGTCGAGCGTGGCGCTGACCGCATTGGAAATCGCCGCACATTCGTCGACCTCGATGCCGCCGGTGGGGCGTTCGGCCATGATCTGCAGCGTCTGGCTCTTGCCGCTCATCAGCCGAATGCGGACCAGTTCAAAGCCCATATCTTCAATCACCGGGCCGATAATCTCGGCCAGGCGGCGGTCGATCGCGGCTTTGGCGATCAGGGTATTCGACAGAATATCACTCATGCGGCTTCCTGCGGGTTCGGCCCGGCGAGCGGGCACAAAAAAACGGGCGCGCGGCCCGTCGAACTTTCCGGTGGAGCTTCGGGTGTGGCCCGACGCGCCGCTGTTGGATCGGCATATACGCGCTGCCGGCCTCTGACGCAAGGGGGCAGCGCGCAGGTTGTTGGTCAGAGCAGCAGCGCGTCGTCGGCACCGACCTCCTCCTCAAGCGGATCCGGGCTGCTGGTGTCTCCCTCCGCCTCGAGCCCGAGAAGCGCCTCTGCCATCGCCTCTGGCGAGGGCGCGGCGGTCTCGCCGGGGTCGGGGGCGCCGGTGATCGGCAGCATCTGCTCGCCGGTGTCGGGACCGCCCCAGCGGAGGTAGAGCATCTGGTCCTCGGTCCGGTCGAGATAGAGCACCTGGAAGTCATGTGCCCCCGGTTCGAGCGTCACCTCGGCCTGCTGGAACCACTCCGAGCCCGGCGCCTCGTTGTCGAGGATCACCTGACCGTCGAGACTGATCACCGCGCCATCATCGGCAAACATCTCGAAGCGGTAGGTGCCGCCGGTCTCGATCAAAAGCTCGGTGGTGTAGCGCACCGCAAAGTTGTCGTCCGGCCCGCCGATCCAGGGGGCGGGGTCGCTTTCGGTAAAGCCGATGCTTTCGACGGTTTCGGTCATCTCGGCGGCCGAGAAATCGGCGGCAGTGACCGAGGCGATATCCGGCGCGACCGAGAGGTATTCGGCGGTGATGACCCCGGGGGCCGGTGGGGGTGTGGGCTCTGGTTCCGGTTCAGGTTCTGGCTCCGGCTCTGGTTCGGGCTCCGGCTCCGGTTCAGGTTCGGGTTCGGGCTCCGGCTCAGGTTCTGGTTCCGGCTCGGGTTCCGGCTCGGGTTCTGGCTCAGGCTCCGGCGGCGGCTCGAAATCGGCGATGTCAAAGCCCGCCGCTTCCAGTTCGACCGAGATCACCGTGTCGATCTCGGTCAGCCGCTCGGCGATCCGGGGATCGATCTCTGGCGGGATCACCATGTCGGGCGGCACCGCCTCGCCATAGATGGCCGAGTAATTGATCATCCCGGCAAGGAAATACAGCGTCTCGGTGCCATGCGGCGCGGTATCGACGTAAAGCTCTTCGATGGTCAGATCCGCCAGCACGCCGCCATCCTGCAACAGTTCCGACAGGATGGCGCCGGTGGGCAGCACCGCCACATCGGCATCGGGATCGGCGGCAATCACCTGGGCGGCGAGGTCTTCGTACCAGTCAAGATAGTCGCCCTGATTGTAGGCGTGATACGCCTCGATCACTCCCTCGGCACTGGACAGATCCTCGGAAAACAGCCCCAGGTCGGCCCAGCCCTGATAGATCAGGATCTCGGCCCCTGGGTGCGCCGTCGTCATGTCGGCGACGATGGCCTGCATGTCGGTCAGTGCCGAGCGACTGCCGTCGCCATAGGGGGCGTCGGGTGGCTGCCACTGGATGAAGTTGGCGGGGCCGACCATGATGACATCGAGTTGCGCCGCCTCGAAGGGCTCGGTCTCGGCGTCCCAGGCCGGGGCCACACCTTCGAAGCCCCAGCCCGATCCGGGCGTCTCGGCGTCGGCGAACTGCGACAGGAACCCCGAATTTCCGCTGAGCTCGTAGCTGTGGCCGGCGGCCTGGGCGATGTAGTCGGTCCAGACCGGCACGTTGGTCTGTGGCCCACCGTTATGGTTGACGAGAGAATTGGCCAGGATGAACTGGCTGACAGTATGCGGCATTGGGGCACCTCGCAAAATCGCGGAAGGCGAGGTGCATGGCCAAGGCATCGCCGCAGCCTGCGGACGGCCCGGCATGCAGGATCGATTTTACCAGCCCCCACCGGTATCCTGCGATTTTACCAAACCCGTAAAGTTTGGATCAAGTTTTCATGTGAACAGGAGGCGTGCTGCCGGAATATTCACGCGACAAGCGGTATCATAGTACCAAAGAGCTTGACCAAGGCCTCGTTTTGCTTGAACTCCCGGCGGTACCGGGACACCAGTGCCGCAGATGATTCGCCGTTTACTTCGCGTCGAGCCGCCCGGCGGATTCCTTGATCGCGTCGTATTGACCGGTCGGGCGGAAGCGCCAGAGGTAGTCCGGCAGCACGGCCTCGGTCGCAGTGGGGCGAATGCCGAGGTCGGACAGGCCCCGCGCGCCCTCTGACACCACGTTGTCGGAGCGCAGCGAGCGCACCTGGTCTCGGGTCAGGATGCCGTTGGAGAAAAGCCCGAGCGTCAGCTTCGACAAGAGGTCGAAGCCGCCCGCCATCAGGTTGGCCGCCCAGAACGGCAGGTTCAGCACCAGCCGGCGGCGGCGCACCACTGCCAGCATCTCCTGCATCAACTCGCGGAAGCTGGCCACATCGGGACCGCCCAGTTCATAGACGCCGCCGGGAACCTTGCCGGTGGCGCCAAGCGCCGCGGCCATGGCCACGTCGTCGACATAGACCGGCTGGAATTTCGTGTCGGCGCCCACCACCGGCAGGATCGGCCCCATCCGGGACATGCCGGCGAACCGGTTGAAGAAATTGTCCTCTGGGCCAAAGATCACCGAAGGCCGCAGGATCATCGCGCCCGGCATATGCGCCAGGACATTGGCCTCGCCCTCAGCCTTGGTGCGCTGATAATCGCTCTCCGACTCGGCATTTGCGCCGATCGCCGAGATATGCACCATCCGGGCCACGCCGCTTTCCGCCGCGATGCGGGCCACGCGGCCGGCACCCTCGGCCTGAACGGCGTCGAAGTTGTTCTTGCCGGTGGCGTCGAAGGTGCCGACGCAGTTGATCACCGCCTCGGCGCCCTGCATCACCTGGCGCACGCTGGTGTCATCGCGGATGTTGCACAGAACCGGCTCGACCTGGCCCACCACACCATAGGTGCGCACGAAATGGGCCTCGTTCGGACGCCGGCAGGCCACGCGCACCCGCCAGCCCTCTTTGGCCATGTGTCGTGCAATATATCGACCGACAAAGCCGGAGCCGCCGTAGATCGTGACCAGTCTGGACATCGGAGCCTCGCGTTTTTCCTTGCCTAAAGGGAATATAACCGGGTCCAGGGTGTGACAAGACGATAAGCTGTCGCCTTCCTGGCATTTCTTGCAGATTCTGCGTTGACACTCTCCGCGGCCAATATTAAACGCCCCCTCACGACACCTGCCCAGGTGGCGGAATGGTAGACGCGCTAGCTTCAGGTGCTAGTGTCCGTATGGACGTGGAGGTTCGAGTCCTCTCCTGGGCACCATAATCAAGCGAAAAAACCCAGCATAGCTGGGTTTTTTGCGTTTTTGCAGGTGTTTTGGCCGAAAACTGCCCCACAGAGTGCCCCACACCTCCGGGCCTCGCCTGCCCGATCTTGGCTACCCAAACGCTTGG